>JBBQWJ010000369.1:0-1529 GCA_038210685.1 Chitinophagales bacterium | reverse complement strand
TGGGAGGGAAAGTGCTTGAAATGAAAAAAGTGTACAAAGCTTATGGTGATAAGGTGATCATGAAAGGTTTTGATTACACTTTTAAAAAAGGAGAAAGAATAGGAATTGTAGGAAAAAACGGAACCGGTAAATCAACCTTTTTGAAAGTAGCTCTTGATCTTGTTCCGCCGGATAGCGGGAAAATAAATCATGGAGATACTATTGTTTTTGGAAATTTTGCGCAGGAAGGATTGCAATATAAAGAGGATAAAAGAGCGATTGAATATGTAAAAGATTTTGCAGAATTTTTTCCTCTTGCAGATGGAAGTAAAATAAGCGCCTCACAATTCATGGAAAAATTTGGGTTTACGGCGCAGCAACAATTTACGCCCTTGAGCAAACTAAGCGGCGGAGAAAAAAGAAGGTTGCACTTACTTAGTATTCTTTTTAAAAATCCTAATTTTTTGGTGTTGGATGAACCAACTAATGATCTTGATTTGCAAACCTTAAGAACGCTGGAAGAATTTTTGCAGGACTTTCCGGGTTGTATTTTGATCGTGAGTCACGACCGTTATTTTATGGATCGTTTGGTTGATCATCTTTTTGCCTTTGAAGGAGATGGCGAAATAAAAGATTTCCCTGGAAACTATTCTCAATACAGAATGTGGAAGCAGTTGGAGGAAAATAAACCGCAGAATGCAGGAAGCAATTTGCAAAAAGCAAAAGGCATTGAAGAAAAAAAGATTAATGCGGATAAAAACGATAATTCATCAGCTTCAAAAAAATTTTCCTTCAAAGAAAAAACGGAATTTAAAAATTTGGAAAAAGAAATTGCAGAGTTAGAAAAAGAAAAAAAACTGCTGGAAGTAAAGCTGAATAATGGTTCTAAAGATTTTGAGAAATTGCAGGAAACTTCCGAAAGAATAAGTGATATCATCGTTCTTCTCGATAAAAAAGAAATGCGTTGGTTGGAATTGAGTGAGAAGTCTGAGATGTAATAAACCCAACAGTAAACGAACAAAAAAAGAGAATTTTGAATCAGGAAATTAATTTTATTAGATAATGAAAAACTGGTTTGCTTCTGATCTTATTTTTAATTCACTATATCCCAAACATATACTGGAGGTGGCTGATAAACATTGGACACCGATAAATGTTGCAAAAAAGGCTGCTGCTTTTTTAGCTATTTCTCCGGATGTTAAAGTGCTTGATATTGGCAGCGGCTCCGGAAAATTTTGTTTGGTTGCGGCACACGAACATCCGCTTACCACTTTTTATGGAGTGGAACAAAGGCAGAATCTTGTTGATCTTTCAACTGATCTGGCCAAAGAACTAGAGCTTGAAAATGTCTCTTTTGCCTGCGATAATATTTGCAACATTGAGTTTGAAAAGTATGACTATTTTTATTTTTATAATTCCTTCTACGAAAATGTACCTGGCACTCAAAAGATTGATTCAACGATAAAATATTCAGAAGATTTATACAATTATTACAACCGCTATTTATACAAGCAATTGAAGAAGAAACCTGAGGGAACAAGATTAGTTAC
>JBBQWJ010000368.1:0-1592 GCA_038210685.1 Chitinophagales bacterium | reverse complement strand
ATAAGCGGGCTGTCTCCTATTCTTCCAAATTGTTTATTGGTCATTCCACCCGTAGAGGTAGCCGCAGCAATGTTCCCATCTCCATCGCACGCCACCGCTCCTACTGTTCCAAACTTTTTTTCTTTCAGTAAACTAACTAATTTGTCATTTTTATGGTCCAGTTTATACAAGTCACTGTCTCTTATTTCGCGCCACTGATCATAGCGGTATTTGGAAAAAAAATAATCATCAGGTTCTAATTTTATGCCTTGTTTTATGGCAAAATCATTAGCACCTTTACCGCTTAAAAACACATGGCCGCTGTGGAGCATCACCTTTTCTGCTAATTCCACTGGGTTCCGAACATTACGCACACTTGCAACTGCGCCGGCTTCCAATGTTTTTCCATCCATTATTGCAGCATCCATTTCATTCAATCCCTTCTTAGTAAAAACAGATCCCCTGCCTGCATTAAATAGTGGATTATCTTCCAAAATCACCACGGCTTCTCTTACTGCATTAACAGCGCTTCCGCCTTTACTTAAAATAGCATAACCTACTTCCAGCGCCTGTGAAAGCCCTTGCAGATAAGCTTCTTCAATTTCAGGCGATAAATCTCCTTTCTTAATATTGCCTGCACCACCGTGAATTGTTAATGAAATTTTTTGCATAGATATTATCTAAAAGTTTATAATTTTAGCTTAGGCCATTTTAGCAAAATTAAATCTTTAAAAATCATTAGCGATCTCCCATTTTAGATAGGCCACTTTTTTTGTTTTTGCAGTGAAGCAACAAAAAACAGGGATTTTTCATTTCCAGAGAAAATAAAAAGAGAATTTTTTATTGGTTTCCTGTTTAATGAAAAAACGCAATTCTATTCTTCAATTAATTTCACACATTCTTCCAGTAGTTTTTCTTTCTGAATAGCGACGGTTCCTACTTCTTCGCAAACAATACCGCCGGCGAGATTTGAAATCTTTGCAGCAAGATCAATGTTTTTGGTTGCGGCATACACCAAGGAAGCAACCGCAATAACCGTATCACCGGCACCGCTAACATCTGCAATGTTTCTACGGTGAGAGGGAACCATATTTTTAAAATTATTTTCCTGGTAAAACACCCCTTTTTCAGAAAGTGTAATTAAGGAAATGGTATGGTCTAATTTTTCCTTCAACTGCGAATGGATTTCAGAAAGTAATTCTTCAGAAACATCTTCGGGCAATAAATTTAAGGCGGTGAAAACTTCAGCCAGGTTTGGTTTAAACAAAGTTGCATTTTGATAAGAAAAGAAATTCTTTCTCTTCGGATCAACTGCTGTGGTTACATTATTTTTATTGCAAAAAGAAATTGTATTGGCAATGATATTTTTTGTAAGAATCCCTTTGTTGTAATCTTCAAAAATAACGACGTCAGGTCTTTCTGTCGCGATATATTTTTCAATTTGATTTTGCAATTTCTCTTCGTCAGTATCATCAATATCATGAACCATTTCTGCGTCAAGGCGCATCATGTGTTGGTTTCGGCTGATGATCCTGATTTTATTAGTGGTAATTCTTTTTTTACTTTCAAGGATAAAACGCGTATCAATATTATTATCCTGCAATAATTGTTTT
>JBBQWJ010000367.1:0-1691 GCA_038210685.1 Chitinophagales bacterium | reverse complement strand
ATTCATCCGCATCCAACCATCAGCGAAGCCGTGAAAGAAGCTACAGCAGTGGCTTATGGGGAAGCAACGGATATTTAGAAATTAGGATTTGGAATAAAAATAAAATATGAAATCTAAAAGACCAGATTGGGTAACAAATCCGGATACAAAAGACATTTGGATATATTCAGGATTGTGGATTACAGGCGTAATATTAATACTTTTAGCAGCAACAAATTTTTTCACTGAAACTCCTTTTATAAGGAAGAATATACTTTTTGTCATTCTTGTTATTTTTTCTTTGGTTCCCATAATTCAAATGACAAGAAACTATTTTGCCAATAAAGAAAATGAGCCGAATAATACCAACTTCCAAAACCAATAGAATTGCTTTGACAGCAATGTATGTCGTTTTGATTATTATTACCTCCTTACTACTTAAGGAAAAGTTTTCTAATAACTCTTTTTTCGATTCTAAAAGTTGGTTCTATGTTGTTCCTGTAATTTTTGGCTTATTTCGATTGTACTCGCTTTGGAGAAGGCGTTGAAAATAGATTTTCAATTCAAGTACTTTGTAGAGTTCTGTTCTATTCTAAAATTGTATTTTAAATCTTTCTCTAATAGTTTGCTATTGCTTCTTCTCCATACATTTGCCCTTTGAATTTTAATGAAGGCGAAGGAATAAATTCTCCCAGCCCCAGATTTGGCCATTTTTTATCTACTGATTCAATGGTCTTGTCGTCAGCAATAATGATGTTGGGCCAGTCACGGTAAAAATCATCGAATTCCTTTGTTTTTAAAGTGCCGTCAAAACCAATGCAGGCAACGTATTGATTGGAAATCCCTGCTATTTGTTTCTTTACTATAAAATGATCACGTTTAGGATCCAGGTTATTGCAAAAACGCCACAAAGCAACAGGCAGGTCATTCGGATCAATTGTATGTTCAACGTATAAGATCATTTTGATTCCGTTAACAATTCCGGTTTCAAAAATCAGATCATGTAATTTTTTTACGTGCTCCTTTTTATTTTTTTGAACAGCCACGATCAGGCAAGGAATTTCCTGTTCAACCAATGAAAAATTGATCGCTTTTATTTCCGGGAAAAGTTTCAATAATTCATTTTGAGATTCAACAGTAAAACGTGGAAGCATAGACGAAAAATGATCATCCTTTTCTTCATCATACTTAAAAGTTCCATCAATACACATTTTTCCGCCAAAACCCATTTTGCTGCAACTGTGATCAAGCACATCCATCGGGCCTTGCGAAAAATAAATATCAGTTGAGGGGTTTAAATTTTTGAAAACGTCTTTCGCTAAAGTTTCATAATCATTAAGCTCCACAAATGCTGTCTGGCTTTCTGCGGTAACTACCAAAATTTTATTAAACATCATCTGTCCTGCGCCCCACATGGCATTCATCACTTTTTGCGCCTGGCCCGCGTAGTCTTTTTGAATTTTAGCGATTACCAAATTATGAAAAACGCCTTCAACGGGCATTTCCATATCAAGTATTTCAGGAACCAACGTCATCTTTATTGGCGCCAGAAAAATACGTTCAGTTGCTTTTCCCAGCCATGCATCTTCCTGTGGCGGGATACCAACAATTGTAGCTGGATACACAGGATTTTTTTTATGGGTGATTGCGGTGATATGAAATTTCGGATACCAGTCAGGCAAAGAATAATAACCTGTATGATCGCCGAAAGG
>JBBQWJ010000366.1:0-1694 GCA_038210685.1 Chitinophagales bacterium | reverse complement strand
TGTTGGGAAACGCCTTGCTGCATGGGCGCTTGCCAAAACATATGGCAAAGAAAATATTCAATACTCAGGGCCGCTGTACCGCTCTATGGAAGTGAACGGGAACAAAGCGGTTATTGATTTTGATTTTGCCGAAAACGGTTTAATGAAACAAGGTAATAAGCTTACGGATTTTTTTATCGCCGGAGAAGATCGCCAGTTTGTTCCTGCAACTGCAACTATTGATGGCAGTACGGTAATTGTTTCCAGCCAGCAAGTTCAACATCCAACTGCCGTGAGAATGGGATTTACCAATACTGCTATTCCGAATTTATTCAATAAAGCCGGCTTGCCTGCGTCACCTTTCAGAACAGATGATTGGGAAGTGAAGTAGTGTGTAACGGTGAGGGTTGAACGAAAAATTGATTTTGTTAGCCGATAGCAAAATAAAAATATAAGTATTTTCTTTGTTTACTGTAATTGGTTTTATTTATTTTTAATAAGGTTTTATTATACAAAGGTGTGTTCAGTTTATTTTTATTACAAACGTACATGCAATGTTTTGCCACATTAATTTTTTTAAATTAACTATCGTAGTTCCTTTCTGGACGTGGCCGATTCTTGATTTATCAATGGTCGCCTTGTTTTATGCTTTTTTTCGCGTGGTAAGAATACGTGAAAAAAAAATCAGGGAGGTAGAAGCTACTAAAATTGAATTGGAAAAATTGCGTGCTGAGAATTACAAAGTGCGGCTTGAAAGAGAAAAGATCAATAATTTTTTTTCCACCTCTTTGTTATTAAAAAATGATGTGGACGAAATATTGTGGGACGTTGCCAAAAATCTGATTGCCAAACTGGATTTTGAAGATTGCCTCATTTATATGTGGAATGATGAAAAGACCAAAATGGTACAGCGGGCAGGTTTTGGCGTAAAGGATTCAAAAGAAATATTGGTTCAATTTCCCTACAATCTTGCCCCCGGCGAAGGAATTGTAGGAACCGTGGCTGAAACCGGAAATGCCATCATCCTGCCTGATACACGAAAAGACTCCCGGTACCTTGCTGAAGGGTATAGTGGCCTCAGCGAAATTTGTGTGCCGATAAAATATGAAGATGAATTGTTGGGCGTTATAGATTCTGAACATTCGGAACTTGGGTTTTTTCACGAAAATCATCTTCAGATGATGACAACCATCGGTACCTTGATAGCCAGTAAAATAAGGTCAATTGAAGCAGACCAGTTGTTAAGAAAACAAAAAGAGGAACTCGATACTATTTCAAAACAGCTTATAGAAATGCAGCTATCGGCCTTTCGCAGCCAGATGAATCCGCATTTCATTTTTAACGCGCTCAATTCTATCAAGAAGTTTGTTTTGTTCAATGATGCAGAAAATGCAGACAGGTACCTCGGGAAATTTTCAAAATTGATCCGCGCCATTTTGGAAACAACGATGGAAGCCAATATAAGTCTTGAAAAAGAAATAGAAATGCTTACGCTTTACCTGGAATTGGAAAAACTGCGTTTCGGTAAAAAACTGAATTACCACATCCATGTGGATCCATCTTTGCAAGATGCAGGAATATTGATTCCAACCATGATAGTGCAGCCTTTTATCGAAAATGCCATGCTGCACGGCATCATGCATAAAGATTGTTGCGGTAAAATTATGATCTTTTTCAAAGACAAAGAAGATCACCTGGAAATAAATGTGGAAGAT
>JBBQWJ010000365.1:0-1701 GCA_038210685.1 Chitinophagales bacterium | reverse complement strand
CCACGAAACAATTCATTGATGAAAAGGAATCGATCATTTACACCGATAGCTTTTCTTAAATCTTTTATGGGAGCAGATGTTATCGAATGTGAGAGTTCTTTTTTATTTTCTTTCAGGCGATCATTAAGCGATTCGGGATATTCGAAAGAAAGTTCACCAGAAGGTTTTTTTTCCAGCTGGTCCTGGTGAGACAGGGTAGGAACTTCTTCCAGCGGATCAAATAAAAAGCCCGGCCGGTTGTGAGAAACTCTGGCATTTACAGCTTCTGCATTCTTTTTTATTTGTTCAAGTTCTTCTTCTATATCTTTATCATTTACCTGTAAAACCTGCAACACTTTTTCTTCGCCAGTATCCGGATTGGTTATTTCTAGTTCAACCACATTGAAAGAAACAGGCATCAAAACTGAAATTTTTTCATTCCTTGGAACTTGCTTTTTTTCAATTTTTTTTATTAATTCTGCCTGTAAAATCTGCACAGTTTGCAACATTTCCCTGGCAGTTGAATTTTCATCCAGTTGCTTTTGTAATTTATTAAGAAGTGTTGACACTCTTTCCATGTAATAAAATCCGGTTATTCAAAAAAATGTAAAATCTTTGTTTTTGATTTCAGGAAAAATCACTTTAACCTTGCAATCTAAGCTAAGATACTAATTGAAATCAAAATTAAATACAAAAAATGTTTATTGAACCGAATTTGCGTGGCGAAAGGCGGGGTTGGATAGAAGTGATTTGTGGCAGTATGTTCAGTGGAAAAACAGAAGAATTAATCAGGCGGTTGAAGAGAGTGGAAATAGCAAATCTTAAGGCTGAAATTTTTAAACCCGCTTTTGATACAAGATATGATCAGGAAAAAATTGTAAGTCACGACGAAAATAAAATACAGTCAACTCCAATAGATAATTCACAAACAATACTTTTGCTGGCGCAGGATGTAGACGTGGTTGGTATAGATGAAGCACAATTTTTTGATGACCAGATAGCTATAGTTTGTGAAGCGCTGGCGCTTAAAGGAATGCGCGTGATTGTGGCAGGCCTTGATATGGATTACCAGGGCAAGCCATTTGGGCAAATGCCAAACCTGCTGGCAATAGCCGATTATATTACCAAGCTCCACGCAATCTGCGTAGTTTGCGGCAATATTGCCAATGTGAGTTATAGAAAAATAAGTGCCGGAGGGCAGGTTTTATTGGGCGAAAAAGATATTTACGAACCCAGATGCCGCGTGTGTGCAGCTCTTGATCGGTAATTAGAAATTGTCTTATTTTGTTTGTTTACTGATGAATTTATTAACTACCTAATGTCAAAAATTCTGATTTTATTAAAGAAAGATTTCCTGCTGGAATTGAGGCAACAGCATACTTTTTTTGGGATTTTGTTATATGTCGCTTCCACCATTTTTGTGTTATACCTGGCGATGGGCCAGCCGGAAAGCACTGTTTATAACGGGTTGTTCTGGATGATACAATTATTCGTTTGTGTAAATGCGGTGGCTAAAAGTTTTATGCAGGAAAGCAAAGGCAGGATGCTTTATTTTTATACCATTACAAGCCCAGTTCAGTTTATTATTGGCAAATTAATTTACAGTATTATTATTATGCTTCTTATGGTTTTGTTGAGCCTTGTATTGTTCTGGGCTTTGCTCGGCAACCCCGTATTAAACCAGTTACAATTTATTGGTATTGCCTGTCTTGGCGGTTTAAG
>JBBQWJ010000364.1:0-1740 GCA_038210685.1 Chitinophagales bacterium | reverse complement strand
AAACCAGGATTATATTGTTGGCAGACTTTTAAAGCCCGAAGCGCGAAAGGATATTATTGAGTTTTTTGCAGAAAAGGAAATTCAACCTACTTCCATGATCGATATCAGTGATGGCTTAAGCAGCGAGCTTTTGCATATCTGCAAGAAAAGTGAAAGCGGTTGTGTGCTGTACGAAGAAAAAATTCCTATAAATGAAATGGCGCGCCAGTTTGCTTATAAGCTTGAACTGGATCCTACTGCCTGCGCTTTAAGTGGCGGCGAAGATTATGAATTGCTTTTTACTGTGGATCAAAATGACTTTGATAAAATATCTGAAAATCCTAACATAAGCGTTGTAGGCTACATTACTGAAAAAGAAAAAGGATCTATAATAATCACCAAAGGCGGTAACACGCACCCGCTTACTGCACAAGGCTGGAATGCGCTTCAATGATTTTTTAATTATCAAATTAATTTTTATAGTAACAATTTTATTAGGATTATAAATCATGAGGCGACACTATCTTTTGTTTTTTTTACCATTATTGTTTTCCTGCTCGGCCTCCAAAAATTATAATCCGAATAAGAAATATCCGAAAAAGGAATTACAACAGGATTATACTTTATTGCGTAATATTCTCGAACAAAAACATCCCTCTATTTATTGGTACACTTCCAAAGACAGCATGAATTATTATTTTGATGCGGGCTATAATTCCATCCAGGATTCGATGACAGAACTCCAGTTTGGGTGGAAAATAATTGCGCCGCTCACTTCTGTGATCCATTGCGGACACACCAGCTTTGAAATGAGCAAAGGTTGGAATCACTTCATAAAAAATAAAATCATTCCTTCTTTTCCTTTGTATTTAAAAGTATGGAAAGATACCATGATGGTGATTGGCAACCTTAACCGAAAAAATCGCCTGATAAATAACGGTTCCTTTATCACTTCCATCAACGAAATAAAGAACCGTGAAATGATCGATTATATGTTTCATTATTTGGTAGAAGACGGCTATTCCGAGAATGTAAATTACATCCGGCTTAGTTCAGATTTCCCCTATTTTCATCGCAACATATTCGGATTGTATAAGAGTTACCAGGTAAGCTATACTGATAGTGCGGGCAATTC
The DNA here is from genome assembly GCA_038210685.1 of Chitinophagales bacterium. Classification (GTDB taxonomy): domain Bacteria; phylum Bacteroidota; class Bacteroidia; order Chitinophagales; family Chitinophagaceae; genus Ginsengibacter. The sequence continues at coordinate 626 of JBBQWJ010000364.1, read as the reverse complement.
AAAAAATGCTGTGATACCTTATTTCCAGCCGGTTTCAGATACAACAAAGAAAAAAAAACCAATTCAAAAAAGGCAAAAAATAAAATACACGCACCAGCAAAAAATGGAATTCTCGCGTTCGCTTCAGTACGATTCTTCTTATGCATTAATGACAGTAAACGATTTTTCTAAAGGCCACCTGAGAGGTTTTTTCCGGCATTCTTTTCGGGAAATGCGAAAAAATAAAACAAAAAACCTGGTGATCGATATAAGGGCCAATGGAGGTGGGGATATTATTAATTCTGTTTTTCTTACCAGGTTTTTACGAAACACCTCTTTCAAAGTGGCAGATTCTGCTGATGCAGCCAGCAACAACCTGGCTCCTTATACCCGGTATATTTCTCACGGATTTTTTAATAACATCGGTTTGCTTTTTGTTACCCACAAAGAGAAAGATGGAAGGTATCATTTTGGATATTGGGAGCGCCACTCTTTTAATCCAAAACGTAAAAATCATTTCAACGGCGATATTTATATTCTTACCAACGGCCTTACTTTTTCTGCTTCCTCCATTTTTTGCAATGATGTAAAAGGGCAGTCCAATATCAAGCTTGTAGGTGAAGAAACCGGCGGCGGCTGGTATGGCA
>JBBQWJ010000363.1:0-1752 GCA_038210685.1 Chitinophagales bacterium | reverse complement strand
AATGTATTCAAAGGTGATATCGTTCTTTGTTTTCTCATAAAAATAATTCAAAGCATCTATCAGCGATTTGATATTGTTGGTTTCATTGATCGGCATTATTTCACTTCTTTTTTTATCGTTCGCCGCATGAAGAGATAATGCGAGGTTGAATTTTACGCCATCATCGCCTAATTGCCTGATCATTTTTGAAATCCCGGAAGTGGAAACAGTAATTCTTTTCGATCCCATTCCCAAACCATCAGGCGCTGTAATCCTTTCAATTGCTTTAAGTACATTTTTGTAATTCAACAGTGGTTCACCCATTCCCATAAAAACAATATTGCTTAACTTTTTCCCATACGTTTTTTCAGCAATTTCATTCAGCAAAGCCACTTCATCATAAATTTCATCAAAGTGAAGGTTTCTTTTCCTGTCCATAAAGCCTGTTGCACAAAATTTACAACTGAGGCTGCACCCTACCTGTGAAGAAACACAGGCCGTTTGGCGGTTTTCTACAGGAATTAATACACCTTCCACCAAATGCCCGTCAAAAGTTTTAAACCTGCTTTTTATCGTACCGTCGCTGCTAAATTGTGAAAGATTATTAGATAGTGCAGGTAGAGAAAAATTTTCTAAAAGTTTTTCGCGCAGTTCTTTGCTCAGGTTCGTCATATCCTCAAAACTTTGGGCGTGCTTTTTCCAAAGCCATTCCCACACTTGTTTTGCCCTGAATTTTTTATCGCCGATGGATAAAAAATATTGGGTAAGTTCGTCAAGTGTAAGTGTGCGGATATTTTTTTTCGCGTTCATCGTGCAAAGATAAGATGGTAAGCTGAAGGCGGAAAAACGAAAACATTTATCTTGCACTTCCATAAATAAAAAATAATGGAAACAGTTTACGTTATTGATGCGTTAAGAACCGCTGTAGGACGCTATGGTGGCGCTTTGAGCTCTATTCGCCCTGATGATCTTCTTGCTGATGTGATTGAAACTTTAGTAAAAAGAAATGGTAAAATTGAAGTAGCTGAAATTGAAGATGTGATTGCGGGAGATGCCAACCAGGCGGGAGAGGACAACCGGAATGTTGCACGTATGGCGGCTTTGCTCGCTGGCTTGCCTGTTTCAGTTGCAGGAAATACGGTTAATCGTTTATGTGCCAGTGGTTTACAGGCCGTGATGGATGCTTCACGCGCAATCATGTGTGGTGATGGCAATATTTTTCTTGCAGGCGGCGTAGAAAGTATGACGAGGGCGCCCTTTGTTATGGGTAAATCTGAAGGGGCATTTAGCAGGAAAAAAGAGGTGTATGATACTACTATCGGCTGGCGTTTTCCCAACAAAAAATTAATTGAAAAATACTATCCTTATTCCATGGGAGAGACTGCAGAAAATGTGGCAAAGCAATGGAAAATTTCACGAAGGGCGCAGGATGAATTTGCGTTTGAAAGCCAGCAGAAATATTTTGCGGCTTTAGCTTCCGGAAAATGGAAAGACGAAATTGTTCCGGTAGAAATTACTCCGAATAAAACAGACAAGATTATTTTTGATACTGACGAACATCCCAGGAAAAGTTCGCTTGAAAAATTGTCGCAGCTTAAGCCGGCTTTTATCAAGGATGGAACTGTTACTGCGGGAAATTCTTCAGGAATTAATGATGGAGCCGCCATGTTATTGCTGGCCAATGAGAGTATGGTTAAGAAATACGATCTTAAACCCATGGCTAAAGTTGTAAGTATGGCTGTTGCCGGTGTTGATCCTGCCATTATGGGAATT
>JBBQWJ010000362.1:0-1897 GCA_038210685.1 Chitinophagales bacterium | reverse complement strand
TAGTTATCAAAATCCTAAAAGGAAAAAAAATCTTCAATCAGGTATACAAGCAGATTATATTTGCCCGTTAAATAGCCTTTCGCCTTTTGCAATGAAAAGATTGCTCGCATTTATTTTGATACTGTCGCACATGAACACCTCTATGTTCCTGCCCCAGGCGCCTGAGCAGGATGTGTATGATGCCAATGGAAATCAATTGGACGACATCACCAGCATTGTTGAATTAGTAAGAGTAAAACTGGGTTATGATCATCACGCAGATGATGAAAATGATGACAGCGGCCAGAATTTTCACATGACAAATGTTAACTACACCATTGCAACTCCTGAGCATCAGATTAAAAAAGAGTTTGCCATAAACAACTCAAAGAACTTTCACGATTGTATCGAATCTAAAATTTCTTCTGTCTGCTACGACATAATTATTCCTCCCCCTAAAGTGTAACTTCTTTAAAGCAAATTGCTTTACGCTTCTTTAATATCAATCTACAGTAAAATATAAATACAGGTTATTTATTGCTTTACTGCATCCCTATTATTCTTATTAAATAGTTACATGAAAAAGGTATTTCTTTTACCGGCTTTCATTGCATGCTTTTATTTTTCGAAGGCACAGGAAATCCGGGCAAATCAGACCGACACGTTACAACTTACATTAGCAGAAGCCGAATCGCTTTTCCTGCATAATAATCTTGATCTGATAGCTCAAAAATTAAGCATTGATTCTGCGCGTGCCACAGTGATAACCGCAGGCCTTTTCGATAATCCTCAATTTTCTTATGCCAATGGCTTTTATAATGCCGAAACCCATCATTTTTTCGACCCTGAAATGTCGGTGCAGGTTTCGCAATTGTTCAGACTGGCGGGCAAAAGAAAAAAATCGATGGCATTGGCTACTTCGGGCATCGATATAGCCGGTTTCCAGTTTTATGATCTCCTCAGAACGTTACGATATGCGCTGCGAAGTGATTTTTATAACATCTATTTTCTTAGCCAATCATCCGGTTTGTATGACCTGGAAATTTCTTCTTTGAAGAAAATAGCAGAGGCTTACCAGGAACAGGAACAAAAAGGTTATTCGGCGCCGGTAAATGTACTACGCATTCAATCACAATTGTATACGTTGCAGGCTGAATACGCAAATCTTCAAACGGATATTGGAAATACGGAAGCTGAATTAAAACTGCTTTTGCATTCAGATCCACAGAAATTTATTAAGCCGGAATTCACACCCTTACAAAATGCAGATCTGCAAAAAACAAACTATAAGGAACTAGTAGATTCTGCATTTGTCAACAGGCCCGATCTGAAAGTTTTGAATGCTTCTATTACCTACAGCAACAACAATATTTCGCTTCAAAAGGCATTGGCAAAACCAGATGTTACCGTTATTGCCGGCTACGACAGGCTCGGCAGCTATGTACCCAATTACAATTCAATCGGCATCGCCCTTCCACTTCCCTTTTTTAACCGCAACCAGGGAAATATAAAGAACGCTGAAATACAAGAACAGGTAAATACGGTAGAATCTCAAAGCGGTCTGGAAAAAGTAAAAAATGAAGTAACCACCAATTACATCACTGCCTTAAGGGCGGAAAATTTGCTTAAGGGAATCGATCCTGAATTTGAAAACAAAATGAAAGAAATGGTCGGACAGGTCACCATCAACTTTGAAAAAAAGAACATTTCACTTTTGCAATTTTTAGATTTCTACGATTCTTACAAGCAAAATTCGCTTCAATTAAATGGGCTGAGGTACGATAAAATGAACGCCCTCGAACAACTCAATTACTCAATTGGTAAGATCATCTTTAACCAATAAATAAATCACTGCTTTTAAACATTAAACCTTCTTAAATGAAACCAATACATCAACTTTTAATTTTCCTGATCGGTA
>JBBQWJ010000361.1:0-1912 GCA_038210685.1 Chitinophagales bacterium | reverse complement strand
AAACATTATGTAATGTCACTAGGCTAAATATTTTCCTACTATTGGTACTCTTCTTCCCACACCAAACGCCTTAGGCGATACCCGGATGATGGGACAAAACTGGTTGCGTTTATATTCATTTACATTTACCATTTTCAGTACCCTGTCAACAAGAGCAACATCAAACCCTGCTGCTTTAATTTCGTCCGGACCTTTACTTTGCTCAATGTATTTGTATAAAATTTTATCCAGCACTTCGTAATCCGGCAGGCTGTCGCTGTCTTTCTGGCCCGGGCGTAACTCTGCGCTTGGTGGCTTTGTAATTATATTTTGAGGAATTAGTTCAGTTTCTCTATTGATATATTTTGCCAGTTCATACACTTGCATTTTGTAACAATCACCTAATACTCCGAGTCCCCCAGCCATATCGCCATACAATGTACCATAGCCCGTTGCCAGTTCACTTTTATTAGAAGTATTTAAAAGAATATATCCAAATTTATTGGCAATCGACATCAGTAAATTTCCTCTTGTACGGCTTTGAATATTTTCTTCTGCTACGTTAAAGGGAAGATTATTAAATACCGGCTCAAGTTCTTTTAAAAAGGCTTTGAAAATATTTTTTATTGGAATTATGTCATAAGGGTTTCCAAGTGTTTTGCTTAATTGCTCGGCATCAGAAATTGAATGAGAACTAGAAAACCCGGAAGGCATTAAAACTGCTCTTACATTTTCTTTTCCGAGAGCGGCACAAGCGAGTGCAATTGTAACAGCGCTATCAATACCTCCGCTACTTCCAATGATGGCTTTTGTAAATCCCATCTTTGAAAAATAGTCTTTGATTCCTAAAACGATTGCATCATATACCTGCTGAATATTTAGTGATGGTGAAAATTCCAAAGGTTCTAAAAGCACGTTTCCAACTTCATTTGCAGGTCTTATTATTGGCGCATCAAAAGTTCCATCGTCATTCAAATGAACTTCTTTCAGTTCTTCTTTGAATTGTGAAAGTTCATGACAAAGATTGGCTTCTTTATCAAAACACAAAGACACACCGTCAAAAATAATTTCTGTCTGGCTGCCAACCGCATTACAGTAAATGAGAGGAAGTTTATACTTTAAAACATTTGCTTTTATGGTGGCTCTCCGGTCATCTGCATGTGTGTAATCAAATGGTGATGCGGAAATATTGATCATCACATCCGGCTGCTGCTCCATCAAAATATCCATCGGGCAAATGCGGTAAAGCGGGTTGTCGCCAAGGTTCCAGATGTCTTCACAAATGGTGAGCGCGATTCGCTTTCCCTTAAACTCAATTACATTCCATGTAAAAGCCGGTTCAAAATACCGGTATTCATCGAACACATCATAGTTGGGCAAACAGGTTTTGTGAGCCACGCCTTTTATTTGATTTTCATAAAGAAAAAAGGCTGCATTAAAAAGATCCTTCCCTTCTCTTACCGGGTTTCTGTCTGGAGAGCCCACAATTACACCGATCGTATCCGCGTGTTGTTTTATTTTTTCAATGCTTTTAAAACACTTATCAATAAAATCTTTGAAATCAAGAAAATCTTTGGCAGGATAGCCACAAATGCTCATTTCACTAAAAATGATCAGGTCTGCTTTCTGGCTTTTGGCTTCTTTAATCGCTTCTATAATCTTATCCAGGTTCTTTTCAAAATTACCGATGTGATAATTCTGTTGTGCAAGAAAAATTTTCATTTTGTAAAATTAAGCCAGAATAAAATCACAGTGAATTCTTCATTTAACAAAATTGTCTTTATTTTTTTGTTTTATTTGGGGAATGAGAAAATGTTTTATTTGTTTATTTACTGCGATAGTTTTCGTTTCATGCAACGGAAATAAAAATATTCCTGACGTTTCATCCATAAAAGTGAACCTGGAAACGAGAAGATTTGAAAAGGATTTTTTT
>JBBQWJ010000360.1:0-1964 GCA_038210685.1 Chitinophagales bacterium | reverse complement strand
TCTTCTATCACCAAAAATCTCCTGTTCAAAAAGCTTTTTTCAATTGTTTCTTTTCTTGGCAAATCAGGTAACTGCAAATGGATTTGCTCAATAACTTTATCGATTATTTGTTTGTTTACTGCCACCAACACTACCTGGCTATCGGCACCATGTTCTGCCTGGCTTAAAAGATCAGCTGCCACATAAGCAGGAACGCAAGTTTCATCAGCAAAAACAGCAAGTTCACTTGGGCCGGCAAGCATATCAATCGCTACGCCATCCATATTTACAATTCGCTTGGCGGCTGTTACATATTGATTGCCGGGGCCGAAAATCTTATCTACTTTTTCCACGGTTTGGGTTCCATACGCCATCGCTGCAATCGCCTGCGCACCGCCGCCTTTATAAATATTTTTAATACCCAAAATATTCGCAACGTACAAAATCGCAGGATCCACATCCCCGCTTTTATTAGCAGGTGTAGTAACTAAAATACTTTTGCAACCCCCTAGTTTTGCAGGAATGGCGAGCATTAATAAAGTAGAGAACAATGGAGCACTTCCGCCGGGAATATACAAACCCACTTTTTCTATCGGTACACTTTTTCGCCAACATGATACTCCTGAGGCAGTTTCGACCTTTTTTATTTTGGCAACCTGCTGTTTATGAAATTTCTCTATATTTTTTTTTGCCTGAAGAATAGATTTGCGAAGGCTTTTATGTACCAGCTTGTCTGACTTTTCGATCTCTTCATCAGTCACCCAAAGATTTGCCGGCGCAAAATCATGAAATTTTAAAGAATAATTTTTTACCGAAAAATCGCCCTGGGCTTTTACAGTATTTATAATTTCAGAGACCGTTTCTGTAAGATTTTCAGAGTTGATCTGTGGCCTTTTTATCAAATCAGCCCATTCTATTCTTGAAGGATTTTCGATTATTGCGTTCATAACTTTTTTCTTTAAGAGATCATTTTTTCAATGGGTACTACCAAAATTCCCTGTGCTTCAAATTGCTTTAGTTTTTGTATCACTTCCCAAAAATCATTCTCATTCACCACAGTCTGCACACTGCTCCAGCCACTTTCGGCAAGCGGAACAACCGTTGGGCTTTTCATTCCGGGCAACAAAGCGCAAATGTTTTTTAACTGGTGGTCAGGCGCGTTCATCATGATATATTTATTATTTTTTGCAGCCTTTACCGCATTTATTCTGAGCAATAAATTATCCAGAATTTTCCTGTTTTCTGAATTTAAATATTTATTAGCAACTAATACTGCCTGCGAATCCAATATCACTTCAACCTCTTTAAGGTTATTGGTAAACAAAGTGCTTCCGCTACTTACCAGGTCGCAAATCGCATCGGCCAAACCTATACCCGGTGCTATTTCTACCGAACCGCTGATCTCATGAATTTCTGCTTGCAGGTTATTCTCATTCAAAAATTTTTGCAAAAGTCCGGTATATGAGGTAGCAATTTTTAAACCATTCAAATCACCCGCTTCTTTATAATTCATACTGTTCGGAACGGCAATACTTAAACGACAGCGCCCAAAACCGAGTTTACCCACGACGTCAAGGTCTTTGTCTTTTTCAAAGACCACGTTTTCGCCAACAATACCAACATCTGCCACATTATCAGAAACGTATTGTGGAATATCATCGTCACGTAAAAAATAAACTTCAGCCGGGAAATTAAAAGCTTTCACTTTCAACTGCCGGTTTCCGTTATTTAATTCAATACCGCATTCTTTTAAAAGTTGTACCGACTGCTCGTACAATCTTCCTGATTTTTGAATCGCAATTTTTAGCATTTGTTTCTTTTAAAAATGAAAAAAGGCTCACTTTTCAGTAAGCCTTTTTAAAATATGTTTATTACATACAGAATCAGAACAGCTTACCCGTGAGGTAAAATATGATGATGATGTATGTGAATGTTTTGTTTCATTAAGGATGCAAAGTAAAGAATGAAACTTTATAGTAACAAAA
>JBBQWJ010000359.1:0-1978 GCA_038210685.1 Chitinophagales bacterium | reverse complement strand
CCATTCAAAAGCAGAGGTTAAAAAGCACATGGCAAACGATCCGCGGCGCGTGGCAAAGATTGAAGTGACGGTTTCTTTACCGGAAAATATAAATGAAAAAGAAAGGTTAATTTTAGAAAGAACCGGCCACCAGTGTCCTGTTGCCAAAAGCGTTCATCCTGATATTGAATTGGTGCTGAAGTATCATTGGAACCTTTAATTAAACAATGGCTGGCTAGTTAATATGCCAATGTGGTGCTGATAATTAATTAATTCTCATTATCACATTAGTTTATTTCAGAATTTTATGGATTGTCCTTCATTGGCAAATTAGCTTGTTATTTCTTCAAAAGAGAATTCCCAATCACACACTTCAGGCAAAGTTTATCAATGCAATACTTATTTTTTAACTGGATGAAGGCCTGTGAATCAAAAGCGCTTTTATTGGAATAGCCAAGGTTTTCAAAGCCTTTGGTGATGGCATTTTTTTCAGGCGGAATCTCTTCGAGCCATTTGATCGCTTTCTCTTTATAATATTCATCGTTGTGATGAAGGCCGTAACAAAATACAATTGGTACAATTGTATTGATGAGAATATTTTCGATCATTTGTTTACCAAGCCGCTTTATTTTAAAATCACTTTCTTCATCAAAAATATAGTGGTAATGCCAGTAATCATTAGCTTCCACGGCAAACATTTCTTTTAATTGCTTTACGGAATCTGTTTCTTTAATTTTCGAAAACAAATGTTCGCTGTTGTGGATGAGCATGGCAAGCTGCGCTAAACGGATCGTCGGAAAATTAGCAGGCCTCATTCTTAAAAAATGTAAACCGCCATCTACAGGCTGTAGTTTGTATTTTTTTCGATAAAAATCATATTCCTTTTTCAACATGGCAGGATACTTTTCATCAAAATCTTTTTCGAGTAAGCCTGCCTGTCCGAATAACAAAGCTTCAATTTGAATGATACTGTTTTTGTGTTTGGCCAAAAGATGTAACGGTAATGATTGCGCGATTTTTGTAAATACTTCGCTGTTTACTTTCAAGCCAAAATTTGCGGCGATCAGCCACCAAAAAGTTTCTTCCCAGTGAAAATTGGTTTGCTGAAATATTTTAAAAATATTGTCTGATTTCAACAGCAACCTTTCGGCTGCAAGCCTTTGTTTCCAGGCGGTAAAAGCAAGCCCGCTAATATTTATTTCCAGTTTTTCGCAGGGAATAAATTGTGGCGTTTCCATGAGTTTCCGGTATTTTTCCAACAACAAGTTAGAAACCCGGCTTTGCAGTTCGAGCGTTGGTAAATTATTTCCATTCGCATCTTTTATTTCCATGTCATGGTTCCACACCACGTGAAGAATAATGTTGTTGTAGTTGTTATCGGCTGAATGTTTATGCTGGTTCCAGTGTGAAGAATTGATATGCAGTTCCACATTGCCTGCCCACAAAGTTTCGTTGATCTTAATTTTGGCTTCTGTAAAATCAGGGCCCTGGTTGAAATTATGAGTGCCGGGATGAATCACCGAAATACGATCGCCGTTGGTGCACAGCAGATCACTATTATTATAATATTGAAATTTCCAGATGTATTGAAGAATCTCTTCTCTCATAGCCATGTTTTGGAAAAATGAAAATGGACATTAAAAATAGTGAAATAAAACGGAACGGTTGAAAAGCTGCTTATCCATACAAGAAAAATCACAGTAAAAAAAGAAATTAGTTAGATTTTCATTTACTTTTGGCGTCCTGTTTTAAAAATGGTTGAAGTAAGATCTGCCCGGGTGGCGAAATTGGTAGACGCATGGGTCGGCTTACGAGCATATTGCGGATGCACTATACAATGCACCATCACCGGCAAACCTGAATGCCGAGGAAAAAAAGATCTATGAAAGTGAAGTGGACCGCGTGGCAGCCCCCTTTCGTCAACGTGCGATCGAGAGTTTTCGCGGTGCCATCGACAAGGCCAATCAGATCGACGTCTACACGGACCAAGTGAATCAAG
>JBBQWJ010000358.1:0-2043 GCA_038210685.1 Chitinophagales bacterium | reverse complement strand
AAAACATCCTGTTTCGGGTTCCTATACATCCACACTTTTTAAAGAAGGCATTAACAGGATGGCGCAAAAAGTAGGGGAGGAAGCGATTGAAATGGTGATTGAATCAAAGGATAACAATAATAAACTTTTCCTGAATGAAGCGGCAGACCTGATGTTTCATTACCTCGTTTTGCTACAGGCAAAAAATAAAACGCTTGATGACGTCATCAAAGTTTTGGAAAAAAGGCATAAAACTGAATAAGAAATCTTAAGGTACACAAATCGGCGATTATCTGCGAAAATAATCTGTGAAAATCTGCGTGCATACTCTTCACTAAAAAATGGTTTATTTTCATACAAACAAGCGTATGAATAAAGGAAGACTGGAAGCTTTTAGCGACGGAGTTTTTGCCATCATCATTACCATCATGGTTTTGGAACTTCGTGTGCCTGAAGGAAAATCCTTTAAAGATCTCTTGCCGGTGCTTCCCAAATTTATCAGCTACATTCTCAGCTTTGTGTACGTGGCCATTTACTGGAACAATCATCATCACATGTTCCAGGTGGTGAAACACGTAAGCGGAAAAGTTTTGTGGACTAACACGTTGTTGCTATTTTGCCTTTCTCTTGTGCCCTTCGTTACTGCGTGGATGGGTGAAAATCATTTCAGTGCGTCGCCTGTTGCATTATATGGCGTCGTTTTGATAATGGCGGCTATCGCTTATTATATTTTGGTGCGCTCTCTCATTCATGTTCATGGAAAAGATTCTTTGCTTGCAACTTCTATTGGCGGAGATTTTAAAGGAAAAATTTCTATCGTTATTTATGCTGCAGGCATCATCTTTTCGTTTGTGAATTCTTTTATCGGTTTTGGTTTATACTGCCTGGTAGCGTGCATCTGGTTCATTCCTGATCAAAGAATTGAAAAAAGAATTAAGACAGATGAAAAATAAAAATTAGTTGAATTTGCCTGTTTACTATCAAATCGATTTCTAATTCTTCTCCAAAAAGATTAAGATAAAACCACAAACTGTTATTACTTTTATTGCTGTCATAACAAATACAAACGTGTTTTTTAAAACATCCTGATATGAATTTTAAGAAAGTAATTTTTGGTTCGGTGCTATTTATGTTCGCCTGCAACCAGCATCTGAAAAACAATTTGCAAAAAGAAAATATATCGTCAAAAACTTCTATTGGTTTTTCTTTGGAAGGAAGAAAACCCCTTGTTTATTCTACGGTTGAAAATACCAAGGAAAGAATTACGCTGAGTGATTCTCTTACTTTCGAAGATCATCCGCAACCGCTGGAAACAGAGGTTTGCGTGTTTGTTGATCCTGATCACCAGTTTCAAACTATGACTGGTTTTGGTGGCGCGATCGTTGATGCTTCTGCAGAAACTTTTGCCAAATTACCAAAAGATAAGCAGGATGAAGTGCTGAGAGATTATTATGACACGACAGATGGCATCGGATATAATATGGTTCGTACCAACATCAATAGCTGCGATTTTTCGAGCGAGAGTTACGATTACATTCAACCTTACGATAGTTCTTTAAGTACTTTTTCAGTTAAACATGATGAGCAATACCGCATTCCGTTATTGAAAAAAGTGAATGAAAAATTAAATGGAAAGATGTTGTTGTTTGCTAGTCCGTGGAGCCCGCCGGCATGGATGAAAACTAATAATGACATGCTTCACGGAGGAAAATTAAAGAGGCAGTATTACCAACTGTGGGCCAATTATTTTGTAAAGTTCATCAACACGTATGAAAGCCTTGGCCTTCCGGTTTGGGGCGTTTCTGTTCAAAATGAACCGATGGCTACACAACGATGGGAATCCTGCATTTACACTGCGGAAGATGAAAGAGACTTTATAAAAAATGACCTGGGCCCTACGTTTTCCAAAAATAATTTGAGTGATAAAAAAATAATTGCGTGGGACCATAACCGTGATCTAATGTTTCAGCGGGCAAGCGTAATTCTAAATGATCCGGATGCAGCTAAATACGTTTGGGGTATAGGTTTTCACTGGTATGAAACATGGACCAAATCTGAACCGCT
>JBBQWJ010000357.1:0-2047 GCA_038210685.1 Chitinophagales bacterium | reverse complement strand
TAAAGAGAAGATGAAAAATGCCAATGCCACTAATCTTATAAATGCTCTTAAAAACAAAAATCTTTTATTTCTCGGATGCGCTTTTCCAAACTGGATGGTGCGTTTTATTCTGCGTTTATTATCTAACGAACCCATGCGTGACTGGGGAACTAAAAGAACAATCGTTTTGGTAAATGACCCTTCTGACACTCGTAACAGCCAATTTGATTTTTTGAAAAATTATGATGTATCTACCTACCAGGGAAGCACGGTTGATTTTGTGAATGAATTGGCTGCCCAATGGAAAAAGCGTAATCCATTGACCGTAAAAAACAAAATGGTTTTTTTAAGTTACACAGTGAAGGATAAAGATGCTGTTGAAAATTTAAAAAAGGCAATTGAAGGGATTAATAACGTTACCTGCTGGTATGATAATCGTGAGATCGTTGCCGGCGATAATTTTAAAACGGAAATCGCTAAAAATATCAAATCCGCCGATTTGTTTATTCCTCTGATCTCGGAAAATAGTTTGATGCATAAAGATGGATATGTGCAGATAGAGTGGTTTACGGCTGATAATGTAAACACTTTTAGAAAAATAGATGGAAGAACTGATAAATATCTTATGCCCGTTGTAATAGATGAAACAAATCCGTATAATGAAAATGTTCCAAAATATTTTTCAGAATTAAGCATCGGCAAAGTTCCCCTTGGCAATCCGGCGCCTGAATTCATTACCCAAATCAGAGAAACGCTCAATTTAACTTAATTGAATTATGGCAACAGAAACGACTGCGCCTTCACAAACTGGTTCTTTATTTATTGGCCTTGAATCCTACACGGAAGCACAATCAAATATATTTTTTGGAAGAGATGAGGAAATAGACCGGCTCACCAATCTTATCAAATCAAATACACTTACCATTGTTTTTGGTAAATCTGGAACGGGTAAAACTTCTTTATTAAATGCAGGTGTTTTTCCACGGGTGAGAAAAGATTATTTTCTTCCTTTCAGGATAAGGCTTGGGTTTAAAGACGACAGCCCAGACCTGGTCACACAAATAAAAAATACTTTAAAATCAGAAATTGATAAGTACGGTTTTAAAGTAGAATCTTATCCCGACAGTGAAACAACTTTATGGGAATATTTTCATTCTGAGCCTTTATGGAAAAGTGTAACGCCTATATTGATCTTCGATCAGTTTGAAGAGATTTTTACCCTGGCAAAAAAAAGCAATCATTTCGGAACAACAGAATTGGGGGCCTTTTGGGAAGAACTTGGCGATTTGATTGAAAATTCGATTCCTGAAAAACTGAAGGAAAAATTTTTGAATGACAAAGAAAAAGTTCATTACAATTACAAAAATCAAAAAATAAAAATTGTATTTGCTTTCAGGGAAGAATTTCTTCCGGAGTTTGAAGGCAAAACTGCAAAAATACCTTCTTTAAAATCTTCACGTTTCAGGCTAATGCCGATGAATGGCAACCAGGCTTATGACGTGATCACTAAAACATGGAAGACTGAAATTGATCAAAAAGAAGCGCATGAGATCGTAAGTTTTTTTGTGAATGAAGAAGATGAAAATAAAAGCTATGAGTTGATGGAAGTAGAGCCTTCTCTTTTGAGCCAGGTGTGTACTTACATTGACAAAGAAAGAATTAGCGAAGGGCGCGATAAAATTTCTTCTGATTTCCTTGAAAAATATCCAAAAGAAAAAATACTTCATTCAATTTATAATGAAGTGCTTGATGAAGGCAATAACGCAGTTTTTGGCAGTAGCCCTGATTTACAAACCGATACTAAACCGGTTAATGAATTTCTAGAAGATAAATTAATTACAGATGAAGGGTATCGTACTAAATATTCTTTAGGAGAGGTTGATAAAACATTATTGCCGGGTATTGAAGTTTTACAACGTAAATATTTTTTGAGAGACGATGGAAAATCTGTTGAAATTACACATGATGTTTTAGCGCCGATAATAAAGGATGACAGGGAAACCAGGCGAAAAGCCATTGCAGCTGCAGCGGCAAAAAAACGTGCAAACAGACGCGCGGTGGTGGTTAT
>JBBQWJ010000356.1:0-2061 GCA_038210685.1 Chitinophagales bacterium | reverse complement strand
AGAATCAATTTTACTGCCTACTTTATTTACTATGGAAAAATACTTGTAAGAAAAACCGATAGAAATTTTATTCTTTGATGAAATATTTTTTTCCAGGAAAAATTTGGCAACAAAAGCGACAGAACTTTTAAAAGAAGAAGGCGGGGAATAATATGTGCCACCGCTACTTCCCTGAGAAGATCCAGCACCGCTTCCTGATGTGGAATAAGCAAGATTATTTACTGAGGAAGAAGATTTATTTATCCATGAAGTGCCACCTGATAAAGTAATACCAGGTATCCATGGATGCTTTTTATTGGCAGTTAAAGATTTTTCTTTAGACGAAGAATCGTTGATTGAAGTGGTGGCTACTTTATTTTGTGCTGCTACTTTAGTTATTGCAGAATCGCTGCCAGTATTCTTTTGAGCAATCATTGGCGTGATTTTTTTGGTAGGTTCCTTAACCACTTCATCTTTATTAAATTCAGGATTTCCTGGTTGATGTGTGGCAACCTCAACATCTGGATTCGTATTTTGCTGATCTGCTTTTATTTTATTTTCAGAAATAGTTTCTTGTTGAGGCTTGACTGTTTTAGCTTTTGTAAGCTCATTATTAAAACTTTTTTCAACTGATTTATTTATAGGATTTTGATGTGAAGAAGAATCAATAATATTTGTTGATTTACTGCGCAAGCTTTTCTTTTTGGGAAAAGTTTCTTGCGATAGAGAAGTGAGGTTAGATTTTGAAATCAGTTTATTTGTGGAACCTGTTTTTGAAGGCTCATTAGTGACAAGTGGATGTGAAGAAGAATCATTATTATTTGTTGATTTACTATCTTTTTTGACAACATTTTCTAAAGATTGGTTTGACTTTAAATCATTTTTACCCGATTTTATAAACCAATATCCACCCAAAAGAAGCAGCAGGAACAAAAAGAAAAATAGTATGATACCTCTTTTGCCCTTCTCCTTTTTTCCAATCTTTTTTTCAACATTGGCCCACACAAGATCTGATGGAGGAATTTTTAATTCATCCATTTTTTGCTGCACGTTTTTTTCAAAATTATTTTGTTCCATATCGACCTTTTTCTTCTTTTAATGAATTTTTTTCGATCCACTCAATCAACAACATTCTGGCCCTTGCATATTGAGATCTTGAAGTGCCCTCATTAATCCCAAGCATGCCCGCAATTTCGCCATGCTTATATCCTTCAACGGCATAAAGATTAAATATGGTTTGAAAACCGGTTGGTAGTTGCCTTATCAATTCGGCAAGTTCTTTTGATTGCAATTTTACAACCGGGTTGTCTGTAGAAACAAGATGTAAAGGCATTTCGTCGAACAAAAGATCATGGCGATACTTTTTATTGGTCTTTAAATAATTCAATGCGGTGTTTACCATAATCTTTCTCACCCAACCTCCCAATTCTCCCTCTCCTTTATACTGGTTTAATCTTGCAAATACTTTTATGAATCCTTCCTGCAAAACTTCTTCAGCATCGCTCATGCTTTTAGTATACCTGAAACATACGCCCAGCATGGAAGACGCAAAAAAGCTGTATAATTTTTTTTGCGCTTCTGGTTTTAGTTTAAGGCAATCCTTCACTAATTGTTCATAATCCATTTGATCCATCGCAATACGTTGACAACAGCAATTTAAGTTTCGTTGCATTTACCAAAACTTTTTTATTCTGTTATCTTTGAAAAATTAAATTAGTTATTAATAAAATGCAATATGAACCTACAGCAAAAAGATGAAAAATATATCTGGCATCCTTATACACATCAAAAAAACAGGCTGCCTGCGATTCCGGTGGTAAAAGGAGAGGGGGTTTTACTCATTGATGAAAACGGAAATAAATATATTGATGCCGTAAGCAGTTGGTGGGTAAATATTCATGGACATGGAAATAAATACATTGCCAAAAAGATTTATGAGCAGGCAAAAAAACTACAACAGGTGATCTTCACCGGATTTACGCATGAACCTGCCGTGGAACTCGCTGAAAAATTATTAAAAGTATTGCCCGGGGATTTTTCAAAAATATTTTATAGCGATGATGGCTCTACTTCAACTGAGGT
>JBBQWJ010000355.1:0-2061 GCA_038210685.1 Chitinophagales bacterium | reverse complement strand
ACTAGCATTGATATTAAAGCTTCAATTGGCTATTCTCCAATTGATAAATTTGTAGTTGGACTTCGTCCAGCATTTTCGTATAGCAAAGGGCATACTTTTGTAAATGGAATATTAGCAAGTGATATTGCAAGCACAACTCAGTTTTTAATTGGACCATATGCCCGCTATTATTTTTTAGGCAAAGAAAAACAATTTAACATATTGACCGATGTTAGTTACTTATTGGGGACTAACTCATATCCTATAGGTACTAAAGGGAAAGGGTTACTTAGTGAAATTTCAATTGCTTCGGGAGCTGAATTATTTTTCAATAGTTCAGTTGGTATAGATTTTTTAGTTGGCTATAAAATTAAAAATGAAGATATAAAAGGGTCTACAGGATATACGGATAAAAAGAATGGTTTTCAAATAGGCATTGGTTTTCAAATTCATTTACAAAAACTTTAAATAAAAATTCCTCCTTTTCTTATAATTCTTCATCTGTAATTTATTATCTATGCGTTTAATTTATCTTACTTTAGTTATAACAAGTTTGGCCTCATGTATTGCCACTAAAAATACTGATAACCGTAAATCAAATAGTTTTTTGAATTCATTTTCAAAAAATATTGTTATTGCCCATCGCGGCGCCTGGAAAAAAAATAACCTTCCCCAAAATTCTATTGCATCTCTTAAAGAGGCCATTAAGCAAAAATATACCGGATCTGAATTTGATGTAAGAATGACGGCAGATGATTCTTTGGTTATTCATCATGATCCCAAATACAATGGTCTGGAGATCGAAAAAACCAACTATGCAAAGTTGGAAACCTTCAGGCTTTCCAACGGAGAAAAATTACCCACCTTAAGAGAATATATCCTTGCGGGAATTGAAAATAATAAAGCGACAAGATTAATCTGCGAAATAAAACCTTCAGGAATCAGCAAGGAAAGAGGATTGGATGTTGCAGAAAAAATTGTCAAGTTGGTTCATCAATTTGATGCT
The DNA here is from genome assembly GCA_038210685.1 of Chitinophagales bacterium. Taxonomy (GTDB): domain Bacteria; phylum Bacteroidota; class Bacteroidia; order Chitinophagales; family Chitinophagaceae; genus Ginsengibacter. The sequence continues at coordinate 1,076 of JBBQWJ010000355.1, read as the reverse complement.
GATAAAATGATTGTCTACATCAGCTTCGACTATAATATTCTGAAAAAGGTGATCGAATTAAATCCCAAAGCTCAAACGCAATATTTGGGAGGAAACAAATCTCCTGAACAATTGAAATCAGATGGAATCAGCGGCGCAGATTATTATTTATCTGTTTTTAAGGAGCACCCTGATTGGATTGAAAGTGCAAAACAAAACCATATTGCGCTAAATGCCTGGACGGTAAATGATGCTGCTGACATGGATTGGTTGTTGGCAAATGGTTTTGATTTTATTACCACTAATGAACCGGAATTATTAATGGAGCGGATCAAGCAATCTCCTGTAGCTGCAGGTTGGAAACTTATCTGGAGCGATGAATTTAATAATAACGGTTTGCCCGATAGTACGAAATGGAATTATGAAACAGGAGGCGACGGTTGGGGAAATAATGAAAAAGAATTTTATACAGAAAAATCGCTCAAAAATTCATTTGTAAAAGACGGAAAGCTGCACATCGTTGGTTTGAAAGAGGATTACGGAAACAGGCATTACACATCAGCACGATTGACAACTTATCCAAAATTTTCCTTTCAGTATGGAAAAGTCGAAGTAATGGCCAAATTGCCTAAAGGAAAAGGAACGTGGCCTGCCATCTGGATGCTTCCCAATAGCATTCGCACCAAAGTTGAAAAGTGGCCAAATTGTGGAGAAGTGGATATCATGGAAGAAGTAGGAAAAGATCCCGATGTGATTCATTCGTCAATGCATTCAGGTATGTATAATTTTTTGAAAAATAATCAATACACGCATTTCGGCAAGGTTCCGGGCGCTTCTGATTCCTTTCATTTATATGGAATAGAATGGACATCAAAAAGCGTAAAATTTTTCATTGACAATAAGTTGTTCTACGAAGCAATGAAGGGTGAGAACGGAAAAGACACAACGAACGCAGGTTGGCCCTATGATAAGCCTTATTTCCTGATCCTGAATCTTGCACTGGGCGGGAACTGGGGCGGAACGATTGATGATACTATTTTCCCCGCTACTATGGAAGTGGATTATGTAAGGGTGTATAAACATCAATAAAATTTTTT
>JBBQWJ010000354.1:0-2089 GCA_038210685.1 Chitinophagales bacterium | reverse complement strand
CTTAAAAAATAATTATGAATTCAGAAATAAAAACCAATACAGAACCGGAATTATCAGGCACCCTGGTTTCAATAGATAAAAAAAAGATCTTATCGAAACCCAAAAAACTGAAAGGCATTTCGGATATACGCAGATTTTTTTATACCAATGAAATACCTATTTATTTTATCAGCGCCACCAATTTTAATTTATTGGGTGCAGATGAGTGGGTAAAAGGTTTCAGGTTTGTAACCTATATCAACAGCTTTGATCACCAACACCCTAATGTATTTACTCCGAAAGAAGAATTGCCACATGAAGAATTTCAGAGTATTGAAGATATCAACAATTATTTGCTGGAGCATAAAGAAGTGGTGGATTACATACGCAGCCGTGGTGAAAAGGGCAAGGTATTATTCCTGATGTTCGATGAGAAAACAGAGGAATTAGCAAAACAGCTTAATCTTGAAGTTTGTTTTCCTTCCGCCAAAATGAGAAACTTTATGGACAATAAAGTGAACACCAACCGCATTGCTGAAAAAGCAGGTGTGCCTTGTGTTCCTAATGTTTTATCCAAAGTAGAAAGCTATTCTCATTTAAGAAAGATCAGTAAAGATTTGGGGAATGACCTTGTGGTGCAAACACCCTTTGGCGATTCAGGTCATACCACATTTTTTATTTCCAATGAGGAAGAGTGGAATAAGTATGCTGATGAAATTTTGAAAGAATCCGAAGTTAAGGTCATGAAGCGCATTAATTGCCGGGGTGCCGCTATTGAAGCATGTGTTACAAGGCATGGTACCATTGTAGCGCCGTTGATGACGGAGTTGGTGGGCTTTAAGGAACTGACTCCTTACAAAGGAGGATGGTGTGGTAATGAAATTTATCCTAATGCATTTAATTCGGATATCAGAAAAAAAGCCAGGGCGTACACGAAGTTATTTGGCGAGCAATTAAAAAAAGAAGGTTACAAAGGATATTTTGAATTGGATTTTTTAATTGACCAGGATACTAAAGAAATTTATCTCGGTGAATTAAATCCAAGAATTACAGGTGCAAGTTCTATTACCAACCATGCAGTATTTGCATTGTCGGACATGCCATTATTTCTTTTTCACCTGTTGGAATGGATGGATCAACCTTACGATCTGAATGTAAAGAGCCTGAATGCAAGATGGGCTAAGAAAGAAAACAGGGATTCATGGAGCCAGTTGATCATAAAGCATACGGATAAGACCGTAGATAAAATTACGGAGGCACCAAAGAGCGGAATTTACAAGATGAATGATGATGGAACGATTGACTTTTCAAGAATGGACACGCATCGCAGGGCAGTAGAATCAGAAAATGAAGCGTTCTTTCTTAGGATCAGTGATGTTGGGAACTACCGTTATGAAGGTGCAGATTTAGGAATACTGGTAGTGCGTGGCAGGCTAATGACTGATGATTTTAAATTAAAAAAACGTGCTGAAAAATGGATTAATGCTATTCGCAGCAAATTTAAAGCAGAATCGTTTGAAAATCTTCCAATGGAAAATCATCCGGCAGAAATCGGTGGTTTTAAAATGTTGTAAGTTTGAATAATGATATTATCGCTTCAATCTATAAAGGAAGAAATTCCCGGAGAAAAATGGCAGGTCTTATTTAATAAGACCTGGCCTTTTTACAGGAAATGGTTCTTATCAGAAGGGGTGCTGGCAAGAAAAGGCTATCTCACTTCTGTCAGCATGTTGCAGCAATATATGCCGGAATTGATTCCTGTTTATGAAAAACTCATTTTGTTGGCCGGCGGTGGAGATCTTGAAGCCCGCTTTTTAAGCATGTATTGCCCGCCGCCTTATATGTCCAGCTGTTCTCAAATGGCCTGGAACCAAAATGAAAAATTTCTTATACGTAATTATGATTATAGCCCTTCATTATTTGAAGGGGTTATGTTTTATTCAAATTGGTTGAAACCAGTAATTGGAATCAGTGATTGTAGCTGGGGATTATTGGATGGAATTAATGCTGACGGTTTAGCGGCCTCACTTACATTTGGCGGACGGAATATTGTTGGTGAAGGATTTGGTATCCCGATAATTATCCGCTATATATTGGAAACCTGCACCAC
>JBBQWJ010000353.1:0-2141 GCA_038210685.1 Chitinophagales bacterium | reverse complement strand
ATATCTTTTTTGTTGATATCTGTTCTGTTTCCGGGGATAAAAATATTATTGTACAACTGCTTTTCAAGATCGAGCAAAAGCACGTCTACACCTTTAAAAGTAAGGCGGCGCCTTAATCTGCGGATTTCCAGGTAATAACATTTAATGATTGCACCCCGCAAAGCATCGGCTACCTTTAAGGTAGTATCTGTACTAACAAAAGGATTTCCATCACGGTCGCCACCAGGCCAAAAACCCATTTTGAGTATAGGATTATTTTCGTAATCTGCCTCTGGAAATTGGGTTTTCAAAAAAGAGACCATTCTTCCCACTGCTGCAAAAAATACATTTTCCAAATACCAGATCAGGCTCATTGCCTCATCAAAAGGAGTTGGTTTTTCTTTTTTGAAAAATGGCGTTTTACCCAATTGCTGCAAATACATATTGATGCGGCCGGTATTATTTTCTGAAAGTGATTTTGAAAGATCATTGATAATTCCCAAAACCGAGCCGGGATAAAATTGCGTAGGATGCGCCGTAAGCACAATTTCTACCGAAAAATTATCCAGTTTTTTTACCAGCTCTTTTTCTTTTTTATATTGAACCACTTCTACTTCCAACTGCTTTAAAGTACCAGCACCGGTCGTGTCATGAACAAATTTAAAAGCTGCGTCTTCCAAAGCATCGAAAAGCACTACCTGCCGTTCAACAAACTGTGTAAACCTGAAAAGAAGATCGAGTTTTTCTGATTCAGATTTAAAAGAAGTATCCTTCTTAAAAAACTCTTCAATAATTTCAACAGGGCTGTGTTTCTTTTTATATCCTTCCTCACAAATATTTAAAAACAACGATAATAGCATTCCCGTTTTTTCTATCCGGTAAAAAGGCAATGAAGTAAAAAGGCTGTTATATAGTTGAAATTTTATGCCAACGTAATTTTTAAAATTCTCCAGGCTGTGCGACGCATGATGCTCCATATATTCAATAAATTATAAAAAAAAGAATAAATTAATTTAATAAAAATCGCGATGAAGTTACTTCAAAAAACAATAAAATTTTTTAAACCTTGCTCTTTTGACCGTATATTTGCTACCCTAAATGGTGAAAAAAATACTACTTATATTATTTCTGACCGCAGCCTTTTCTTTCGTTGGTTCGCATGCTGATGCACAATGCTCAATCTGCACCAAGACCGTTATGCAAATGGGTACCAAGCCTGCACAAGGTTTTAATAATGGCATTCTTTATTTGATGGCAATTCCTTACCTGGTAGTTGGTGCGGTAGGCTTTAAATGGTGGCAAAACGAAAAAAGAAAATCCTGACTTCTTTTTTCTTCTTCTTAATTCTCATAGCTTTTTGCAAAAACATATAGGTTGAAACCCGGTGTTGAAGCCGCTTTTTCTATTTCCATTTTCATTTTCTCTTTATCCAATTCTTTCATCCTTTCATTTTGGATTAAAGTCCAAACTTTATCAGTTAGGAGGTTTATTTTATGCGGAGAATAATTTTCAATCTTCCAGTCTTCTATCTTTTTATACAATTCCAAAACTCCTTTCTTTTCAGTAGCAACCGTTTTCAAAACCGGAATTTCTTTTCCCGAATGATTAAAAGCAGGACCAAGAATTTGCATCAAACTGTTATAAAAATTTTCTGCGCCGGGCCTGTCTGCTTTATTGATCACAAAAATATCCGCCACTTCCATAAGGCCGGCTTTCATCGTTTGAATGATATCGCCACCTTCCGGAACGAGCATTACAATCGTAATGTCTGCAATCGCAGCAATGTCCACTTCGCTTTGGCCCACACCAACGGTTTCAATAATTACATAGTCAAAACCAGAACTTTTTACAAAGTCAGCAATTTCAAAAATTTTCGGATGCAAACCACCCAAAGAGCCTTTACTTGCAAGGGAGCGAATAAAAACATCCGGATGATTGTACCATTCGCTCATTCGTATTCTGTCACCGAGCAAAGCGCCTTTATTAAAAGGTGAAGAAGGATCAATACAAAGAACAGCTACTTTTTTTTTATCGCCGATCATCTCTCCTATCAGTGCATCTGTAAGCGAACTTTTTCCGGCGCCTGGGGCGCCCGTGATACCAATAATTTTTGCAGAAGAAGGTTTTAAATTCAATAACAACGCTTCAAATCCCCCCACCTG
>JBBQWJ010000352.1:0-2198 GCA_038210685.1 Chitinophagales bacterium | reverse complement strand
CAGATGGAAGAAATTGACTGGTTAAAACTTTTAATAAAGTTGATTTCCCTGTTCCGTTGTAGCCAATAAGACCGATCCTTTCATTTGGCTGAATGTGCCATGTGGCATCTTTAACGATCACTCTTGCCCCCAATTCGAGGGAAAGATTCTGTAAACCAACTAACAGAATAAAAAATAAGAACTAATCAATCAGAAAAAGTAAACGCCCTTTTAAAGCGTGCAAAATTACAAAAATAAAGCAAGGTTTAAGCTACTAAAAAGCTTTGGTAACGTTGTAATACTGTTATTTATCGGAAATTCCGCTATGGAATAATTGCTTGTTTATGATCGGCCATATTTCCTTTATCGTATATCTTCACAGTACTTGCTGTTTTGAAAAATCCGATTAAGTTTTTTTACAGATTTTAATTTAGCGTTACATCAAATTCTGCATCTTTTTTTGATGCAAAACTTTTTACTGCATTGTATAAAGTATCTCTTTCAACCGCTTCCCGCCCTGACTGGGAAATGAGCGTAACCAATTCTTCAGTGGTCATTGCCGGGTTCTGTTCTTCACTTCCTGCCATAGAATAAATTTTTGTAGAATCATCAATGGTACCGTCAATATCATCCACGCCGAAAGACAAAGAAAGTTGCGCATTTTGCCTTCCCAGCATTGGCCAATAAGCTTTTAAATGAGGGAAATTGTCCATATAGATCCTGGCGACTGCATACATCTTCATGTCTTCTATAATCGAAGATTCCGGCACATCACTCATATCATTATTTTGATTACGGAATTTAAGAGGAATAAACGTATTGAATCCACCAGTTTTATCCTGTAAATTTCTTAACCTGCTCATGTGATCAATACGATGGCTGTAATTTTCAATGTGGCCATAAAGCATGGTAGCATTGGTATGCATTCCGAGCAAATGCGCTTCTTCATGAATTTTTAACCACCCTTCTGCATCTACTTTATCATGGCAAATCTGGCTTCTTATTTCCTCATCAAATATTTCAGCACCGCCGCCGGGCATTGATTGAAGGCCCGCTTCATTCAATTTTTTCATTCCTTCCTTTACAGAAAGTTTTGCTTTCCTGAACATATAATCCAACTCTACTGCAGTAAATCCTTTTATGTGAAGATCAGGCCGGTGCGCTTTGATTTGGGAAATAAAATCGCAAAAGAAATTAAGGTCCATTTTCGGATGAACGCCCCCTACAATATGCACTTCGGTTACAGGTTTGCCATCGTAACTTTTTACAATATCCATCATTTGCTCTTTGCTCAAAACCCATCCTTCATCACGATGAGCATACAAGCGCGAGTAGGAGCAAAACTTGCACGCAAAAACACAAACATTAGTTGGCTCAATATGGAAATTCCTGTTGAAATAGGTTTTATCACCGTATTTTTTTTCTCTAATGTAATTGGCTAATGTGGCACTTAGGCCGAGGCTTGCTTTTTCAAAAAGAAACATTCCTTCTTCATCGGTTATTCTTTCGCCTGTAACTACTTTTTCAGCAATCTTACTAAAGGATCCTCCCTGTGGTAAAGCGTTTATTAATTCTAATAACTCTTTTTCTTTATTTATGTTTTCCATCAGGCAAAATTACAAATAATGAGTTTAGAATTGATAATCATGATAAGAATCAATGCTGGCAGTAAACAAACAAATAATCTAAATTTTTATTTCTCTTCTGCGATAACTAAAAAGTATCTATTGTTTAACGATCTTCTGAACTACCGTTTTATCAGTATACTCCAATTTTAAAATATAAACTCCCGGCGGCGGCCCGTTAAAATCAACATTCATGAGCGTATATGCCTGCCCGTTGTATTCTTTCGACCAAACCAACTGCCCTACTGAATTGTAAATATGTGCCGATTGTAAATTAACCGGAACCTGGTAATTTCTAATGACAAATTGGTTATGGAATGGATTAGGATAAATTAGATAACCCTGCTGTTTCAGTCTTGCAGGAACCGTGATTCCATAAAGATTTACATTATCTATATAAAGATTATTCTGTTTGTTTCCTTTGAAAACAAAATAAGCCTGGAAGTCACTTGTGCCTACAAAACTGAACAAATTTATGCTCACATTTTTCCAGGCATTTGCTAATGGAACAAATGCCGGTACATAACAGGTAATAGTTTGTAAATCAGTTCCGGATTTTTCCCACACTGTTGTAAACGTCTGCCCGCAATCGGT
>JBBQWJ010000351.1:0-2219 GCA_038210685.1 Chitinophagales bacterium | reverse complement strand
ACTTAAATCCCCATTATTTGTTCGTTTACTGTTTTCATCCAGGCAAATGAGAACAAAAATCACTCACATTAAAGATTTCACTCTATTCAATTTATTTTTGCAGGATGAAAATTTTATTATCGTATTTAAAACCTTATAAAGGGCTGATCGCTTTAGCGCTCTTTCTTGCCACAATGAACCAGGTTTTTTCATTATTTGCACCATGGATCACAGGGCGAATTCTGGATCTGTTTGCCAATCATCCACATATTTTTCCAGATAAAACTCCAAGAACCGAACACCAGTTTTTCTTTGGCAAAGGCATATATCACGGTTTGTTATTTTTCCTGATGTTGTTGATTGGTACCGCAATGGTAAGCCGTATCGCCAAAGCTTTCCAGGATTATTTTGGGAATGTGCTGGTTCAAAAATTTGGCGCTACTATTTTTACTGATGGCTTAAGACACAGTATGCGCCTGCCTTACCAGGATTTTGAAGACCAAAGCAGCGGAGAAACTTTATCTATTTTAACCAAGGTAAGAGCAGATACAGAAAAATTCATCACCAATTTTATCAATGTGTTTTTCATCATCATCGTAAGCATTGTTTTCATTTCTATTTTCGCTTTCAGGCTCAACTGGATAATAATGCCGGTGTATGTGGTGGGCATTGTGATGATAGCTATCGTCACCAGTTTTCTGAGCAAGAAAATCAAGGTCATTCAAAAAACAATAGTTACAGAAACCAATGCATTAGCTGGTTCTACCACAGAATCATTAAGAAATATTGAATTGGTAAAAAGCCTTGGGCTAACGAACCAGGAAGTGAACAGGCTCAACAATAACACGTTTAAAATTCTCAATCTTGAACTGCGGAAAGTAAAAAGTATCCGCACGTTAAGTTTTATCCAGGGCACGATGGTTAATTTTTTGCAGCAGCTGATCACCTTCACTTTATTATGGTTGATATTTCAAAACTCAATTACGCCGGGTCAATATCTTTCTCTCACGTTTTATAGTTTTTTCCTTTTTGGACCGATGCAGGAAATTGGAAATATCATCATCTCTTATCGCGAAGCGGAAGCCTCTTTGGGTAATTTTCATGAACTGATGTCTAAATCTCCGGAAGTAAAACCGGTTAAACCCAGCACCATTCAGACTATTGAAGAGCTGGAATTCAAGAATGTAAAATTTAAACATCTTTCTGCACAGCATCCTGCCCTTGTTGATATTAGTTTTGAGGTGAAAAAGGGTGAAACGATTGCGTTTGTTGGCCCTTCCGGATCAGGAAAAACTACATTGGTAAAGCTTTTGGTAGGATTGTATATTCCACAGAAAGGAGAGATTTTTTATAACAAAATAAACAGGGAAGCTATTGACTTTGATGTATTGAGAACGCAGATCGGGTTTGTAACCCAGGATACGCAGTTATTTGCCGGAACGATAAGAGAAAATTTACTTTTTGTAAACCCTTCAGCCACTGATGGAGAAATCCTTAATGTACTTAATAAAGCATCCTGCAATACTTTACTTGCACGTGCCGATAATGGCCTTGACACTATGATTGGTGAAGGCGGTGTAAAAGTTTCCGGTGGCGAAAAACAACGGTTGTCAATTGCCAGGGCGCTGCTGCGTCATCCGCATTTATTGATCTTTGACGAAGCTACCTCTTCTCTTGATTCACTGACTGAAGAAGAAATTACCAATACCATAAAAGAGGTTTCTTCTAAAAAAGAACAAATTACTATTTTGATAGCACACCGTTTAAGTACTATTATGCACGCAGACAGGATTTATGTTTTGGAAAAGGGAGAGATCATAGAGACAGGCAATCACGAGGAATTGGTTTCAAAAATGGGATTGTACTATGCCATGTGGAGGCAGCAGATAGGCGAAAGAAAAAAATTGAATATACATCCGCAGGTTGCAAATTAATAATCTGTGTTATTTGTTGGTTTACTGCAGAAGTGCAGTAAATAATTTTTTTTAAGCCTTAAAAAATCAACTTATTTTTTTTAAAATTCTCATCTTAAAAAAGTAAGAAATTCTTAGTAAAAAGTTATTCATAAGAAATTTTAAATACTCAGTTTTTTTATTTTCTTTTTTGAATTTCTAATGTTACTTTTGCAGCCCTCAATTATTATAAAAGAGGAGAGGTGCCTGAGTGGCCGAAAGGAACGGTTTGCTAAATCGTCGTACGGGTCAAACTGTACCGTGGGTTCGAATCCCACCCTCTCCGCA
>JBBQWJ010000350.1:0-2229 GCA_038210685.1 Chitinophagales bacterium | reverse complement strand
TTGTTATCCTTTGATTCAATCACCATTTCAATCGCTTCCTCCCCTACTTTTTGCGCCATCCTGTTAATGCCTTCTTTAAAAAGTGTGGATGTATAGGAACCCGAAACAGGATGTTTTTTTCTTCCTTCAATGATCTTTTCCAATGCTCTTAAAAAATCTGTTCCCGAATTCTCTTCATTGAAACAGGTTTCTGCACCAGTATGACAAACAACGCCGTCAGGTTTTGCACTGATAAGCAACGTATCAAAATCACAATCGTTTTTTATGTCTACGACGTGCAAATAATTTTTACTCGTTTCCCCTTTCACCCACAAACGACCTTTACTGCGACTGAAGAAAGTTACAAGGCTGGAATCAATGGTTTCAAGCAAAGCTTCCTTGTTCATATAACCCAGCATTAGAACCACGTTGGTAGCAGCGTCCTGGATGATAGCCGGAACGGTTCCGCTTGAGGATTTGGTAAAATCAACCCGTCTTACGAGGTCTGTATAATCTCTTTTCATTAGCTAATTTTTATTCTTCAATGATTTATTAAATGTACAGGACAGTAAACAAACAAATTTTAAAGATTCCTGTTTTAATAATTTATTTCTTTTGTTTTTATAAATGATTAAAGCCTTACGTTGATATTTCGATTGGCTAAATATTTTTTCAATTCCGGAATTTTTATTTCTGCGTAATGAAAAACAGTTGCCGCCAAAGCTGCGTCTGCATTGTCTTCAAGAAAAACATCCGCAAAATGTTCCCTGGTTCCTGCGCCACCCGAAGCGATCACAGGAACAGAAAGTTTATCACATAATAAAGCCGTAATATCATGAGCAAAACCATCTTTGGTTCCATCATTGTTCATAGAAGTTAATAAAATTTCTCCTGCACCCAATTCGATTCCTTTCTTCGCCCAGTCAAAAGCCAGCATATCAGTTTTTGTTCTTCCTCCATTCAAATAGACATACCACTTATTATCATTTTCCTTTTTAGTATCAATTGCCAAAACCACACACTGGCTTCCAAATTCTCCTGCCATCTCTTTTATCAATTGCGGGTTTTTAAAAGCAGCAGTATTTACAGAAACCTTATCAGCACCATTTTGTAACAATTCGTGAGCATTTTCAACAGAAGAAATTCCACCGCCAACTGTAAAAGGAATGTTGATATTGGCAGCAATCTTTTTTACCAGTTCTGCAAACGTTTTTCTTTTTTCAATGGTGGCTGTAATATCCAAAAAAACCAGTTCGTCTGCGCCTTCCCGTGAGTAATACATAGCCAATTCTACAGGATCGCCCGCGTCACGGATATTTTCAAAATTAACACCCTTAACGGTTCTGCCATCTTTGATATCAAGGCATGGTATGATTCTTTTTGCAAGCATTATTTATTTTTTATAAAATCTTCAACTTGTTTCAAACTGATTTTTTCTTCATAAATCGCTTTCCCAACAATTGCTGCGGAACAACCGGTTTCCTGTAACATCAGTAAGTCATCATAACACGAAACACCTCCACTGGCAATCAGTTTTAAAGATGGAAATTTAGTTACAATTTCCTTGTAAAGCCCTGTTGCAGGTCCCTGCAGCATTCCATCTTTCGAAATATCTGTGCAGAAAATGCGGTTGATTCCTTTTGCAATTAGGGAGGCGATGAAATCAAAAATATCAATTCCCGTTTCTTCTTTCCATCCATGAATTTTAATTTTTTTATCCAACACATCTGCACCTGGTAAAAATTTATCAGTGCCAAAATCACCAATCCATTTTGTAAACAATTCCGGATCTTTTACAGTAACACTTCCAACGCTAACCATTGATGCGCCTGCATTAAATACATGCTGCAGATCCTCTGTTTTTTTAATACCGCCGCCAAAATCAATGACCAGTGATGTATTGCCAGCAACCTTTTCAAGGGCGCCGATATTATTCAAAGGCTTTCCCTTGGCACCATCAAGATCAACAATATGTAAACGCGTAATTCCAATTGCTTCAAAGCTTTTAGCCACTTCCAAAGGATCATCATTGTAAACCACTTTTTGGTCAAAATCGCCTTTCGCTAATCTTACGCATTTACCTTCAATAATATCTATCGCCGGAATAATTTCCATTATTTGATCTTTAAAAAATTTGATAGAATTGTCTCGCCCACTTCCGCAGATTTTTCTGTATGGAATTGCACTCCGTAAAAATTATCTTTATGCATGGCTGCACTAAAAGGATGAATATAATCAGTGGTGGCAATC
>JBBQWJ010000349.1:0-2230 GCA_038210685.1 Chitinophagales bacterium | reverse complement strand
CAGATATGCAAAAGCTCGCTGCTTAAGCCATCACTGATATCGATCATGGAAGTAGGTTGAATTTCCTTTTCTGCAAAAAACTCAATAATATCCTTTCGCGCTTCGGGCTTTAAAAGTCTGCCAACAATATAATCCTGGTTTTCAAGATCGGGCTGCACACCTTTTGTTTCCAAAAACACTTTCTTTTCCCTTTCCAGCAAAGTCAACCCTAAAAACGCACCACCCAATTCGCCACTAACACATATAAGATCGCCTTTCTTAGCACCACTTCTAGTAACAAATTTATTAGGCGCTACTTCGCCAATTGCGGTTACGCAAATAATAAAACCTTTTTGTGATGAAGTTGTATCGCCACCCACCAAATCCACATTGTATTTCTCACAAGCCGCATAAACTCCTTCATAAAATTCGTTTAACGCTTCTACGCTGAAACGGTTACTGAATGCGAGGCTCATGGTAATTTGGGCGGGAGAAGCATTCATCGCGTACACATCACTCAGGTTTGCAATTACACTTTTATAGCCAAGATGTTTTAAAGGAGTATACATTAAATCAAAATGAATACCTTCCACCAACATATCTGTTGTTATCACGGTTTGTTTTCCAAAATGATCCATAACAGCCGCATCATCTCCAACTGCCAGGATAGTGGAAGCATTTCTTATTTCATTGTTTTTTGTTAGGTGATCTATCAATCCAAACTCGCCAAGAGAGGAAACTTCAGTTCTTTCAGGATTCATTTTACTATTTTAAACATTTAAATTATAGTAAACAAAGTTAATCCCAAATTTTTGAAGCGATAAGAAATAGAAATTGAGTGAATTTGTTTGTTTACTATAAAATAGAAAAGGCCCCATGCACTTACATGAAGCCTTTCCAACTAAACATCCAAAAAGTTTCAGATGTACATAATGAATGTATAACTGTCAGGGATTTTTGTTTCGCTCTTATTTTGATAAGAAGCAGTGCCTTTCTCTAGTTTGTCCAGTTTTTGATTGATCTGGTCTTTTTCTTTTTGTAAAGAATCTTTCATCTTCTTTAATTCATCTTCATGCAATGCCTTTAAAGAATCTACTTTTTGTTCCATAGTCTGGATTTGTTTTTCCTGTATCTTTTTTACAGAATCTATATTTTGATTGTAGCGGTAGCCTCCATTGTTTTGGCCCTGGTTCACATTGTTGTCATTAGAATTATCATTCCAGTCGCTGTTATTTCTATCTGAACGACGCCCATCCAAAGTATAAAGCCCATCTTCTTTCATCACATATTCCACTCCCTTTTCATAATCATAATCTCCATTATTATCATTATAGTTATACCAATCATAGTTGTTCCTCCAAAATCCATCAATCCTTACTGTATTCCAATTCTCAAAATTCCTGTTGATTTTAATATTGTGGCCAACGGGTACTGCAATCGTCATTTCTACATACTGGTTTCTGAATTTATCTGTTGTATTGATTGGTAATGACCTGTCAACCATTAATAAGGAATCATTTTGAAAAACAGTAAAATGTATGAGCGAGGCTAACGTGTCGGCATTTCTTCTGCTGCTTCCATTGCAAAGTTTCACCTCTCTCACTTCAAAACTATCTGAAGTGGATTTGGTAATTCTTATTTTTACGTTGGTGATATAGGCCGTATCCTCATCTATTCCAAAAGTGGCAAAAGGCTCCAGCCTGAACCAACTGTTATATCGGTTAAAACTGTTACCCTGTATGGGCATCACCTCAAGGCTGCTTACATGTGCATCAGTGAGTTCAACATTTTGAACATTCATTGAGTTTACACTTCTGAAATCGCGGCCGATGGAAATTAATAATCCAATAAAAGAGGCAATACCTACAATCCAAAGACCTACAAATGACCAGCGCATTAATTTATTGGTCTTTTTGATCCTTGCAAATCTTCTTATAATAAATGTGATAATGCCAATAACAGGAACTGCAATAAAGAAAATCAAGGTGCCCCAGGCAAAAATTGTTTGCCAGCCATCATTCAAAACGAAATCTTTTAACGGAAATAATCCAATGGCAACCGTAGCAATAGCAAAGAGAGCAATAATGATTGATAAGGCCACACAACCCAAAATAAAATACATGAATATTTTAAAAAGAGTGGTAATTACATTTCCTAAAGCGCCTGAAGAACGATGAGCAGCATAATGAATATCTTTACCAATCTCTTCGCCTTTTTCTTTTGCTGCATGTCCTGCTTCCATTCCCATTTT
>JBBQWJ010000348.1:0-2245 GCA_038210685.1 Chitinophagales bacterium | reverse complement strand
GCTGCAAGGTTAAGGATTTCCTCGTTTCCGGTGGTTGAGTGAAGAAATAGGAATCTGAATTATTTGCTTGTTTACTGATCTTTTTTAAAAAGGCTGGCATTACAAATGCAGTAAAACAATAATTAAAACATTTTCTTACTTTGTAAGGCAACTTGTTGACATAGATGAAAAAAGAACAAATACAAGAACTCTTCAGTCGGTTTGAGGCTACTGCGTCAAATATAGAAGGTGTGGAATGCTGGAGCGCACGGGAAATGCAGCTTTTGCTGGGCTACAGCAAATGGGAAAATTTTGAAAATGTAATTAAAAAAGCAAAGGAATCCTGCAGAAATGCCGGAGAAGAAGTAAGCAATCATTTTCCTGACGTCAGGAAAACGATACCCATGCCTAAAGGAGCCGAAAAGGAAATTGATGATATTCTGCTTACACGTTATGCCTGTTATCTTATTGCGCAAAATGGTGACAGCCGTAAGGAGGAAATATCTTTTGCTCAAAATTACTTTGCCGTACAAACCAGGAGATCGGAACTGGTTGAAAAGCGACTTCTGGAATACGAAAGAGTAAAAGCAAGGGAAAAGCTAATCCAAACTGAAAAAAACTTGTCGGGTATTTTATACGAACGGGGTGTAGATAACCAGGGGTTTGCTGTTATACGTTCCAAAGGAGATCAGGCGCTTTTTAGATTATCTACTCCGCAGTTGAAGAGAAAAATGGGAGTGCCCGGTAACAGGCCTGTTGCAGATTTTCTGCCAACCATCAGCATTAAAGCCAAAGACCTTGCTGCCGAAATGACCAGCATTAATGCACAAAGCAAAGATTTGAAGGGACAAAACCCGATCGAAAATGAGCATATAGATAACAGCAAGGCTGTAAGAGATATGCTTACTAAAAGAGGTATTGTACCTGAAAATCTTCCTCCGGCAGAAGATGTAAAAAAGTTGCAGCGAAAATTGCAAGGAGAAGAAAAGAAAATGCTGAAAGGAAATAAAAAACATAGGAAATGAAACCCCACTTTGAGAATAACGAGGAATACCATAACAATAGGAAATTATTTGAAAAACAGAAATTTGAATTATTAGTTTGTTTACTGATCTTTTTTAGAAATCACTCTCCAAATTTCTTAATCAAACCCTTCACCGTTTTTTGGTAAACTTCAAGGTCTTTGAACTGGTCCTGTATAAATTGGTTGTCTTCCAGTTTGCCCATGATCGTGTTCATTTCATCTGTACTTTCATAGACTATTTTACGGAAAGGATTGGAATAATCTTTAGCGCGCGATTCATAGATCGCTTTGCTGGCCCACGTTTTCGTATCAACAGAACGTTTAAGTAATTCTTTGAAATAAGCAGGCGTAAATTGTTTGGAAGTAATATTTTCAATTTCCAACAATGAAGTGTACGCGTGCGTCAACTTGTTCTTTTGATATTCTTCACCACAGTTTCGATAAAAATCATGCACCTCCTCCCAGGAATTTATCTTGTTGGATTTGATTTTATTTTTCAGCTTTTCCACATCAGTGACTGGGATCAACTGCCCACCGATATTCTTCCATTCATTTCTTGAAATTTTTGAAGGAATACTTTTTTTGAATTCGTCAAAAGAAGAAAACTTATTTTCCTGAATATGGTTAATTAACTGAACAGTTCCGTAATAGGAGACGAGTTCTTTAAACAAATCCAGCGATTGTTTTACTTTTACCACTTCTGTTTTTCGGGTGCTGTTTTCTACTCCTTTCATTTCCCCATTTCCATTTTCATCTATTTTTAATATTGATAAAATTTCAATAGCGGTAAAAAGTTCATTGATGGTATCAGGCGCTAAATAATTGTATTCAATTTTTTGAATCTTTTCGGTGCGCTTGTCGCGGTTTCCGAATTTCCACGCATTTCGTTCCAGGGCATACATATTATACAGAAACCAATAACCGGGCATCAAAACCAGTTTGTCATCAGTAACATCATTACTCACCAGGCAAAACGGAAGTGAGATATTCATCTCAAAAGGATAATCACCTTTGGCTAAAATAGTGAAAGATGCAAACTTTGAATTGTGTTTCAGGCTTACGCATAATCCCGGCCAGAACCCACGCCCGGCAATAATCTCACCATCTGCAGCGCGGCTGTTATGGTTACTTCCAATGGTGGCGCCGGCGGCAATATTGCTTTGTCCCATTACAAGCGCGGCACATAAAAATGAATTATTGTGGTGCTGCTCGTGGCTTGGATAAATAAGTGTGTTCAATACT
>JBBQWJ010000347.1:0-2258 GCA_038210685.1 Chitinophagales bacterium | reverse complement strand
CATTTCAACCGTTATAAATCTGCCACCATTTCTGCAGGCCTCGCGCCGGGAAAAACAGTAGGTGAAGGTATTGCAGAAATGAATCGTATCGCTAAAAAATTATTGGACGATTCTTTCACCACAGCACTTAGCGGCACTTCCCGCGACTATTCAGAAAGTTCAGGCAATACGGTTTTTGCTTTTGTGCTGGCGCTGATTCTTATTTACCTTGTACTTGCCGCGCAATTCGAAAGCTTTATTGATCCGTTTATTATTATGATCACCGTTCCGTTGGCTCTTGCCGGAGCATTGCTGTCTTTATGGATCTTCGGGCTAACTTTTAATATATTTTCTCAAATAGGTATGATCATGCTGATAGGGTTGGTTACCAAAAATGGAATCCTGATCGTGGAATTTGCAAATCAAAAAAGAGATGCAGGTATGAAAAAAATTGATGCGGTAATTGAATCCGCTTATTTGCGTTTACGACCGATTTTAATGACCAGTCTTGCTATGTCTCTGGGCGCTTTGCCTCTTGCACTTTCGATTGGAGATGCTTCTACAAGCCGCGTCCCTCTTGGAGTTGTCATCGTTGGTGGAATTCTGTTTTCACTCGTACTTACTTTGTATGTTGTGCCGGCTATGTATGCTTTTCTTTCACGTAAAAAACAACCACTGAATGAAGCGCTTTTGTAAATTTTTACTTTTTTATTTATCCCTGATATTATTTTTTATTTCTTCTGTTTATTCTCAGGATACACTGATGACTGCCCAGGAAGCAGTAAAAACCGCTATTGAAAATAACTATGGCGTTATCATTAGCAAAAATGAAATTGAGATTGGATCGATTAATAACAGTTGGGCAAATACAGACGCCATACCGGTTGTAAGCGCTACAGCAACCAAACAAGTTGGTGTAAATAATCTTCAACAGAAATTAAGTAATGGTACGGTAATAACGAAAAAAGGAAACAGCTCACAAAATCTTAATGCGGGGATTGCGGTAAATTGGAGAATATTTGATGGCTTTAAAATGTTTGCCACAAAAAAAAGATTGGAAGAACTGGAACGAAACGGAGAGTACGCTTTTAGAAAAAACCTGAATGAAACAGTTTACAATGTGATAAGTTCCTACTACAACATTGTTACACTCAATGAGCAAAAAAAAGCAACACTCGAACAGATCAATTTGTACAACGACCGCTATACACTTGCTGAACGAAGGTTTGAAATAGGAACCGGGGCTAAATATGAAGTGTTACAGGCACAGGTCGATTTGAATGAACAACGTTCTAATTTGCTTTCGCTCCAAAACTCAATTGCCACAGCCAAAGCATCTTTGCTGAACCTCCTGGGCCAAAAACCGGATACCTCTTTTAATGTAGTTGATACGATCCTGGTTTTGCCTTTACCGGCATACGCTGATGTACAAAATAAAATTTTTCAACAAAACCCTGATATACTCCTTGCTAATAGCCAGTTGAACATTTTAAACCAGGGGAAAAAAGAAATTAATGCGGCGCGGCTACCCTCGGTTAATTTAAATGGGTATTATAATTTCTCAAGAAGCAATAATGGTGCAGGTTTTACCCTTTTTAATCAAACCTATGGCCCTTCCGGTTCTGTTGGAATTTCTGTTCCTCTTTTGAGTGGTATCGTCGTAAAAAAGCAATTGCAGATAAGCGATATCCAGATAAAAAATCAACAACTCATAATCGACCAAACGAAAAATAATATTGAAACCGGGTTATCTAATTCCTACATAAATTATAACAATGCACTGAAATCGATTGAGCTTGAAAAAAATAATCTTGTATTGGCAAAAGAAAATATTATGATTGCAGCAGAACGATACAAAAGACTCAACATAACTTCTGTTGAACTCCGGCAAATTCAGATCAGTTATAATGACGCCAGGAATCGTCTTTACAAGGCACTTTACCAGGCAAAAATTGCAGAAGCTACTGTCGCATTATTATCGGGAGATATTGCCAATCTTTAACCTTGCATTATCTTTACCGGCAAACAAAAACTATGGCAAAAGCAAATCAACCGGTAGTAGGAATCATCATGGGCAGCGACAGTGATTTAAAAATTATGCAAGCTGCTGCAGACATTTTAAAAGATTTTGAGGTTTCTTACGAACTGACAATTGTTTCGGCACACCGCACGCCGATGCGAATGGTAGACTATGCTTCTACTGCCTCAGCGCGCGGATTAAAAATAATTATCGCCGGCGCCGGAGGCGCCGCACATCTCCCCGGCATGATCGCTTCCTT
>JBBQWJ010000346.1:0-2278 GCA_038210685.1 Chitinophagales bacterium | reverse complement strand
TTCATCCGGCAAAGGATTTCCTGTTGCCTCGATGGCTACATGTCCTATCAAAGCGTCATCATACGTAAACGTATGTCCGAATTTTTCGGCTATTTTATTCAATACTTTTTTACCAACTGCGGTTACTTCTTGTCCTATTCCATCGCCGGGAACAATTAAAATATTCTTGTTTGCCATTCTTATTTAGTTCTTAGTTTATATTTCTTGGTTTGCAATTCTTTATTTGATCAGCCTCTTGCCTTTCTTCCTCTTAAATACTATTCAACATCTTCCATGTTGCCTTAATTGCTGCAACTGTTTGATCGCTGTCGAGCCCGCGTGTTTTAAACTCTTTACCATTATGCCTCCAGGTGATAATGGTTTCGCAAAAGGCATCGCTTTTTCCGCCCGGCGGAATTCTTACTGCATAATCAGTTAACAGTGGAAGTGCTATTTTCTTTTGTTTATATATTTTCTTTAGCGCATTCATAAAAGCATCATATTGTCCATCGCCCTGTGCATGTTCTTCAAAAGATTCACCTTCAATACAAATTCTTAATGTTACAGAAGGATTCAAATCTTTGGAATGGGTTAATACATAATTTTCAATCTGAACTTTTTGCTGAATAGCTACGCTGTCAAGCACATCTGAAATAATGTATGGGAGATCTGCCTGGGTAACTATTTCTTTTCGATCACCTAATTCTATAATTCGTTGTGTTACTTTTTTGAGATCCTGGTCAGAAAGATTGATGCCTAATTGAGAAAGATTGTTTTCAATATTTGCTTTCCCGCTCGTCTTACCAAGCGCATACTTACGTTGGCGGCCAAAGCGTTCAGGCATAAGGCAGCTGAAATAAAGATTATTTTTTTTATCACCATCTGCGTGTATGCCTGCCGTTTGAGTAAATACATTTTCCCCTACTACCGGTTTATTCACAGGAATGCGAAATCCAGAAAATGTCTCCACCAATTTACTTACCCTGTACAATGATTTTTCTGAAACCGATGTTTTTAATTCGGGCATAAAATCATTAATGACTGCAATGGCACTTGCCAATGGCGCATTGCCCGCACGTTCTCCCATTCCATTTACCGTAAGGTGTATTCCGGATGCGCCAGCCTTTAGAGCCTCAAACACATTGCCTGTGCCCAGGTCGTAATCATTATGGGCATGGAAATCGAAATGGATTTTTGGATAACGTTGTACAATTTCAGAAACGAATTCAAAAGATTCAGAAGGAGTCAAAACGCCCAATGTATCCGGGAGCATGATTCGTTTCACCGGCTGTGCAGAAAGAAAATCAAGATACTTTAATACATAATCTTTTGAATCGCGCATACCGTTACTCCAGTCTTCAAGATACACATTGCAGTCAATACCTTTTTTTCTTCCTAGTTTTATCACTTCAGCGATTTCAGCAAAATGTTGTTCAGGTTTTTTCTTAAGTTGATGCGTCAAATGATTGAGCGAACCTTTGGTAAGAAGATTCATCACTTTAGCGCCTGCTTTTATCATCCAATCCACAGAAACCGTTCCGTCAACAAAAGTCAGTACTTCAACTCTGTCCAGCAACCCGTTTGCTTTTGCCCATTTGGTAATCTTTTTCACCGCGTCAAATTCGCCTTCCGACACGCGCGCTGAAGCAATTTCAATCCGGTCAACTTTTAATTCAGTTAATAATAATTTGGCAATAGTTAATTTTTCCAAAGAAGAAAATGAAACTCCACTGGTTTGTTCACCATCACGAAGGGTAGTATCCATTATCTCAATGTATCGCTGTTTTTTTGGCATTTTTAATTATTATGATCTCAATTAATACAAACTTTTTTCAGCAAATGATTGAATGTCTTCTTTCATAGCTTGTAAATAATCTATATCATCAAAGCCATTCATCAGGTTGTGTTTTTTATAGCCGTTTATATTGAACGATTCCTGTTCTCCGGTTGCTAGGATTGTAATAGTTTGATCGGGAAGATTTATTTCAAACTGTGCGTTAGGATCTTTTTCAATCGCATTAAAAATTTTTATCAAAAATTCCTCACTCACCTGCACAGGAAGAATACCCACATTAATTGAATTGTTCTTGAAAATGTCTGCGAAGAAACTGGAAACTACAGCGCGAAAACCATAATCGTAAATGGCCCATGCCGCATGTTCGCGGCTACTGCCACTTCCGAAATTTTTTCCACCGACAAGAATTTTACCTGAATAAACAGGATTATTGAGAACAAAATCTTTTTTAGGAGTTTCATCTGCATTATATCTCCAATCGCGGAAAAGATTGTCACCAAAACC
>JBBQWJ010000345.1:0-2333 GCA_038210685.1 Chitinophagales bacterium | reverse complement strand
CGAAGAACGTTTTCGTTCTTTTTTTGAGAAAGCACGTGATCCGATCCTGCTTATAGATGAGTCTTTTCATTATACAGACTGCAATAATGCTGCTATTTCAATTTTAGGGGCAAC
The DNA here is from genome assembly GCA_038210685.1 of Chitinophagales bacterium. Taxonomy (GTDB): domain Bacteria; phylum Bacteroidota; class Bacteroidia; order Chitinophagales; family Chitinophagaceae; genus Ginsengibacter. The sequence continues at coordinate 2,219 of JBBQWJ010000345.1, read as the reverse complement.
TTCTAAAGATCAAATCGTTAATAAACCGCCTGCTTTTTTTTCACCAGAATATCAGCCCGATGGACAGCTCTCAGCTGTAAAAACAGAGCAGATGATAAAAAATGCATATGAAAAAGGCAGCCTGCAATTTGAATGGACCCATAAACGAATAGATGGTGTTGCCATTTATATGGATGTAAGTCTTACTGTAATCCCCATGGAAAACAAAAATGTTTTGCTGGTATATTGGCGGGATATTTCCGAAAACAAAAAGAAAGAAGAGACAATAAGCAAACTTTACCAGGCCATTGAGCAAACCAATGAAATTGTTTTTATGACGGATGTTAATGGAACCATCAACTTTGTAAATACTGCCTTTGAAGAAGTGTATGGATATAAAAAGGAAGAAGTTGTAGGTAAAACAACCCCGCGTATTCTTAAAAGCGGGATTATAAAAAAACATTTTTATGAAGATTTATGGGAAAAACTTCCCGCCGGCAAAAGCCTGCGTAAAGAAATCGTCAACAAAACAAAGGATGGACGCCTGATTAACATCCATACTTCTTTGAGTCCAATTTTTAATGACCGAAAAATATTGATGGGTTATATGGCTGTCCAGGAGGATATTACTTTGAAGAAAATATCGGAAAAACAATTGCTTGATGCTGAATTACAGTACCGCACTCTTTTTGAACAATCTCCTGATGGCATCTGTATAATAGATCACAAAACCCTTTCAGTGTTGGATTTTAACGAAAAAATTCATACACAATTGGGATATTCCAGGGAAGAGTTCAGTAAATTAAAAATTTCCGACTATGAAATAATTGAAACCCCTGAACTGATAAAGGCGCGCGCTAAAAAAATTATGAAGGAAGGGCACGATGATTTTATGACCAGGCATAAGTCAAAAAAAGGAGATATCAGAGATGTTCAAGTAATAGTACAAAAAATTTTCCTCCACAGCAAACCGGTTCTTTTTACAATTTTCAGAGATATTACCGATAAAATAAAATTAGAGAACGCGCTGAAAAAACAGGAAATCAATCAGCAGAAACAAATTATAGAAGCCACTATTTCGGGGCAGGAAAAAGAAAAAAACGAGTTGGGAAAAGAGCTCCATGACAACATTAACCAAATACTGGCCACCGTCAAAATCTACCTTGGAATGGTTAAAGGTCAGGCCCCTTCCGAAAACAAAGACCTGGTGGAGAAAAGCTATGATTATGTGAATATAGCGATAGAGGAAATACGCAAGCTTACCCATTCGCTGGTAGCGCCAAAGCTGGATAACAAAAGCCTTTATAAAAGCCTGAAAGAATTTGTAAATGAAGTAAATTCTTCCCAAAGGCTGAACGTACAATTGGTAAATGAGGCGAAAAAGATCAGAATAATGGATCCCAAAAAGCAATTGATGATTTACCGCATCGTTCAGGAACAGATGAATAACATTAGTAAACATGCAAATGCAAAAACAGTTATCATCCATCTAAAAGCAGAAAAAGGCAATTTGATTGTAACCATTGCTGACGATGGAATAGGTTTTAAACCCGGTAAAATAAATACTGGCATTGGCTTAAGAAATATTCAAAGCAGGGTTGAATTTTATGCTGGAAATATGAACATCCTTTCTTCACCTGGTAAAGGCTGCAGCTTGGAATTAATGATTCCTCTGAAGAATGCAAAAATAATGAGCTTAAAATAAAACCACCTTTTGATAATGACGCCGCTAGCAATATTCTTGCTGGTAATGGTTAGTGATAATTTTACAGTAAACAAACAAATTCCGGCTATTCCTATTTCATAATTTTCAAACAAAAAATGTCCACTTAAAAAGATCAAGTGGACATTCAAATTATTTCCATCAATTCTTACCTCGCTCCCGGAGGGCAATATTCTCTCAGATAATTTGTGTATAAGGTTGCTAAATGTTTCCGCGTTCCTTCGCCTTCAGAAATAGCGTGAGTCCTGTTTGGATAAGGCATAAACTGGAATTGTTTATTGTATTTTATCAGTGCATTCAGCAAAGCTTCTGCGTTGTCGTATTGCACATTATCGTCGCCGGTACCATGAATGAATAATAAATGCCCCTGCAGGTTTTCTGCATAATGAATGGGCGAACCTAAAATATAATTTTCTTTATTTTCAGGAATCAGTCCCATATACCTTTCTTCATAAATATTATCGTAGAAAAGCATATTGGTTACCGCGGCAATAGATATCCCTGTTTTATAAATTTC
>JBBQWJ010000344.1:0-2359 GCA_038210685.1 Chitinophagales bacterium | reverse complement strand
CCAATCTTTCCTTCTCAATCAATATCTTTTCAGGAAAAGACGACGTATAAAATGAAGGATGAATTCCTATTTCACTAAATGTATTAATCTGCTTCACCAATTTTTTCATTAACGGATTTTGATAGTCAAGATTTCTATCGTGCTCTGATTTATCTGCAAGCAAAAAAAAGAAAACAGATGATAACTGATTTTGACCAATCAGTTTTTGTAAATCATCATACACATCCCACGGATCTTTCTTTGACTGCAAAAGTGTTTGAATTCTTTCTTTAAAATTTTGCAGGCTAAATCCCATCACATCTTTTAAAGCTGATCCCAATGTTCTTCCAAAACTTCTGCCTCTATATTTGTAAGCCACATCGATATCATACGTTATAATCGCATTAAAAACAGTTGATTTTAATTCCAGTTTGTCAAATTTATTTTTCAAAGCTTTTTTAAACCTATCAATCCAAATGTTTACAATTGGTATTTGCAAAAAATCATTTTGAAAGGCTAAACTATCTACAGCTTTAAACCTACCGAATTTATCCGCATTAAAAGGAAGATATTCTTCATAACGACTCACCAAATAAAATACCGCTGCAAAAATGTCAAACCCCAGGTCATCATCTTCAGTTGGAAATAAAATTTTCAATGCATCGTTTTCATCAACATTTATTTCCTGTTTTTTAATTTCATTTTCAAATAAAAGAGGAGATGCTTTAATAAAAAATCCGTTTGAGATTTTTTCATCTGAATAATTAATTTTTTCAGCATTATATGCTTCAAACTCTTTTGTATCTGTAGTTAGTTGAAAATCAATCCCGAATTCTTCTTTAAATATCAATTCAAAAACATATTGACACCTTGACGAATATTTTGGCAAATAGATAAGTAACATAATAAAGTTAAAACTGCTGCGTGGGCGAATTGCAATTATATAAAAGTAAAGTTGATTTATTTTACTTACTTACACAAAACACTTTTAATAAAAACCGTTTAAACAAATATCTTTGAGCGCAAAGAAAAATAAATATGACAGACTATTTAAAGCAGCTTTTTGCCGATCAGGAATATGACGAAAACAATTTCTTTCTTATTGCAGGGCCATGCGTAGTGGAGAGTGAAGAACTAATTTTTGAAGTAGCCCAAAAAGTTTCAACCATTTGTAAAAAATTAAAGATCCCTTATATTTTTAAATCATCATACAGGAAAGCCAATCGCACTAGTGCTTCTTCATTCACAGGACTGGGAGATGAGGAAGCATTACAAATGTTGGAAAAAGTTGGTAAGCACTTTTCGTTACCCACAGTTACCGATATACACGCGCATGAAGAAGCAGCTATGGCTGCAAAATATGTGGACGTATTACAGATTCCAGCTTTCCTTTGCAGGCAAACCGATCTTTTGATAGCTGCTGCGCAAACCGGAAAGATCATTAATGTAAAAAAAGGACAGTTCGTAAATGGTGAATCCATGAAATTTGCAGTAGAAAAAATAGAAAAAGCCGGCAATAAAAAAACGATGCTTACCGAACGGGGGAATACTTTTGGATACAATGATCTTGTAGTGGATTACAGAAATATAACAATAATGAAAAGCCACCAGGTTCCGGTAATTATGGACTGCACTCATAGCCTTCAACAACCAAATCAAAGTAGTGGTGTAACGGGAGGTAACCCGGAAATGATTGAAACGATTGCCAAGGCTGCCATTGCAGTAAACGCTGACGGTTTGTTTATAGAAACCCATCCAAATCCTGCTGTGGCAAAAAGTGATGGTGCAAACATGTTAAGGCTAGATCTCCTGGAAGAATTGCTTATCAAATTAGTCAAAATCAGAAAAGCCCTTTAATAAAAGGAAGTTCTTAAAATAAAAATCCAGGTAATTTGTTGGTTTACTGGTAAGAAGGTAATAAAATAAAAAAAGGGGCCGGATAAAAATCCACCCCTGTTATAATCCAATATCCTATGAAAAACCGAGTTTAAACTACTTGCGCAGTTTTTATATTTTTAAGCTTTCGCTTTTTTATTAATTTTAAGTTCCATTATCACTTGTACGCTACTTCTTAGACCGTATTTGACTTTAAAACGTTGCATTGGTTTAATTTATTTTTCAAAAGAATAAAAAAAAGGGGCCGGATGGAAATCCACCCCTGTTATAATCCAATATCCTATGAAAAACCGAGTTTAACTACTTGCGTAGCTTTTATATTTTTAATGGTTTTCACCATTTAGCTTTAAAATTTGCAGAATAATCATTGAAATTCTGTGTTTTATAATATCCTTCTCCGAAATACTTGAGAATAACTTCTATTTCTTTTGGTGCCATAAATCCCGGAATAGCTGCCGGAACTTCCTGCATTTCTGGAAAAATC
>JBBQWJ010000343.1:0-2370 GCA_038210685.1 Chitinophagales bacterium | reverse complement strand
GAAATATAGGATTTATCAAAGTGCGTGGAAGCAGTTGATGCAAGATGGCCACCGGCTGAAAAGCCCATTATGCCAATCATATTCGGGTTAACATTTAATTCATGTGCATTCTCTCTTACATATTGCAATGCTCTTTGCGCGTCCTGCAATGGCCCAATAGATTTATCTTTCATGATATCATCACTCGGTAAACGATATTTTAAAACAACAGCGGTGACGCCCCATGTATTCATAATTTTTGCAACCTCAGTCCCTTCTAAATTATAAGCTAGAACAGCATACCCACCGCCCGGACAAATAACCACCGCTGAATGGTTCTTGTCAGGATGCTGTGGTTTAAAAATCGTAATATCAGGGACAGAAACTTTACTTATAATAATAACTCCATTCTGCATCGTATCGGATGTTTCCTTATAATTCAAAGCCGGCTTGCTGTTGGGCACTTCATTATAAAGTGGAAGTGTTTTTTGTGCCATAGAAAAAGTTACTAATGTTGTGAAAAAAGTTACAAGTAAAATAACCTTCCATTTATTTTCTGAGTTCATTTCTATATTGTTTTTTAAAATTTAATTTTTGTTCAAATCGCTCTGTCCAAATGCACATACCCCCCATCTACATGAATCAATTGCCCGGTTGTATGGCTTGATCTGTCTGACAAAAGAAATGCTACCATGTTCGCAATTTCTGCAGCAGTGGTCATTTTTTTTCCAAGAGGTATTTTTTCAGTTATGGATTTTAATTTTTCTTCAGGATTTTCAAAAGTTTTTATCCAGGTATTATATAATGGTGTGTAACATTCTGCTACCACTACTTCATTCACCCTTATACCGTATTTCAATAATTCAACTGCCCATTCCCTCGTCAATGCATTTCTTCCTCCATTAGATGCAGCATAGCCGGAAGTATCACCTTGACCGGTTTCTGCAGTTTTGGAACCAATATTTACAATCGCTCCTTTTGATTGTTTTAAATATGGCAATGAGTGATGTGCCATAAGGTAGTAATGAACAAGGTTTTTATGCAGTGAAGCAACAAATTGTTCATAATTTCCATTTTCAAGACCTACTCCATCATTTACGCCGGCATTGTTTACCAGCCCGTCAATTCTGTCAAATTTTGCAACCACTTGATTAATCGCATTTTCGCATTCCTGCGGTTTTGTCAATTCGGCCACTACCTGGAATCCTTTATTATCAATAGATGTAAGCATTTTCAGATTATCATTTTCATTTCTTCCGATGATTACAGGAATGGCATTTTCCGCAGCAAGCACTTTCACAATTCCTTCGCCGATTCCTTTGGCGCCGCCGGTTACGATGATTACTTTTTTGTCGAGATGAAGATCCATTTAAAGAAGGTTTAGATAGTTTAAGAGTTTAGTTTGTAAAAATTAATTGCATTTTGCGTAAACACTTTTTCTTTTTCCTGTTGAGAAAAACTACCCATATAATTTTCCACCAACCGTTTCCAGCCTTTGTAATTCCCGCTTAACTGCATTACAGGCCAATCACTCCCAAAGACTAATCTTTCCGTACCGAAGCATTCAAACACCACATCAAGATATGGATAAAAGTCTTTTTCATTCCATTGGTTCCAGTTTGCCTCTGTGATCAACCCTGAAAGTTTGCAATAAACGTTTTTATTTTTTGAAATTTCGTTCATTAGCTTTTTCCAGTTATCTATATTTTTATTATTTATAGCCGGTTTGGCACAGTGATCAATTATAAACATTTGTTCGGGAAATTTATTTACGAATTCAACTGCCTCTTTTAATTGATTTTCATAAACAAGTACATCATAAGTAAAATTAAAAGCTTGCAATGCTTTGATCCCATTTAAGAACTTTTCTTTTTGCAAAAAACCCGGCTGTTCTCCCTGCACAATATGCCTGAAACCCTTTATTACAGGGAATTGTGAATAGTAAAGCAACTTTTTCTCAATATTTTCATTTTGCAGATCAACCCAACCAACAATTCCTTTTATGAATGAAAACTCTTCCGCCAATGACAATAAAAACCTGGTTTCATCTTCGCTCTGATCAGCCTGCACAGCAATTACTCCAGCAACATTATTTTCAGAGAGCATCAGTTGTAAATCTCCCGGCAGAAAATCTCTTTGAATGATTTTCATGTCATCAGTGATCCACGCATCTCTCGTTTTATTATATTTCCAGAAATGAACGTGTGCATCTATCATTGCCAATTATTTTGACCAGTTTACGACGTTTTGTTTTTGAATTCCCAGGCCATCAATTCCTAGTTCAACTACATCTCCTGCTTTTAAATACACAGGAGGATCAAACCCAAGACCAACACCTGCAGGAGTGCCTGTTGAAATAATATCGCCGGGCAATAAAGTCATAAACCGACT
>JBBQWJ010000342.1:0-2378 GCA_038210685.1 Chitinophagales bacterium | reverse complement strand
GTGGATAATTTAATTTATGTCTCGGGTCACGGGCCGGTTTTGGAAGAAGGAATATTAATAAAAGGAAAAGTAGGGTATGATATAAACAAAGACGCGGCAAAACTTGCAGCGCGGCAAACTGGCTTAACGATTTTAGCCACTTTAAAAGCTGGTCTCGGAAGTTTGGATAAAATTAAAAGAGTGATAAAGGTCTTTGGTATGGTAAACTGTACTTTAAATTTTGAAGAACATCCTTTTGTAATTAATGGTTGCAGCGAATTGTTTGCTGAAATATGGGGAAGTGAAAATGGTGTTGGTGTGCGTAGCGCAGTAGGAATGGGTTCTTTACCCGGCAATATAGCTGTTGAAATTGAAGCAATTTTTGAACTTTCTGAAGATGCAGGCGAAATTGTATTTACCCAATCAGTAACCGAAATAGAAATAGAAAAAAATGCCTGAAAAACAATGGTTCGAATTAAATGATCCTGAAGAAATTGATTCACCTGCTTTGTTGGTTTACAAAAAGCGGGTTGCATCAAATATTGAAACAATGATAAACATTGTTGGAGATGCAGGAAGACTGGTGCCACATGTGAAAACACACAAGATGGCAGAAATTGTAAAGATGCAGATAGACGCAGGCATTTCAAAATTCAAATGCGCAACTATCGCGGAAGCGGAAATGCTTGCGGAAGCCGGCGCAGAAAATATTTTATTGGCTTACCAGCTTAATTTATCAAAAGCAAAGAGATTCCTTCTTTTGATAAAAAGATTCTCTGAAACAGAATTTTCTTCATTGGTAGATAATACTGATTCTGCACAAATGTTGAATGATTTATTTGCAAATGAAAAATTAACTGCCAACGTATTTATTGATGTGGACGCCGGGATGCACAGAACTGGAATAGCGCCTGATGAAAATCTTTTTGATCTCTTTATAGAGTTACAAAAATTATCCAATATTAATTTCCAGGGAATGCACATTTATGACGGACACATACGTGATGAAAATTTTAAGCAAAGAAAGAAAAAAGTAGAAGAAGCGTTTGTGCCAATAAATAATATTGTAGAAAAAATTATTGCCGAAGGGTTTCCTAAACCTCAAATAATTGCGGGAGGAACGCCAACATTTACAGTGCATGCCTTACATAAAGAAGAATATTGTAGCCCGGGGACTTGTTTGCTTTGGGACCATGGATATGATTCATTATTAGCAGAACAGGATTTTGAATTTGCTGCAGTTTTGATTACAAGAGTTATCTCCAAACCATCGCCTGGGTTGATTACTACAGATCTTGGACACAAATCAGTTGCTGCAGAAAATCCAATTTCTAAAAGAATATTTTTTTTGAATTTAGAAAATTACGAAATCAAATCACAAAGCGAAGAGCATTTGGTAGTTGAAGTAAATGATTGGGAAAAAATTGCTATTGGAGATCTTTTATACGGCGTTCCTTATCACATTTGCCCAACGGTTGCATTGTATGATGAAGCAAATATAATTGAAGACGGAAAATTTGTTGATACGTGGAAAATTGATGCCCGCAGAAAAAAAATCACTTTTTAAAAAATTGTTATGGCAGATCTTATTTTTGATGCACACCTTGATCTTAGTATGAACGCGATGGAATGGAACCGCGATCTGACACGAACGGTAATGGATATACGCGAAAGAGAAAACGGAATGACGGATAAGCCTGACAGAGGTAATGCTACTGTTTCACTTCCTGAAATGCGCAAAGGAAAAATTGGTATCTGTGTGGCAACAATGATAGCAAGATTTGTAAAACGTGAAAGCTCTTTAAAAGGATGGAATTCGCAGGAACAGGCCTGGGCGCAAACACAAGGTCAACTTGCCTGGTATAAAGCAATGACGGATCGTGGAGAAATGAAACAAATAACCGATGTGGATTCATTGCATGGTCAGCTTTCAAATTGGCAAAAGGAAAAAACAGAGGGATTGCCGATAGGATATGTGTTGAGTCTTGAAGGAGCAGATTCTATTGTTAATATGAGCTATCTCGAAAAAGCTTATGAAAATGGATTGCGTGCTTTGGGGCCGGCGCATTACGGTCCCGGAGTTTATGCATTTGGAACAGATTCTGAGGGAGGACTTGGAAATAAAGGACGCGAATTGTTGAAGGAAATGGAAAGACTAACTATCATTTTAGACGCTACTCATTTGTGTGATGAAAGTTTTTGGGAAGCACTGGAACATTTCAAAGGTCATGTGTGGGCGAGCCACAATAATTGCCGTTCGCTTGTTCCTCATAACAGGCAGTTTTCGGATGAGCAGATAAAAGTTTTGATAGAACGCGGAGCCGTTATTGGCGGCGCTTTTGACGCATGGATGTTGAAACCGAACTGGGTAAGGGGAAAGTCAAAACCAAAAGACGAAG
>JBBQWJ010000341.1:0-2595 GCA_038210685.1 Chitinophagales bacterium | reverse complement strand
AATCAGGAAAAGAGGGCAAGGGCGGAATAGTAAAAAACCGTAAACAAGCAATTGCTATTGGCTTAAGCGAGGCCAGTACAGAAGAGGCAAAAGTTCCAAAAAGTAAAAAAAGCCACTAAAAGCAACGTTATCTGCGAATGGCGAATAATGACTAATTGAATTAGCCGAATAAGAAGAATATTTTTTAAACTTTAATAAATAAAACAATGAAAATTGAATTACCTAAATTACCTTATGAGATGAATGCTCTTGAGCCAAACATTTCAGCAAAAACTCTTGAGTTTCATCATGGGAAACACCATCAGGCGTATGTAACAAATTTGAACAATTTGATTCCGGGAACAAAATTTGAAAATGCAAGCCTTGAAACTATGATTATGGAAGCTGAAGGTCCTGTTTTCAATAATGCAGCCCAGGTGTGGAACCATACTTTCTACTTTTCAGGTTTAAAACAAGCCAATACCAGTGAACCTACTAAAAAAGTTGCAGAAGCAATAAAAAGCAGCTTTGGTTCGCAAAAAGAATTTAAAGATGCCTTTATTAAAGCAGCATCTACACTGTTTGGTTCAGGATGGGTTTGGTTGGTTAAAAGCGCGGCAGGAAACCTGGAAATAATACAGGAAAGCAATGCGGGAAATCCACTTCGCAAAGGATTAAAACCAATTCTTACTTGCGATGTTTGGGAACACGCCTATTATCTGGACTATCAAAATAGAAGACCAGATTATGTAAACGCATTCTGGGATCTTATAGACTGGGATGTTGTTGAAAAAAGATTTTGAAAAAGTCCAAATTGACTGTCAATTTTAGACTCAATATTATGCTTATAATGAATACTTGCAGCTCTGTTTTTTAAAAAGGGCTAACAAAATTTACTTGTAACATTATAAATTAGTTTAGTGGGATTTAACAATTATATCAGGTTGGTGCAATGGGTATCAAGAACAAGGTAATTTTCCAACCTTCTTACCGTGACCAACGAAGTGGTAGGCGAGTTTGTAGCCCATTTAATTGTGAAGTTTAAAATCAGATTTGGCAGTGGCGGGGTCTGCCTGTGTATTGATGAAAAGAGCAATCTGTTTATATGCTCTACACCAAACCAGGATAACCCTTTAATGGATATAGCTGAAAATAATGTATGGGAACATGCTTACTATCTTAAATATCAAAACAAAAGAGCCGATTATATTGATGCATTCTGGAATGTTATTAACTGGGATGAAGTAGCCAGAAGATATGATAATGCCTTAAAATCAGCAAGTAAGAAGTAAATTTTAAAATCTACAAATTTTTTAACCAGAATAATGAATAAAATGAAAAAATAGCCTGGGCTCATTTGAATGAGTTCCCCGATTATTATATAAGACTTGTAAAATTAGAGAAAGAAGCAAGGAAATTTTGTAAAAAACATTGATACATGAAAACACTATTAAAAGAAGAGGTCGCCAATTATCTTTCACTTCATTTAAAAAATTGGACTTTGATAGAAAACTCAATTAATCGGGATTTAAAGTTTAAAACATTTGTAGAAGCCTTCTCTTTTATGACGGCGATTGCATTGGAGGCACAGAAATTGAACCATCATCCTGACTGGAGCAATAGTTATAACAAGGTAAGTGTTACTTTAACCACACATACATCCAATGGTATTACTCAGCTTGATTTTGATCTGGCAAATATAATTGACAAAACTTACGAAACATTCAAATGATTGAGGTGGAATTTATGTAACTTATTTTGAGAATCATGAACACATTCACGACTAAAGACAAAACAAAGATTTATTTCAAGGATTGGGGAACGGGCAAACCCGTCGTTTTCAGTCACGGATGGCCGCTTAATGCCGATGCCTGGGAATCGCAAATGATGTTTCTTGCATCACATGGTTACCGTTGCATTGCACATGACAGGCGCGGGCATGGACGTTCAGGTCAGCCATGGAATGGCAACAATATGGATACCTATGCCGACGATCTGGCAGAACTGATGGATAAACTCGACCTGAAAGGCGCAACCCTGATCGGCCACTCCACAGGAGGTGGTGAAGTTGCCAGATACATTGGCCGCCACGGAACTTTCCGCGTCGCCAAAGTTGTTTTGTTGGGAGCGGTGACGCCAATCAGGCTGAAAACCAAAGACACTCCGGATGGTGCACCTATTGAAGCGTTTGACGAGGTGCGTGCCGGCGTTGCCGCTGACAGGTCTCAATTCTATACAGATCTGGCCAAAAAATTTTTCGGCGCCAACCGCAAGGAGAACAAAGCTACCCAGGGAATGCTCGATGGATTCTGGTTTCAGGCTATGCAGGGCGGACTATGGAACGAATATGCCTGCATCAAAGCTTTTTCGGAAACCGATTTCACTGAAGATTTGAAGAAATTCGATGTTCCGACGCTTATTATCCACGGCGACGATGATCAGATTGTACCCATCAATACCACTTCAAAGGTAGCCGTTAAACTCATTAAAAATGCGACATTAAAAATCTATGCCGGTGGACCGCACGGATTGGCCGCAACGCACAAGGATAAGTTCAACGCTGATTTGCTCGCCTTTATCAAAGGGTAAAATACAGTATGTCAAATAAAATGCAAG
>JBBQWJ010000340.1:0-2607 GCA_038210685.1 Chitinophagales bacterium | reverse complement strand
AACGTCAATTCCGTCAACTCCTGAAAGAAAAACATCAAGCAAGATGAGTTGAGGTGAAAATGATTTTGTTTGAGCCAATACATCTTCCCCTTTTAAAATACTCAATACTTCAAATCCATATCTTTTAAGAATGATTTCGACAACCCACAATATATCATTATTGTCATCAACGACTAGAACACGGTTCATATTATGATGTTTAAAATAAACAAAAAGTTTGTTGCACTACCATTATTGATTTTTTAGATTTCAGTTTCATTTGTACGATCTTTTAAAAAATCAGAATGAATAGTCCTACAAAGCCCGATCCCCCACATAACGTGCCATATTTAGTACCCTTCAGCATTTAAGAGCAAATTGGAATGTTAATTAAAATTCATGCAAAAAAATTGAATAAATGCGGGATATTTAATAAAATTTCTAATGTTGATGAGGAATAAAAAGATCATTATTTTCGCTTATGAAGCTTTTTTTCCTCATCGTAATACTACTTGGTGGTTTTTCTATTTGCCCGCCAACTTACAGTCAATCAAACAATTCTATGAAAATGTTAAAGCAAAAGATTGAGAATGTTTTGTCAAATGAAAAAGGAGATTTTGCAGTGGCGTTTAAAGATATTTCAACCGGCCGCGAATTATTGATAAATGAACAAGTAGAATTCCATGCGGCAAGCACCATGAAAACCCCAGTGATGATGGAGGTTTTTAAACAGGTTAAAGAAGGGAAATTATCTTTAATCGATTCTTTTCTCGTTAAAAACCAATTCAAAAGTATTGTTGATAGCAGCTTGTATAGTCTGGATTCTATTGATGATAGTGAGTCCGAGATTTATCGCCATATTGGGGAAAAAAGAACCCTTTTTGATTTGATGTATGAAATGATAATTGCCAGCAGCAATTTATCAACCAACCTGGTGATTGAATTGGTGGGTGCAAAGAATGTAACACAAACGATGCGTGAAATGGGTGCAAAAAAAATAAAAGTATTGCGTGGTGTAGAAGATAACAAAGCCTATGATTTGGGATTGAATAATACAACCACTGCTTACGACTTGATGGTGATCTATGAAAAAATTGCCGAAGGAAAAGCGGTTGATAAAAAATCGTCTGAAGAAATGATCAATATTTTATCAAAGCAGGAACACAATAACATTATTCCTGCAGAACTTCCGGCTGATGTGAAAGTTGCGCACAAAACAGGATGGATAACCGGGGTGCAGCATGACTCAGGAATTGTGATTTTGCCCGATGGTAGAAAATATGTGCTTGTATTGCTTTCTAAAAACCTGGAAGATGAACCTTCTGCAGTTAAAGCAATGGCGCATGTTTCAAGAATGATTTATGATTATGTGACACAATAAATTTTTTAATTTTGAACTATGGGAATATGGAGGCAAATAGGAGAATATTTATGGATCGTAAAAAAAGATCCTGACAGACCTCGTTCACAAATGACGAGAGCGATGCACTTTATCAATCGCCTTTCGATCTTACTTTTTTTATTGGCGATGATTATTTTGATCATTCAATTGATAAGAAGATAAAACTCCTGATAAAACAAAAATCCCTTTTTTTTCTTCGTTTACTGCAAAACAGGTTCTCTTACAAAATCATAAATACTCTTTGCGGCATTTTTAGAAGCATTTCCTCCTTCAGAAAGTAATTGTTTTAATTGCCGGTAATCTTGCTGTATTTTTTCTTTTTTGGCAGGATCGGATAAGATCTTTTTCAATTCTGATGTAATATTTTCTGCTGTAAGGTCATTTTGAATTAATTCCTTCACCACTTCTTTATCCATAATTAAATTGACCAGGCAAATGAATTTTAATTTCACCAGGCGCTTTGCAATTTGGTAAGAAATATTGCCAGCTTTGTAACATATAATTTCCGGAACACCGAATAGAGCGGTTTCCAAGGTGGCAGTTCCTGATGTTACCAAAGCCGCTACAGACTTCATTAACAGCGAATACGTATCGTTTGAAATTGTGTTTACGTTTGGATAGTTTTTTATAAAATTTTCGTAGAATTCATCTTCAATGGAAGGCGCTTTGCCAATCACAAAATTATATTCAGGGAAATTTTTGGTGGCCTCAAGCATTATGGGAAGTTTGATATTTATTTCCTGCCTGCGGCTGCCAGGTAACAGGGCAATCGTATTTTCAGAAACTTTTATTTCCGGGTGTTTGTTTTTAAAATTTTCTATCACATCTGCCAAAGGATGGCCCACATATTCCACTTCATAATTCCATTTTTTAAAAAAATCTTTTTCAAACGGAAGAATGACAAGCATTTTGTCGATATTCTTTTTAAGAATTTTTACGCGGTTTTCTTTCCATGCCCACACCTGCGGAGAAATATAAAATACCGTTTTGTAATGATTTTCTTTGCCCCATTTTGCGATGCGCATATTAAAACCGGGGTAATCAATAAATACAATTACATCAGGTTGAAAAACGGAAATATCATTTTTGCAAAATTTAAAATTCTTTAAAATAGCCGGAAGATTTTTTATTACTTCTGCGAAACCCATAAAAGCCAGGTCTTTGAAATGCTTTACCAGCGTGGCCCCGGTAGCTTTCATTTTATCGCCGCCCCAGCAACGGACATC
>JBBQWJ010000339.1:0-2758 GCA_038210685.1 Chitinophagales bacterium | reverse complement strand
AAAATTAATCCATGAAATTTTTAAACCTGAAACCATATTAAATGTATTGTTCAGTGGTGAAAAAGATTGGTTGCAACCGGCAGATTGCAATATCTCTCTAAGCAATTTATCGGGAGGTAATTTTAAATTAGACATAAGCGCTACTATCAATGCCGATCAGCCTTCCGTAGGTTTTTATGATGCTCAAAAATTAAAAGACGACTTCGATACAACACAGCCTCTTGTAAAAATAGAATTGAACGACCGCCTGAAATTTCGATATACCATTTTACCAAAACCGCCTGTCAATAAAAAAGATTGTTGCGAACAGGATACAAGTTGTTGTCTTTTGAAAAATGACAATAATCCTCCCCAGGTAATTTCATTCTATCATTTTTTCAGAAATATTGAAGTATTAAAAAACATAGGAACTGATAATACAAGAATTGATGTGCAGGTTTGCGGGCTAAAAAATTTTATTGTTCAGAATGATGAAAGTTTGCAGGATGTAAACGCGCCGGTGTATTTTTTTGGAACCAGACCTGTCGTAAGGAATTTTGATATTTATACACTGCCGATAGTTCACGATACTGCCAACTCCGGGCCGAGTTTTTATTTAGGGTCAAAAGAGGTTTTTTGCAAAAACTGGAAAAGTGTGCGCATAAATCTCAACTGGAAAGACAAGCCTAATGATTTCAGGGAATATTACAAAGGGTATGTGGTGGAAGATCCAAATGCAACACCCCAGGTCTTTGGGTTGGATGAAGATCATTTTTTGATAAAAATTTCTTCTCTTAAAGATGGTATTTGGAAAGACGAAGCCGGATTTAGAAAATTATTTGATAAAGTTCCTCCCGATGCGCTACCCTTGTTACCTCCCAATACTGATTCCTGTGAACATAAGGATTCAGATGGTGAAAATATTTACTCCCAGGGCATTTTGCTTTTATCTACAGATTTCGGATTTGTCAATCAACAGTTTTCTATTTCAGAGTCAGACTTTACAAAATTTGATACCAGTTCAAGAAACGGATTTATTAAAATAAATTTAAGAGATCAGGATTTTCTTCATAAAGATTATGCTTTTGTGCTAAGCAGGCAAATGATGGCGCTGGGCCGTTATCCCGATGCTTTACTTGAAGGCGCTGTTTATAAAGTAGACGGAAATACTGTTATTGTTTTTAGAAGTACAGGTAAAACTATTGTTGAATTAAAAGATGATGTGAACTCGACAAAAGACAAAGCGCAACTTTCTTCTGACAAAGCAGATGGCTTAAATACTTCTTTTGATAATGCAATTGACCTGGCTACCGCGCCACCTTTGGGTAGCATTGATGATGGGGAAAGAGATACACTTATCCCTCTGGTACATGACAATAAAACGCTGGCAAACGATACACTGACAAAGGCGATATCCACTCAATCCAAATTAGGGGATCTTCAGCAATTGCTAAGTATTTTCGATATTGTTACCGGTGAAATTGTAAAGCCATTAACTGTTTTAATCCCCAACGAGCCCTGGACTCCTATCATCAGCAATATGTCACTCGATTATACCGCTTCAGCCACTCTCGAAGACATTGATCTTATTCATTTGTATCCATATTCTGGCACTTACAAACATGAAGAAATAAAATTGCAGCCGACACTGTTCCCCACATTTTGTAACGAAGGCACTTTGTTTCTCGGATTAAAAAATTTAGTTCCCGGCAACAACCTGAATCTTCTATTTCAACTGGCCGAAGCTACTTCAGATTCAGAGTCTGAAAAACAGGAAGTGCAATGGCATTATCTCGACAATAATGTATGGAAACCTTTGCGCAAAGGTTTTGAAGTATTGGACGATGCCAGTGAAAACCTTACCACTTCCGGCATTGTAAAACTGGCCATGCCTGCAAATATGACCAATGACAATACGATCATGCCGAAAGGTTTGCATTGGATTAAAGCTTCCATTCCGCAAAACAGTAAAGCGGTAAGTGAGACTACAGGCATTCATCCGCAGGCCATCAGTGTTACATTTACCAATGATTCAGCAAATGACAAACTGCGTTTATCACAACCGTTAGCTGCAGGAAGTATTTCAAAATTAAATGTGGCAGATGCCAACGTAAAAAGTGTGCAACAACCTTACGAAACATTTGGTGGTGAAGTTCCCGAGATTGAACAACAATTTTATGTAAGAGTGAGCGAACGGTTGCGGCACAAAGGTCGCGCCATTCAAAAATTTGATTATGAAAGACTGGTGCTTGAAGAATTTCCCCAGTTGTTTAAAGCAAAATGTATCAACCACAGTTTTGCATTGGATGCACATTTGTACAAAAATGATTTTCCTTACGCGCCCGGTTATGTAATTCTTGCGGTAATTCCCGATTTGAATAAACTGCGGGCAGGCAATTCATTTGAGCCAAAAGTGCCGGTAAGTATCATCGAAAAAATAGAAACGTACATCCGCAAACGCACTTCACCGTTTGTTCGTTTTCGCGTAATGAATCCTCGTTACGAAAAAATTAATTTTTGCCTGCGTGTAAATCTTTTACCTGGAAAAGACGAAAATTATTACAAGGAAAAATTGAAAGAAGATTTGAAAGAACTGCTGGCACCGTGGGCTGTGGGCAAATATGATAAACTCACTTTTGGGCAGTGTGTTTATCGATCGGACATTATAAGATTTTTGGAAAATACCGATTACGTTGATTTTATCACAGATTTCAGAATGAGTAAAGAAACAAATTCCCCGGATTTTTCTTTAGCAAAAATTTGTCCCGATACACCCCGC
>JBBQWJ010000338.1:0-2774 GCA_038210685.1 Chitinophagales bacterium | reverse complement strand
ATTGCTAGAATTTTTCTTTTAAAAATTTCTCCACTTATTTATTTCTACAAAAATTATTACCAGGAATTTTTTTAAAAAATTTATTAACTGATGTGTCAGGTTTTAGACAATGAAGCAACTATTCAATCATAAAACATTTATAAAAACATTTTTAAAACAAAAAAATCAAATCATGAAAACAAAAAAATTAAGATTACCCTCTTTGTTAGTTATAGCTGTACTGATGGCAGGAATGATAAGCTTTTCCTCTGCCACCAAAGCTCAATCAATTCATCCGGTAACCGTTAAATCTTCAAAAGGTTTTGACGCAACCCTTGGTGAAATTAAAAAGGCGGTTTCAGGAGGCGGTATGATGGTGCTGTCTGAACTTAACCAGGGGAAAATTCTTTCTATGACAGGTCTTTCAGTAAATGCACATTCTTTTTTTATTGGAAATCCAAATGTAGGTAAACAAGCTTTTTCAGCAGATCCTTCTGTCGGACTTGTTATTCCGGTTCGGGTAAATGTATATGAACAAAATGGGGCCACTTATGTAAATTATTTCAAACCCTCTGATCTGTTCTCTTCATTTAATAATGCAAAAGTGAAAATGATAGGTGAAAAATTGGATCAAAAGTTGGCAATGATGATGAAGATGATCTCTATGTAAACTTTAAAAAAACCGGGTAAAACCTTTACCCGGTTTTCTCATTTTTAATGAAAAAAATTATAAAATGGATCAACAAAAAAAGAAGTTGTTATTAGTTTTGATTGTACTTATTCTTGCCGGTATTGCACCTATTCTTTTTCCAATATCCCAAACAGGCACCGAAACATTATCTTCACTTGCAACAAAATATCTTATACCTTCTGCAGTTCTCATTTTTGTGATAACAGTGCTTAATTATTTTTTAAAATATAAAAAGCTGAACCAACAAATATACAGTGGAATGTTAGCAGGGTTAGTAGCAACAATCGGATTGGAAATTGTCAGGGAAATTGGTTTCAGACTTGGCGGAATGCCAGGTGATATGCCTAAATTAATGGGCGTCTTATTGCTCAACAGGTTTGCTGAAGGGCCCGGATTTTGGTCCAATGTTGCCGGCTGGGCATATCATTTTTGGAATGGAGCTTGTTTTGGAATAATCTTTAGTTTATTGTTTGGCCGACCTAAAATAGGGGGAGGAATATTCTATGGATTTTTAATTGGTATAGGGTTTATGATTAGCCCGGTTACACGCACACTGGGTATAGGGGCTTTTGGGTTTCAATTTAAAGATGGATACCAGTTTATGACAACGGTTACTCTTGCTCACATTGCTTTTGGCAGTATTCTTGGGTGGAGGATTTATAAAATGAATACAGGTAAGCCTGGTATTCTCAAAAGAGTAGAAAATGCTTTTATCAACTCTGATTAGATACTGCGGACTTGCATTATTACTCTAAATTGAAATCCGGCAAATTTGTTGGTTTACTGTATTCAATCTTAGTTTATTAAATTTCGTACATACAATTAAAAACAATAGAATGAATAATCATTATTACAATTCAGAAGACCTGAAAAAATTTGGAAACGTTGGTGAGTTTCAACAAAATCTTGCCGATAAATTTTTCGATTATTATGACGAAGTATTTAAAGACAGCGAATTAACTGCCAGGGAAAAATCATTGATCGCACTTGCAGTAGCTCATGCGGTTCAATGCCCTTACTGCATTGATGCCTATAGCAGCGATGCTTTTGAAAAGGGCTGGAGCGAAGCACAGATGATGGAAGCGGTGCATGTTACCTGTGCCATTCGTGGAGGAGCCTCATTGGTGCATGGCGTGCAAATGATGAATAAAGTGAAAGATATAGCGATGTGATATTTCTATTTAAAAAATCCGGAACCGAATAAACATGACAGAGAACGTAATCATCAAAGAAAGAAAAATATCATTAAAAGGGCAGCATCAAAAAATGGCTGAAGCAGCGGAGCAGTTAAAAATATTAGAACATTCCAATACTGGTAAAAGCAGCCTGGTTTCATTTCATAAAAAGTTAGAAACTTCAGGCCTTTATCCTTTAAAGCCTACAGGCATCGAGATTTTCCAGGTGAATATTGGTAAAATGTGCAACCAAACCTGTAAACATTGCCACGTGGATGCAGGACCTGACAGGGAGGAAATAATGACGAGAGAAACGATGCAACTTTGTCTTGATGCGTTGAAAAATAATCCGCAACTTTCAACAGTGGATATTACCGGCGGCGCTCCCGAAATGAATCCTGACTTCAGGTGGTTTGTGGAGGAAATTAAAAAACTGGATCGCCATATTATGGTGCGTTGTAACCTTACCATCATCCTGGCTAATAAGCAATACAATGACCTGCCAGGATTCTACAAAACGAATCATATTGAAGTAGTTTCTTCGCTTCCTTTTTATACCCAAAACCGAACGGACAGGCAGCGTGGAAATGGCGTATTTGAAACGAGTATCCAGGCATTAAAAATGTTGAATGATGAAGGATATGGGAAAGAAAATAGCGGCTTGATTTTAAACCTGGTTTATAATCCCGCAGGCGCTTTTCTTCCTCCTTCCGAAAAGGCAATTGAGCTTGAATACAAAGAAGCGTTGTTGAAAAATTACGGCATTCATTTCAATAATTTATTTACCATCACCAATCTTCCGGTGAGTCGTTTTCTCGATTACCTTTTAAAAAGCGGTAATTATGAAATGTACATGGAAAAACTGGTATCGGCCTACAATCGGGTAGCAGCAGCTAATGTAATGTGTCGCAATACGATTTCTGTTGGCT
>JBBQWJ010000337.1:0-2838 GCA_038210685.1 Chitinophagales bacterium | reverse complement strand
TCTTCGGGTGAAACTAAATTTACTTTTCATTTGTTTTAATTTTTAATTTTTTTGTTGAATTTTTTTCGTCTCCGTCTGTATTGTCTTTTGTCAAAACGGTGTTATCAAGTTCATTAGGATGTTGGTTGTTAAAATCCTGATGTGTTTTCAGGTCTTCCATACCGCCCAACTCCAGGCCTAACATGTCCAGGGTTTTCTTTCTTCTTTGGTCAGTTTTTGCTTGTTTCATCTTTATATATTTAATTGTGACGAATTATTTTTCATTATAAAATATCAGTTTCTTTTTTAATTTTAATAGTGCTTTCATTCGTTATTGTTTCGGATAATGTAAGGGTCAAAAGTTCCTTAACTCTATAAGATTTTACCTTTACAAAATCTTAAACCTATCAGCAGTACCCCGTTAGGTTTTGTGCTGTTTTAATAAAAAAGTCAGCAACGGCAGTAAACAATTCCTTTTCTGATTTATAAACATTTATTGTCATTTCACTCCGTGGTAATCCACTCCGTGTGAAAAATTCCTTCTGTGTCAATGCGTTCATACGTATGTGCACCAAAATAATCACGCTGGGCCTGGATGAGGTTTGCCGGCATATTTTCATTTCTGAAATCGTCGAAATAACTCAAAGATGCAGAATAGGCCGGCACAGCGATACCGTAATTGACAGCGTCAGAAACTACAGCCCGAATTCCAGGAATACTATTGGGTACACTGTCGCGGATCGAATTGTCTAAAAACAAATGTTCCAATTTTGGATCATTCTTGTAGGCGGCATAAATATCTTCCAAAAACGCTGCCCTGATAATACAGCCGCCACGCCAGATTTTTGCGATCAAACCGAGGTTTAGCCCATATTTATATTCTTCATTGGCCCCGTAAAGCAAATGCATGCCCTGCGCAAAGGCGGATACCATAGAAAAATAAAATGCTTCTTCCAATTGGGCAGTATATTCATCTTTGTTACCAGGGTATTTGGTATCTTTTGAACCTGGATATATTTTGGCTGCTTTAGTTCGTAAGGTCTTGTACTTTGACAAATCGCGCATGGCTACGGCAATGTCTATAACCGGCAGGGGAACGCTTAGATCCATGGCTGCTTGCGAAGTCCATTTACCAGTGCCTTTGGCTTTAGCCTCGTCTTTAATATCATTGAGCAACAGGTGGTCTTCTCCCGGCTTTTTAAAGGCAAAAATATCCCGTGTAATTTCCAGCAGGTAGGATTGCAACCTGCCCTCATTCCACTTTTCAAACACGTCGTGAATTTCTTTATCATTTAGATGAAGGCCGTTTTTCAATATTTCATAGGTTTCTGATATCAATTGCATCAACGCATATTCAATTCCGTTGTGCACCATCTTTACAAAATGCCCGGCAGAGCGTACGCCCATATAAGCCACTGTAGGTTCGCCCTTTACATGTGCGGCAATTTTTTCAAGAATGGGTGCTATCGTATCGTACGCTTTTCCATCACCTCCCGGCATCATACTCGGTCCTTTGCGTGCACCTTCTTCTCCTCCGGAAACACCCATCCCAATAAAACGAAAACCTTTTTCTTCGAGGTCTTTGTATCGGCGTTCCGTACCTGTGTAATGAGAATTGCCGCCATCAATAATGATATCGTCTTTACTTAAAAGCGGAAGTATTTCTGCAATAACTTCATCTACCGCTTTGCCTGCAGTAACCAGGAGCATTACCGCTTTTGGAGTTTTAAGGCTATCAATAAATTCTTTTAAATCAGAAAAGCCATGAACATCATTGCCGTTACTTTCTTTCATAAGCAATTTTACTTTATCCTCATGCCTGTTGTAGCCGGCTACAGCAAACCCGTGCTCAGCCATGTTTAGCAGCAGGTTGCGGCCCATTGTTCCTAAGCCGATAATTCCGAATGAAAGTTGTTTGTCAGTTGTCATAGTTATTTTTATTAGGTGTACTTATAAAATAAATTCAAGAGTTATAGTTCATAAACTATTCCCGAGTAAGTTTTTTGCTTTTAGATGCATTCAATGATTCATCGTAAGCCTTGTTGATTTCCACTATTTCAGTGACTTTAGATAGTTCATTAAATCCTTTAAATCGGCATCGCTCATTTGCCAACGTGGCATATCTTTCTTTAGATCATCTCCATCAGGATGTTTTCCATTCTCAACAGAATTTTTAAAACTTTCAAAACTATACACCACTTCATGATGCTGTTTTAATGAGTCCACTACTTCACCACCATGATGGCCGACAGATAAGGCAGGCCAACGAATATCCGGGGCGTCCATCGTTTCCATTCCCATGGTGTGTTTACCGCCTGCTGCATCAGTTCCATGACAGGATACGCAGGCCAGTTTGCCACTCATCATCATTCCAGTTGTCGCGCCGCCCGTATACGAGATGGGACTGCCCTGCTTACTAGTAGCTGAAAAATAAATTTGCTTACCATTAGAATTAAATGAACCGGAGGCCCACGCTGTTCCATTACCCATCTGATGATCTCCTGACGGGCCACACCCCAATAAAAATATCAGGCTACTAAAGACAAGCGTTATTCTATGTTTCATAATTATATTTTTTACTTTTAAATGGATTATGAGAATGATATAAAAGACAAATTGCCATCATCAAATCTGAAAATCAAATCATCTTGCAAGCCCTGTCGCAGAAGCAGCGCCCGCTTTCAAAAAATATCTTCTTGATTGGGAAATAAAAAAAAATTATAGGTATAGGCGTTTAGCTATCCCTTATTTGTGATTAATCTTATTGGTTTATTGTCTATTATTTTCTTCACTAATACATCAAACATTGTGTTCATGTTGTTTCGTCTGTTGTAGCGATAATGATACTCGTCAAGATAG
>JBBQWJ010000336.1:0-2854 GCA_038210685.1 Chitinophagales bacterium | reverse complement strand
TACCTGAATCCTGTTTTGCAATATGGGTTTAAAAAATTTTGTATCGACGCCAAAAATTGTGGTATCAGTGGCATTATTCTTCCCGATCTTCCGATTGCTGAATATGAGAGTGAATACAAAAAAATATTTGAGGAAAATGATCTGAATTTTGTTTTCCTGGTAACCCCTGAAACTTCTGAAGAGCGCATAAGAAAAATTGATTCACTTTCCAATGGATTTATTTATGCGGTTTCCTCTTCTTCTATTACCGGCAACAATACAGATATGAATGCGCAGCAGGATTATTTTGAAAGAATAGAAAAGATGGGTCTGAGAAACAAAGTCCTCATTGGTTTTGGAATCAGAGATTATCAGACTTTTAGTTTAGCTTGTCAACATGCGGCGGGAGCAATCATTGGTACTGCTTATATTAAAACTATTGAAAATGCCGAAAACATTGAGGCTGCGACGAAAAGCTTTCTTAACTCAATTTTACAGGGTTAAAGTAAGCTCAGTACTTTCATTTTCTCATTAAAAAAATTAAATTTGCTGTTAATGTAATACTGTAATAATGAAATCACTATTCTTATTTTTAATAATTGTTCCTTTTTTTGCTTTTTCTCAATCCACTTCCGAAGGATTTGAAATATCAGGAAATGTGACAGGATACCCGGATGGAACTTCTGTTTCATTTTTAAACCAACAAACCCAAAAGCCTGAAAAGCAAGCTACCATTGAAAATGGCAAGTTTACTATTAAAGGCCAACTTGCTGAACCTTCTTTTATTATTTTAATTTTTGCAGATCAGCCACCCGCTATTCCTTTATTTATTGATAATAGTAAAATTAGTATTAAAGGAGATAAAGATAATTTAGACAATCTTTCCATCACTGGTTCTAAAACTGAAGATGAGTACCAGGAATATTCAAAAGCGATAGAACCGTATCAACAAATGTTTGCGCCGGGTTCAGACAAAAACCCTGATTCTGTTGCAGCAGTGCAAAAGATTAGTGAAGATTTTGTAAAAAAATATCCTTCTTCTTACGTTGATCCGATTGCGATTATCAGGATCATGCAAACATCAGAAAATGTAACTGCTGCCGACAATTTATATAAGATAATGTCTAAAGATGTTAAGGAGACCAATCTTGGAAAATATGTAAACCAGCAACTGGAAGTGGCAAAAATAAATCCGATAGGATCTCAAATTGCTAATTTTTCTGAGATGGATACAGCAGGTCATGAAGTAAAAATTTCATCCTTCCGCGGAAAGTATGTATTGATAGATTTTTGGGCAAGTTGGTGTCGCCCATGCCGTATGGAAAATCCAAATGTGGTAGCAGCTTACAATAAATATCACCAGAAAAATTTTACGGTTTTAGGCGTTTCACTTGACCAGGCAAAACCCTCATGGTTAAATGCTATTAAGATGGACGGACTTACATGGACTCATATAAGCGACCTTAAAGGTTGGAGTAATGAAGTAGCAACTAAGTTTCAAATTGCCAGCATTCCTCAAAATATTTTGATAGATCCTAACGGGATTATAATTGGTAAAAATCTTCGGGGTGATGCTTTGAATGAAAAGTTGGAACAATTATTTAATTAATTCTTCAGTTGCCTTTTATACAGCTGCACTGTATTTTCCAAGCCCAAATATAAGGCGTCAGAAATTAGCGCATGGCCAATTGAAACTTCTGAAAGGCCTGGAATATTTTGAGCAAAATATTTTAGGTTGTGAAGGTCCAGATCATGGCCGGCATTAATTCCCAACCCAAGTTCTACTGCTTTTTTTGCGGCTTCAATGTAAGGAGCAATTGCTTCTTCTTTATTCCCTTTTTGGAATTTATGTGCATAGCTTTCTGTATATAATTCTATTCTATCAGTACCGGTTTTTTTTGCTCCTTCAACCATTTCAACAACAGGGTCTACAAAAATAGAAACACGAATTCCTGCACGCTTGAAAATATCAATAATATCAATTAAATAATCCTGGTTTTTTATCGTATCCCAACCATGATCAGAAGTTAATTGCCCAAGTGCATCAGGAACAAGTGTAACCTGGTCGGGTTTATTTTCCAATACTAAATGAACAAATTTGTCTTCCCTGCAATTACCTTCAATATTAAATTCTGTTGTGATAACTTTTTTAAGTTCATAAACATCAGCATATCTTATATGCCTTTCATCTGGCCTTGGATGTACAGTAATTCCTTCTGCTCCAAAATTCTGAATATCAATAGCAGCCTTAATTACGTCGGGATTGTTTCCTCCGCGTGAGTTTCTTAGTGTTGCAATTTTATTGATGTTAACTGAAAGCTTTGTCATGACTGCAATTTACAATTATCTGTTTTTTTCAAAAATTAATATATTACCCGGAGAAAAAAGGAATTGTAAAACTTTATACGAAAAATTTTTTATAGATTCAATCAAAAAGAAATCATTATAATTTCTTTTACTCTCAGTTTCATAAAAATTGATCTTTATTTAATCATTTATTCAATTGTGTTGTTTTAATTTAGCATACAATCGTAGATTCGGGAATATTGAGAATTGAAAAAAAAGTTGAGAATAATTTATGAGTAAAAAAACAGGAAAGAAAAAGCCCACGCCTTCAGTGAAAGGGACTTTGGAAATAACAAGGTCGGGGATGGGATATGTAATTGTGGAAGGAAGAGAAAAAGATTTGCTCGTTCGCCCACAGGATTTTAATAAAGCGATGGACGGAGATGTCGTGCGTGTAAAGGTGAAGGAAACAAACGGACGGCGCGTGGAAGGTGTGATAGAAGATGTTTTGGAAAGAAAACAAACCGAATTTATCGGTGATATACACGTGAGTGAAAACTTTGCTTTTTTTGCTCCTGACAGCCAAAAA
>JBBQWJ010000335.1:0-2897 GCA_038210685.1 Chitinophagales bacterium | reverse complement strand
AAATGGTACAGTGTATATTTCTTACTCATCCCACTGTGATTGGGGCCCATATCATGGATGGATTTTAGGGTATGATTCTAAAACGTTGCAGCAAAAAATTGTTTATAACAATACCCCCGAAGGAACGGCAGGTGGCCTGTGGGAGAGTGGGATGGGAATGGCAGCAGATGAACAGGGAAGTTTATATGTAGTTGTAGGTAATGGAACAGTTGGTTTGAATGGGGACCCAACCAATTTAATAAACAGGGGAGAAAGTGCTTTAAAACTTTCTCCATCAGGAAACACATTACAGGTTAAAAGTTATTTCACTCCTTATAATTATGAATTTCTCGAAAAGAACGATAATGATTATGGAGCAATGGGTGCCCTGCTGATTCCCAATTCTAATTATTTTTTTACCGGCTGCAAAGATGGGAACATTTACCTCTTGGACAAAAATAATATGGGTGGTTTCACCCCAAATTCAAACCAGGTTCAGCAAACTATCAGCACCTTTAATGTTAATGCGCAAGCTAATATGCATTGCCAAGCAGCCTATTACAAAGTAAATAATTTAGAATATGTTTATGTCTGGCCAGAAAATGATCAATTGCGCGCTTTTCCTTTTGACAGGAATACCAATATGCTTAATGTATCCAATCAGAAAGTCTCTTCGGTGTCTGGCCCAACTGGCCAAAGTGGCGCTGTATTGTCCGTTTCATCAAATGATGGTTTAGCAGGTACAGGAATTTTATGGGCATCATATCCTTCAACAGGAGATGCGGAGCATGAAATTAGTCCAGGAATTTTGCGAGCTTTCGATGCAGAAGACATTACAAAGGAACTTTGGAACAATAGCCAAAATCCAAATGATGCAACAGGTAATTATGCTAAATTTTGTTCGCCTACTATTGCTAACGGCCATGTTTATTTAGCAACATTCTCTAAGCAACTGATAGTTTATGGACTTAAATAATACTTAAATCCTAAAAGAGGATATAAATGCAAAATCTCCGGCGCTTGGTTCTATGGCAATTCCTGAACTTGACTTGACTGGTGATTGCCTCAATGATGATTTTATTTCAAAGTCTTTTGAGGCAAATGTTCGGTATGATAAAATTGAGTATCATTTACATAAAGGATCTTCAACAGAAGATAATGATCATTACATTTTTAAAATGATGAACGATCATCCTGTTCAAGCTCTTGACCTTCTATATGAAAAATATGCGCCGGCTTGATATGCTTATATTTATCTTTGCTAAAGGACAAAAATGAAAGCGAAAAAATTCTAATCACTGTTTTTAAAGAATATACTCAGGATCCTGAAATACCAAAAAAGGAAAGGCTTCTTTTAAAAATTTATCAGGAAAGCCAACAATGCAATTGTTAAGAGATCAGTAATGGGTAAAAATTCTTTTTTATCCGTTATAAAAGATCTGAAACAAATTCAAAATAATTGATAAATTTACAAGTAACCAGATGATTCTTAAATGAAAAGCGACAATGAAAAACAAGATAGGGACGAAAAGCAAAGAATAAATGCCTTGCGAAAATACCAAATTCTCGATACGCCACCCGATGGAAGCTTTGATCGTATTACGCAACTGGCTGCAAGCCTGCTTAATGTCCCTATCGCAATAGTTACCCTAGTTGACACAGATCGCATCTGGTTTAAATCGAAATATGGAATTGATGTTAATCAAATTGATCGCGATCCGGGCCTTTGCAGTTCCGCTATTTTAGCTGATGATGTTTATGTGGTTGAAGACGCAGGTAGAGATCCGCGAACGCTTGCAAATCCATTAGTAGCAGGAGAATTCGGCTTACAGTTTTACGCCGCTGTTCCAATAAAAGTGAGAGGAAATTATAACCTGGGAACATTATGTGTCATTGACAAAAATCCACGGGAAATTTCAGAATCAGAAAAACTAATCCTAAAAAATCTTACTGATATTCTGGTAGACCAGATTGAACTACGACTTGAAGCAAGAAAAGCGGTTTCAAGGCAAAATGAATTATTAAATATTGCAGCCCATGATATGAAAGCGCCACTCACAATCATTCCACTTTGGGGAGAATTGATAAAAAAAGAAAAAAACAACCCGGAAAAAATTAATGAGATGTGCAGTAAAATCCAAAAAGCAAGTTCCAAAATGTTTCGTCTTGTGGATGAGTTGCTCGAATCCGCGAGGATAGAATCTAGTGAAGTGCAATTGAATTTAGAAAAAATAAATCTTACAGAAAATATTGCTGCAGTTGTTTCTTCCTGTAAAATTATCGCCTCAAAAAAAGATCAGACCATACATTATAACGGTAAAAAGGATGTGTATTTATATGGTGACGAAGAAAAGCTTATAGTGATCGCGGATAATCTCATCAGCAATGCTATCAAGTATTCACATCACGGCACTTCCATTTGGGTAACGGTAAAAATAAAAGACAATAAAGCCGTATTAGAAGTTAAAGACCAAGGCCAGGGCTTTAATCCGGAAGAAAAAAAGTTATTGTTTCAGCGTTTTGTAAGATTAAACAACCAACCAACTGACGGCGAAGATTCTGCAGGCTTAGGGCTTTCTATTGTAAAAAATCTTGTAGAAGCGCACCATGGCAGCATTTCTGCTGAAAGCGAAGGAAAAAATAAAGGCGCTACGTTTATTGTTGAATTCCCTCTGTTAAAGAAACTTTTAATTAATTGATTTTTCAAAATAAACTTGTTGCGGCATGTTGTTTTATTTGCGTTTTCTGCTAACCTAGAGTAAAATAAAAATTATTCCTAAAAGTTCGTTTACTGTAAATAAAAAACCGGCGTTTCCGCCGGCTTAAGAAAAACTGCCCTTTTATCAGCTTTTCTATTTAGGTAATAACACTTTATTTACCACGTGTATTACACCATTACTTTGGTTAACATCAGCGAT
>JBBQWJ010000334.1:0-2902 GCA_038210685.1 Chitinophagales bacterium | reverse complement strand
CAGGACAAATCAGTAATTTGCATTTCCGGCCCTGTTTCATAAGTATTTTTATACTTTGGAGATTCGTTTACATAAAACATAACACCACTGTTGGCACACGGTTCCATTTTCCATTCCA
Source organism: Chitinophagales bacterium (assembly GCA_038210685.1). Taxonomy (GTDB): domain Bacteria; phylum Bacteroidota; class Bacteroidia; order Chitinophagales; family Chitinophagaceae; genus Ginsengibacter. The sequence goes on along the minus strand of JBBQWJ010000334.1, from coordinate 2,784 downwards.
ATTTAAGATCGAAGTTTTCATATTCAACATCAGTTACCAGATCTGCAAAATCGTTATAAACGCTTTTTGAATTTTTGTTGAGCATGATCATTCCATCGTGAATCTGCCATGCTTTTCCGGGTTCTTTCTCCAAATAAGAATGCCAGCCGCTGAGATCTTTACCGTTAAAAAGAAGTTGCCATCCTTCAGCCTTTTCTTTTTCGGTTAGCATATTATTTTGTTGGGCGCTGGAAGTTTGATAACAAAAGAATGAGGTCAATACTACAAGAACCGAGAAAATAGAGGTAATTTTTTTGGACATGTTTAGCTTTTTAATTTGAACAATAAATTAATGTAAAAGCAAACGTTTTATGAAAGATTAAGAACCACTGAAGAGCTTATCAGCAAGGTGGATCTATTTTCTATCAAATCAAGCTTTTACGGTTTTCAAATGTAGAATTATTTGTTAACCCAAAAAAAAGAATTGGTTCTCCCTCTTTCCAGGGACAGCCATTAACTTACAGATTATTTTGGATCAAATTCAAATAACCTTCCGTTTTCATTTTTTTTACCTTCCGAAGAAATATATAATTTACCATCAGGCGAAAAGCAAATGCCCTCAGGCTGCGGCATCATGTCATCATCAATTTTTTGAAAAGTGATTAATTTTCCATCACGGTTATAAACTGCCATGCACTTGTTATCGCGCGTAGATAATAGATATATATTATGAGTAACGGGATGAATAGCTATAGCTGAAGGATTGAAATGTAATTTGTCACCCGCCAGTTCTTCAAAATCATCCTTGTGAATAATAAGGAAAGGTTTTCGGAAAAGCATTTTTGATTCTATACTGAACTGGTAAACGGCTTTGGTAGATTTCTTTTCTCCGGGAATACCTGATTCATCTTTGCAGGCAATCAATAAATTTTTAGTTAGGGGATCGTAACAAACTCCTTCTGTATTGTTGTCCTTGGAAAGTGAAGTAGGAATTTTTTCAACCTCAGGGTTTTCGCTACTCCAGTTATTTATTTTAAATAAAATTCCATGGCTCCATAAAGCGTATACAACACCGTTGACTATCGTCACATCTTCAATATCAAATTTATCTTTTTTCGTTTTTACAAATGGAATAGTTTTTTCCAGGGTCGCGTTTTTATCATCCAACTTTATTAAAAACAACTCCGGGTCAAGGTCTTCAATCAATATCAGGTGATCTTTATCCACCCATGTATTTCCCGAAACCTCTTTCAACCCGTCGGGTAACTGCCATTTATGATCGGGCTTTTTCAGGTCATATTGAAATCCTGTCACCACAGAAGTTTCAGACGCTGCAATAGCCGCCGGTCTTGAAGGCATTCTTACAATAACCGGCTTTTTACCTGCCCCATTATTATTGGCCTTACAGCCAAAAATGACAAAGGAAAAAACAACTAAAGTTTTAAATATATTATTCATGGAAAAAAAATTATTTGGCCCAAAAAAATTAATGAAGCCTCTGATTATCCTAAAATCAAAATCGTGAAAAAAAGCTTGTTTACTGAAAGAAATTATAGCGATTAAATGCGGCTGAGAAATTAACCAATCTTTCGAAAATATGGGAAACTATTTACTGCTATCACTTTTACCGGAATTACCTTTAGCACCATTAGTAGTTCCTTTAGTACCTAAAGTGTTATTCATTCTACCGGTTTGTTCGCCTGAAGTATCCATCCCATTTGGTTGAACAGGGTGTAAAGTGTCAAAGTGATTAGTGCCGGTATCATTTTCTATGGCAGCATTTGAGCCAGACTCAGCGGAGTTTACAGGATCGTGCATATGATTGGGAGTAGATTGACATGCAGTAACAAATAATATCACCGCCAAGCCAACAATTAAATGTCTGAGAATTTTCATAATAAGGGTTTGCTTATTGCTTCTCAAATTTTTTGCCAGTATTATTAAATAGTTTTTTTATCAGTAAATGTTGATTTTAAAAATCATTGATTTATTTTTCGTTGATTAACTTCTACACTGAACGAATTATAGAGTAATGAAAATGCTTTAGATCCAGGATGAAAATACCACCACTGTTTGTTCGGGGCATGAAATTTGATTCTGATTTAAAAATTTAAAATAATATTTATGGAAACATTTATTAATCCGGAGCACCGTGAAGGTCGCCTCGCAAAAAGAATTGAAACTGAAACTGCAAAAATCCCTTCAGATGTTTTCTTATGGGCTGCCATAGGAGCAATGGCAGTTTCGGCAGGTTTTAAAATAGCCGGCAGTAAACACAAAAGTTTATTTTTTGGTCAGTGGGCTGCCCCATTTTTACTTTTTGGGATCTACAATAAGCTGGTAAAACAACTTGGCCACGATAATAATGACCAATATTAATTTAAAGATAATAGGAGATAACGGTAAGGCACATTCGAAATGCAAATGAGCTTGATTTGTCCGGATATTAATGAAGTAAACAAAAGATTGTAACAGAGCTATTCTTTCGATTGTTCGTGAACGGAAGAATCATTTAATTCAAATAAATGCAAAACATAAGGAAAGAGCGCGTCGATTGTTTCGGAGGCTCCTTTTTTTGAACCGGGCAATGTAAGAACCAGTGTATTTTTTATAAAGCCTGCAACGCCTCTCGACAACATGGCATAAGGCATTCGTTGTTGGCCATAACTTCTTGCCTGCTCCATAATACCCGGAATTTCTTTTTCAATTAATGGAGAAACAGCGTCAGGCGTTACATCGCGGGAAGATAAACCGGTGCCGCCTGTAAAAATCAACAGGTCAATTTTTTGTTCGGTAAATACTTTA
>JBBQWJ010000333.1:0-2910 GCA_038210685.1 Chitinophagales bacterium | reverse complement strand
GAATGTACAGGAAATACATTTCTTGATGAAGAAGTTTTGGCAGAAGAAGGAATAACCGATCTTGATAAATATGCTGTAAATCCTGGCGGAAGGCTTTATTCAGATTTGTTTTTGTGATCAGTAAAGCAACAAAAAAGATTGATTTTTATTTCCTAAGTTCAACTCATAAGTGCAACAGTAAAGCTACAAATTCCGTTAATTTTTATTCTGCATCTGCTTTTTCAAGGAACTTGAGAAGTCTCCGTTTTCACTTAAAAAGTATCCAAATTAAACTTTGGTAGATTTGTTACTTAAAATAAATAAAGAATTATTTGGCAAAATAGAATTATTTAATTCATTTTGTACAAACATTACTTAGTTTAAAAAATGCAAACAAAATTATCTCACGTAGTTTCTATCCAAACCGGGCTCTTTGCCAAAACTATGGTGGAAGGTGATATTGTCTATTTACAATCTAAGCATTTTGATGAAAATGGTCTGCTAAAGGCTGCATTGAAACCTGACTTAAAAGCAGATTCAGTTACAGAAAAACACTTACTTAAAGCGGGCGATGTATTGTTTTCATCTAAAGGGTCCAAAAATTTTGCAGCAGTGTATCAAAGTAAAAATGTTCCTGCTGTTGCCTCTACTTCATTTTTTGTCATTCGCATGCAAGACAAGTTTAAGAATGAAATTTTACCCGAATATTTAGGTTGGGCAATTAATCATCCCACATCTCAAAGAATTTTGAAGGGAAATGCAATCGGGACTTCCATGGTTTCCATTTCCAAAGCGGTACTTGGTGATCTTGAAATTTTTATTCCTGGTATTGAGAGACAAAAAGCAATTTTAAAAATCAGCGAACTTTATAAAAAAGAAAAAAAAATAAGGCAGCAAATTGACTCGCTTCGGGAATTACAAATACAACACCAAATAATTAATTCTATAAAATGAATACTGTAACAAAAAAAATAACCCAGAAAGATATTAATGACGCAGTTTGGAAAGCCTGCGATACATTTCGCGGAAGCATAGATCCAAGTGTTTACAAGGATTATGTACTTACCATGCTTTTCATCAAATATCTGAGTGATGTTCACGATGATAAATATGAAGCATACCTCGTAAAATATAATGCCGATACAGAAAGAGCCGAAAGGGCTATGCAACATGAGCGTTTTATTGTGCCCGAGCAAAGTCACTTCAAATATTTATATAACAATCGCAACGAAATAAATATTGGTGAATTAATTGACATTGCATTAGAAGATTTAGTTGAAGCCAATCGGGCAAAATTGTATAGTGAGGACGGAGCCGGTATTTTCCAAAATATTAATTTTAACAGCAGCGTGTTGGGCGACACAAAGGATAAAAATACCCGACTTAAAAACCTGTTGCTGGATTTTAATAAAGACACTTTAGACCTAAGGCCTTCGCATCTCGAAGGCACAGATATTATCGGGGGCGCTTACATGTTCCTTATTGAAAATTTTGCAAGCGATGCCGGTAAAAAAGCGGGAGAATTTTTTACACCTAAGGAAGTATCCACGCTAATAGCTAAGCTTACAAAATCGGCTCCGGGTTCCAGGATATGTGATCCTACCTGTGGCTCTGCTTCTTTATTAATTAAAGCAGGTGAAGAAGTCGGCTCCGATAATTTTTCTCTATACGGACAGGAAGCAAACGGAAGCACCTGGGCTTTGGCAGTGATGAATATGTTTTTGCATGGATTTGATAATGCAACAATAAGATGGGGCGACACCATTCGTAATCCTAAACTGAAAGAAGGCGACGCCTTAATGAAATTTGATACGGTAGTTGCGAATCCTCCTTTTAGCCTTGATAAATGGGGGAAAGTAGAAGATAAAGACGGAGATAAAACAACGGTAAGTTATGATCCTGTAACGGATAAGTATAATCGTTTTTGGCGGGGTATCCCGCCAAAGAGTAAAGGTGATTGGGCCTTTATTTCTCACATGATTGAGATTGCCTACGAAAATAAAGGCAAAGTTGGCGTCGTGGTTCCTCATGGTGTTTTATTTCGTGGTGCCAGCGAAGGAAAAATAAGACAGAAAACAATAGAAGAAAATCTGTTGGAAGCAGTAATCGGCTTACCGGCTAATTTATTTTTTGGTACAGGAATACCGGCAGCGATATTAATTTTTAATAAAGGCAAAGAAGGAAATAAAAACGTGTTGTTCATTGATAGCAGTCAGCATTATGATAGTGGAAAAAATCAAAACAGGCTAAATGAGAATCACATCAATCATATTGTGGAAACATATAGAAAATTTATAAAAGGAAATTACCTCCCGGGAGTTGTAGAAGATAAGTTCAGTTATGTAGCCACGTTTGATGAAATAAAGGAAAATGATTTCAACCTGAATATTCCAAGATATGTTGACACCTTTGAAGAAGAACCGGAAGTGAATATCATGGCGGTGCAAAAAGAAATTGATGTATTGGAAGAAGAATTGAAAACTGTGCAGGCACAGATGGATAAATATTTACATGAATTAATGAATTAAGTGATCATCAAAATAAAAGGCATGGAAAATAAATTATCAAACACGAGCCAAACCATTTTTGAACAAATTAGAGAAACAGACGAGGATGGGAATGAATTTTGGACCGCGAGAAAGCTTTCTAAAATTTTAGAATATGCCGAGTTTAGAAATTTTCTTCCTGTAATTGAACGTGCAAAGGAAGCTTGCATAAACAGTAAACAAAAAGTAGAAGACCATTTCGTTGATTACCACGAGATGGTAGCTATTGGCTCCGGCGCGGAACGACAAATGGAAAGTATAAAGTTATCACGTTATGCCTGTTATCTTATCGTCCAGAATGCCGATCCCGGAAAAGAAATTGTGGCGCTGGGGCAAACTTATTTTGCTGTTCAAACGCGTTTGCAGGAAATACAGCAAATGCAGG
>JBBQWJ010000332.1:0-2929 GCA_038210685.1 Chitinophagales bacterium | reverse complement strand
ACAAACAGGCACACTGAATGGCTTGCCCGTAATAAGACAAAAACCGGGTGCTGACAATGCTTTAGGCAGAGTAAAATTTGTTTTTCCGAATAACTATCATATTTACTTTCATGATACACCCGCCAAATATTTATTTGATCAAAGCAATCGTGCCTTCAGTCATGGATGTATCCGGCTTGAACAACCGCAAAGGCTTGCAGAATACCTTCTAAGGAATGATCCCGATTGGCCCAAATCAAAAATTGTAGACGCCATGTATAGCGGCAAAAATACCTGGGTGAAATTAAAAAAGAAAATACCGGTTTACATTGTTTATTTCACAGCGTGGGTTACAAAAGACGGCACTTTAAATTTCCGTGATGATATTTATGGACACGATGCAGAATTGAAGAAAATGATGTTTAAAGACCGGTAGCCAATTGCCGGATTATTTTGCGTTTGTTCGTAACTGTTATAGTAAACAAATCTACCTATCGGCAGACAGGCAATTATTGCCAATTCTTATTTTCATTCCCCTATTTGAATTCATTTTTAACCATCCAAATATTTTATTTCCACGAATGGCTTTTTAGTATATTAGCATGGCAAAAAAGTTAACTAAAGCTTGAACGATCTTTCGCAGGAGAATGCGCTGCTGAACTTTAAGATCAAAACTAAAATCAAATCCAATGACAACAAGTGAATCGGCTATTCCTGTTCTCAATGAAAAGGAAACCCGTCGTAACCAGAACAATGCAGTACTGGCAGGTTTTCTCGGATGGACTTTAGATGCCTTTGATTTTTTCATTCTCACATTTGTGCTTGCTACCATCGCTACAGATTTTAATAAGACAATTCCTGAAATGGCCTTAACGCTTACAGCCAGCCTCGTGATGCGGCCGGTAGGCGCTTTAATTTTCGGTTTAATGGCCGACAGGTTTGGCAGAAAAGGGCCATTAATGATCACCATCATTTTTTATTCAGTGATGGAAATATTATCCGGCATTGCTCCTAACTACAGGATATTTTTAATGTTGCGTTTGTTATATGGAATCGGCATGGGCGGCGAGTGGGGCGTTGGCGCTTCACTGGTGATGGAATCGGTATCTGCAAAACGGCGGGGATTTTTATCAGGCATTTTGCAGGAAGGATACGCGCTTGGATTTTTGCTGGCAGCAGGCGCTTATTATTTTGTGTTTCCACATTTTGGCTGGAGGGCCATGTTCTTTATCGGCGGACTTCCAGCGCTGGTAACTCTATTCATTCGCAGCAAAGTAAAAGAAACTGCTGCGTGGAAAGCCAACAAAGCAAAGGATTGGAAAGAATATGGAAGCGCAGTAAAAAAGCACTGGAAATTATTTTTATACCTCGTTCTTTTAATGGCAATGATGAACCTCATCTCTCACGGCACGCAAGATCTGTATCCAACTTTTTTACAAAAACAAAAAAATTACAGTCCGCATGAAACAGCAGTGATAACAATGATTTCGATGGTGGGCGCTATTATTGGAGGATTGTTTTTCGGTTATTTATCCGACCTGTACGGAAGAAAAAAAATGATGGCAACCGCCGTCATTCTCGCGCTGGTTTTAATACCGTTATGGTTACTCGCAGGAGGAAGCGTATTGATCGCCTTAGGCGCTTTCGGGATGCAGTTTATGGTGCAAGGCGCGTGGGGAATTATTCCTGCACACATCAATGAATTATCGCCGGGTCCATTGCGCGGTTTCTTTCCGGGTTTTGCATACCAGTTAGGCGTTTTGATCGCATCAGCGATTCCTTTTGTAGAAGCGGTACTTGCAGAAAAGCTGGGCTATGCCACAGCTATGGAAATAATGGCCGGCTCCGTGTTGGTTCTCGGCGCTATTGTGATTCTTGCCGGGCCTGAAGCAAAAGGAATTCATTTTCATAAACCTTCTTGGGATAATACGACTTCCTAAATCACAACAAAAAAATTTATGATGCATAATTTAAAATTAAAAAAAACCTTCCCTATTCTTATTCTGTTTGCTATGGTTTATTTTTCTTTTGGCTGCAACCGAAATGAGAATGATGCTGCGGCGATAAAAAAATTACTTGAGAAAGAATCCGCTACCTGGCGATCCGGAGATACAGCAGCTCATGCCGCTTGCTGGGAGATAAGGCCCTACAGCAAAATCCTTGTTTCAACTACCGACGGAAATAGTTATGATGTGCCACCTGAATTTATGATACATCCGGCACCTGGCAGTATCGACAAAGGAGGAACATCCGTTAACACGAATTATAAAATGAGCATTCATGGAAATGATGCCTGGGTAAGCCACAACGAAGAATCTACCAGTGCTGATGGTAAAAAGAGTTACTCCTATGAAATAAGGATGTTAGAAAAAGTAGATGGAGAATGGAAGCTGGTTGGCCAATCGATTCATATGTATAAGAAAGAATAAAAAAGGAAAATGCTCTTGTCATAGAAAGCTCGTCGTGAACTAACCACTAAGTAAAATAAAAATCAACTTAATTTATTAGTTTACTGTATTTTTAAACTGCCCGATAAACACACAGAAAGGGAACAAATTATTTTTAGTTTCTCCATTACCGTTACATTAAATATAAAAAAATCATTTCTTACTAAAAAAAGGCGCTTTATCTTTATAAACAAACCAACTGCCGCATGAATGAATACCCGGTTAAAATTCTTGAGACAAGTTATATCAATCATGATGTAAAGCGCTTTATCGTGGAAAAGCCTAAGGGTTACACTTTTATTCCAGGGCATGCAACGGTAGTTTCCATTGATCTTCCGGAATGGAAAAACGAATTGAGGCCTTTTACTTTTACCTCTTTAAATGAATGGCCTTACCTTGAATTTACCATAAAGATTTACAGCGATCATCATGGTGTTACTGATCAATTAGGTAAGACCAATGCAGGCGCAACGCTTTTGTTGCACGAGATTTTTGGTACGATT
>JBBQWJ010000331.1:0-2945 GCA_038210685.1 Chitinophagales bacterium | reverse complement strand
ACTCATCTTTGCAGCCAGCTGCAAAAGATCCAATTATAAATAAAAAGATCAAAGGTTTTTTTAGTCTCATGAACTTGTAAGAAGTTAGTAAAAAAAATCAAGCCGGGTAACGTAATCTTTCTGAAAGGTACTTATCTTTTGCAGTATACATTACAATTATTTCGGTTTCTACTGCACCATCTTTAAATCTTCTGTACTCGCATTCATAGCAGATTAGTAAATGAACAAATAATGCAAATTCCTGTTTTCTTCCTGTGGAAAATAACCATAAAATAACCAATAATTCCCAACGTTTATTTCATCCGTATCCTATCTTTATCACATGTATTGTAGAACGATATTGCTTGCCCTATTCAGCGGCTTTACCCTTGCATCTTATTGCCAGCAAAAAGAAATTTTTGAACCTGATTCTGTAAGAAAAGAAATAGAAGCCGTACAAATTAATAACAACCTTCATGTTGACGGTTTGCTGAATGAACCCGAATGGAAGCTTGCCAAAGCTTCGCCTCAGTTTGTTGGAATAGAGCCGGATCAAGGCCACATACCGGGAGAAGCAACCGATGTAAAGGTCTTGTACAACCGGCAGTTTTTATACTTTGGGATTTTTGCGCATGATTCTTTGGGAACCAAATCGCTTCGTTCCACTGATTTTAAAAGGGATTTTGATGACAAGAGCCGCGACCTTGTAGGCATTGCTTTTGATTGTTTCAACGATAAAAGAAATGCCATGTCTTTTGTTACCGATCCTTATGGAGTGCAGCGTGATTTGTTGTCTTTTGATGATCTTTATTATGATGTGGATTGGAACGGACTTTGGCGCGTAAGAACGAACCGTACCGACTCCGGCTGGACAGCAGAGATCGCTATTCCGTGGGAAACATTGCGCTATCCAAATACAGATTCTATGCAGCAATGGGGACTCAGTATCTACCGCAACCGAAGGGTTACGAATGAGATCACTTCTTTTTCTCCTTACCCGCGCGCCTTCACTTCGCTCCGGATGAGTTATGCAGGACTTTTGACTAATTTAAAACCGCCTCCTCCTAAAACCAATATTCGATTTGAACCTTATGCACTTTCATCTTATGACCATTATAAAGGTTTTGATTCAACAGTAAAAACAAGCGAAACCAATTACAAATTTGGTGGTGATCTTAAATGGGCGATCGATCCCAACTCAGTGTTAGACCTTACAGTCAATACCGATTTTGCGCAGGCAGATGTGGACCAACAGGTAAATAACGTAACACGCTTTTCCGTTTTTTTTCCTGAGAAAAGGCAATTTTTTTTAGAGAATGCTTCGTTATTTGGTGTGGGAATATCGCAAGCGGCTGATGGTTCCGGCGGCCAAATGCATGTGCAACCATTTTTTAGCAGGAGCATCGGGCTCGATAGCCTTGGGAAACCAGTGCCGATAGAAGGGGGCGGAAGATTTGTGCACCGTTCTACAAAAGAAAATTATGGTGCTATCCTTATGCGGCAGCGTGCTTCAGATAACAGTCCTGCCACAAATTTCTTTGTAGGCCGCTATTCTGAAAACATTGGTGCCAATAGTCGTTTGGGTGGATTGGTAACGGTAAAAAATCAACCGGGCAATACCAATATAGTAAGTACGATTGATGGTTTTTTTCGTCTCGGCGAATCGCATTCACTCAACACGATGCTTATGCATTCTGCCAATACGCAAAAGGGCAAAAACGGATTTGCAGGTTTTGCCCAATATTATTATTCAACGAATCATATGAAAATTTGGTTGACACAATCAGTGGTCTCCAAAAATTTTGATCCGGAAATGGGTTTTGTTTCGCGCACAGATGTGATAGGAACCACGCCAGGAATGAACTGGTATTACCGTGGAAAAAAGTTGCCTTTTAAAAAAGTACTTCGTGCATTTGAACCGGGCTTTCTTCCTGAGTTTTACTGGCAGGCCTCTACCGGAAAATCAATAGAAAGAACCTACACATTTTTCCCTGTGTGGCTTAATTTCCAGAGTGGGGCTTACTTCGGATATGCCTTCGCTCCTGCATTTGAAAGGCTGACAGCACCATTTGAACCGCTGGGAGTAAGCATCGCGCCAGGGGTTTATAATTACACGAATCAACAGATATACTTTACTTCTGACCCTTCAAGAATTATAAGTATTAATGGAATTTATACCTGGGGGAATTATTTTAATGGCAAACTTAATTCGGGAGATTGGAGATTACAGTTTGCGCCCATTCCGCAAATATCGCTAGCGGCAAGATTTAACCGGAATCGGTTTATAAAAGTAGGAGAGTCCCAAACTTCTACTACTATTGATTTGTACGGGATAGAAGCACGGCTTGCCTTAAATCCGCGATTACAACTCATAGGGTTTTATCAAAAAAATGCCAGCGATAATTCAGAGAATTATAACATTCGCTTGTCGTGGGAATACATGCCACTGTCCTACGTTTATTTGGTGCTGAACCATTATGGCTTTACCACGCTGCAGCAAAAAACACAAATGGAAGATCATGCAATTGCCAAGATCAGTTTTTTAAAGCAGTTTTAGAAATTGATATTCTTTGATCCGGATTTGGGATAAGAAATTCCAGTAAACGAGCAATTAATCTGAATTTTTATTTTGTAATCAATTAAACACAATTTGCTGAAATTATTCTTTCAAGCTTTTTAAATAAGCAATACTTTTCGGCACCTGCTCGCCCGGATGATTGCTTTCATCTTCAATAAAATAATGTTTGATACCTACTTTTTGGGCTTCCTTCAATATCGCTGGAATATTGATTTCTCCGGTGCCCAGTGCCACATCATTTTCCTGGGAAGTACCACCGCTCAGGTCTTTCTTGGTTCCTTTTCTAAGATCTTTTAAATGCATAAGCTTCCAGCGGTTGCCATATTTTTTGAGCAATGCCACGGGGTCACCACCGCCAAAATGTACCCACAAAATATCCATTTCAAAT
>JBBQWJ010000330.1:0-2960 GCA_038210685.1 Chitinophagales bacterium | reverse complement strand
TGGGACGTGGGGCACCAGGCTTATGGCCATAAAATATTAACCGGGCGGCGGGATAATTTTCAAACGATCAGGAAGTACAATGGTTTGAGCGGTTTCCCAAAAAGAGGTGAAAGTGAATACGATACTTTTGGTGTTGGCCATTCTTCCACATCCATTTCTGCTGCTTTAGGCATGGCAATGGCTTCTCATTATAAAGGAGAAGATGACAGGCAACATGTTGCTATCATTGGCGATGGAGCTATGACCGCTGGTGAAGCTTTTGAAGCAATGAACCATGCCGGAATTGAAAAAAGTAATCTTCTTATCATTCTCAATGATAATTGCATGAGCATCGATCCGAATGTCGGCGCTCTTAAAGAATATCTTACAGATATTACTACTTCTCAAACCTATAATAAACTGCGTGATGATTTCTGGAAAGCTCTCGGTAAACTTCCGGGAAAAACCTTTTCCAGGAAAATGGTTTCAAAAATAGAAGCTTCTTTAAAGGGTATGGTAAGCAAAAGCAGCAATCTTTTTGAATCTTTAAATATCCGTTATTTCGGCCCAATTGATGGCCATAATATTACCAAGCTCGTGGATACTTTGCAGGACATGAAAGATATTCCCGGTCCGAAATTATTGCATATAAAAACAGTGAAAGGGAAAGGTTTTGAGCTTGCAGAAAAAGATCAAACAAAATGGCATGCGCCGGGATTATTTGATAAAATTACGGGCGAAATTTATAAGAAAAAATTTGACATTCCTCAGCCTCCGAAATACCAGGATGTTTTCGGTTATACTATAATTGAACTGGCTGAAAAAAATGATAAAATAATGGGCGTTACACCTGCGATGCCCAGCGGATGTTCATTAAAATACATGATGGATCAAATGCCTGACCGCGCTTTTGATGTTGGTATTTGTGAACAACATGCCGTTACATTAAGCGCAGGTATGGCTACGCAGGGAATGCGTGTGTTTTGTAACATTTATTCTTCATTTATGCAGCGCGCTTACGACCAGGTAATTCATGACGTAGCACTTCAAAATTTGCCCGTTATTTTTTGCCTCGACAGAGCAGGGCTTGTTGGTGAAGATGGCGCTACGCACCAGGGTGCTTATGATATCGCTTTTATGCGTTGCATTCCGAATATGGTTATAAGTGCACCAATGAATGAAAGTGAATTAAGAGATTTGATGTATACAGCGCAGTTGGATTCAACAAAAAATCCTTTTGTGATCCGCTACCCGCGCGGGCAAACTGTAAAGGCTGATTGGGAAATACCAATGAAAGAAATTAAAATTGGCACAGGCAGAAGATTAAAAGATGGTGAAGAGATTGCGATTTTATCTTTTGGCCATCCCGGAAATTTTGCTGCCCAGGCAATAAGAGATGTAAAGTCAGAAGGATTAAATCCTGCCCATTATGACATCCGGTTTGTAAAGCCTTTGGATGAAGAAATGTTGCACGAAGTGTTCAAAAAATATTCTAAGATAATTACTGTTGAAGACGGAACTGTTGTTGGTGGTTTTGGTTCAGCAATTTTAGAATTCATGAACAACCACGATTATAAAGCTGACGTGAAAATTTTAGGAATTCCCGATCAGATCATAGAACACGGTTCTCAAAAGCAACAACAACAGGATGTAGGAATTGATGCCGCTCACATTGCAGATGTTATCAGGAAAATTTCTAAAATAGAAGTAGATAAATTGTTGAGATAGTTTAGAACGTTTAGGTTGGTAGTTACCCGCTTTTAATCGGTGTAGATCTGTGCAATCCGTGGCAAAATAAAGATCCCTTTTATTTCTTCGTTTACTGTATTACTAAAAACATTTAAGCATGATTTGGCGACATGTAAAAAACTAAATTTCCTCCGTTCATTATTTCATTATGGGTAATGTATAAACGATTTAATGGTTTCCCATTCAGTTCGATTTTTTGAATATAAACATTTTTATCACTTTGGTTTTTTGCTTCAATAGAAAAAGTTTTTCCATGCTCTAAATGTAATGTAACAGAATTTACTGCAGGGCTTCCAATCTGGTAAACAGGAGAACCGGGAGCGACAGGATAAAAACCCATCGTGCTGAAAATATACCACGCACTCATTTGGCCGGTATCGTCATTTCCTCCCAACCCATCCGGCCCTGTATGATATTGATTCTTCAGTATCATTCGAACAGTTTGTTGTGTTTTCCAGGGCTCATCTGTCCAGTTATACAAGTAAGCAATATGATGCGAAGGTTCGTTTCCATGCACGTATCCTCCAATTATACCATCTCTTGTAATGTCTTCTGTTTCTGCAAAAAACTGATCAGACAAATGCATAGTAAATAACGTATCGAGGTAATTCGTAAATTTTTTCTTACCACCCATTAATTGGATTAAAGATGCAGGATCCTGTGGAACAAATAATGTATAATTCCATGAATTTCCTTCAATAAATCCTTGTCCTGAAGTACTTAATGGATCAAAACCTTTTTTAAAAGAACCATCGCTTAAACGTGCGCGCATAAAGCCAACCGAAGGATCAAAAACATTTTTATAATTTTGAGAACGTTTGATGAATTCATTATAAATATCCATTCTATTCAGTTTTTTTGCCATTTGCGCTATCGCCCAATCATCATACGCATATTCTAAAGTGGTTGAAGTTCCGGTTGCGTTTTTGTCAACAGGAATGTAACCCATATCTTCATACAAGCCAATGCCATCATAGCTTCTGTGGCGTGCTGTTGTTACACAGGCGTCTAAAGCTTTGTTGGGATTGAAAGGAGTATTGCCTTTTACAACTGCATCCGCAATTACTGCAACTGCATGGTAGCCTGTCATACACCAGTTTTCGTTTGCAGAGTTAGACCATATCGGCAACATGTGCATTACACTTTGATCATAATGTGCAAGCATTGATTTTATCATATCGCCATTTCTTTTTGGCTGAATAATGTTGAACAACGGATGCAGCGCACGGTAG
>JBBQWJ010000329.1:0-2967 GCA_038210685.1 Chitinophagales bacterium | reverse complement strand
ATACGTATGATAATAAGCTCTCACAAAATGATCAGAAGAAGCCTTGGACGCGGAATACGGACTTCGTGGATCGTAAGCCGTTTCTTCTGTAAAAAATCCTTCTTCGCCTAAACTTCCATACACTTCATCAGTAGAAATATGGTAAAATAATTTCCCTCCAAAGTTGTCCTTCCACGCTTCTTTTGCAACCTGCAATAAAGAAACAGTACCCAAAACATTCGTCTTTACAAAAGCCAAAGGATCAGTAATAGAACGATCTACATGACTTTCAGCCGCAGTATGAAGCACGTTTGTAAATTGATATTTTTCAAAAAGATTTTTGACCAATTCCATATCCAGAATGTCGCCTTTCACAAAAGTGTAATTCGGTTTTTCTTCAACATCTTTTAAATTTTCAAGATTGCCGGCATAGGTGAGTTTATCAAGGTTTACGATCGTGTAATCAGGATATTTATTTACAAACAATCGCGTAAGGTGGGAACCTATGAAACCTGCACCACCGGTAATTAAGATAACTTTTTGCATTGAATAGTTCAATTTTAAACAGTTTGCAAAAGTAAATATTAATTTCTGCATTGAAAATGGGATCAAAAAGTCGTTAGACTTAGCTTCTTACAACAGATTTAAATAATTAAATTTGTAAAAAAGAAGCTATGATAAATGTATTAGAAAAAGAATGGCATAGTTATTTTGTTCAGCTTAATGAAGCAGAAAAGAAATCCATATTACTTATGTTGAAAACTTTTTTACAACGGAAGAACACTAAAGAGAATGGTGATAGCCTGGAGCAATACAATAAAGAAATAGATGAAGCCTTGGCAGAAGTGAAAGAAGGGAATTATATCTCGCAGGATGAGATCGAAAGGCAAGCTTCTAAATGGTAAAGGAAATAATATGGCCTCGCCAGGCACAAAATCAATTGGAAAGAGCTTATAAATATATTTTAGAGGACTCTTATCAAAATGCAGAAAAAGTAAAGAAAGATATATTAGCCTCCACCCGAAAGTTAGCAAACAATCCTGAAAAGTTTCCTGCAGATAAATATAGGGAAAATAATGATGGAAGTTTTAGAGCCTTTGAGTTACATCGCTACAGAATTGCTTACCGGATATCTGAAAAACAAATTATTATTGTAAGAGTGCGACATACCAGCATGAATCCTAAGACTTATTAATTTTGCCCTCCAAATTCCCCAATTGAATTAGCTAATAATAGTTTAACGTGAGATAGAAAATCCGGTTCTCTACCATGCATACTTTTTTTTAAGTTGAGGGTGATAGTAAACAGACTTTTTTGATAGATTCTTGTTTTATAGGAATCTATTAACAAGTAGCGGCCATCAGCAAGAATTTACGATTTACCTTTGCAGGCTATGCATTATGCTTCAGTAGAAAATTTAAGTAAGTCATTCGGGATAAGGACGCTATTTAAGGACATCAGTTTTTATATAGAAGAAGGAGATAAAATTGCCTTCGTTGCCCGCAATGGAAGTGGTAAATCAACCCTTTTGAAAATAATTTCAGGCCTTGAAACACCGGATACAGGAACCATCTGGATTCATAAAGAAGTAAAAGTGATTATGCTTCAGCAAGACACTGCTTTTGAAAATGACCAGTCTATTTGGGATAATATTTTGAATCTTGATAATCCTGTCGTAAAGCTTGTAAAAGAATATGAAATGCTTTTGGAGGATGAATCGCAAAATGATCATCGCATAAGCGAATTGATTACAGAATTGACAGAAGCCAATGCATGGACTTTTGAAAGTGATCTCAAACAAATTTTAGGAAAATTAAATCTCCATCATTTAAATGAACCGGTAAAAAATTTAAGTGGCGGACAACGCAAGAGAGTGGCGCTGGCGCAGGCTTTGATCGATGCCCAATTGCATGAAGGGAAGTGCATGCTGATTCTTGATGAGCCAACCAACCACCTTGATGTGGAGATGATAGAATGGCTTGAAAACTTTTTGGCAAGTAATAAAAGTACGTTGTTACTGGTAACGCACGATCGCTATTTTTTGGATGCCGTTTGTAACGAAATTATCGAGCTGGATGATGAAAAATTATACGTTTACAAAGGCGATTATGATTATTTTTTGGAACAAAAATCTTTGCGCCAGGAAGTGCAGCAAAGCGAATTACAAAAGGATAAAAATATTTTCAGGAAAGAGTTGGAATGGATGCGCAAGCAACCAAAAGCACGCACCACAAAATCCAAAAGCCGGCAGGATGCTTTTGTTGAGGTTGAAGAAAGAGTGAATCAGAAAAAGGAAGTGGCAGAAGTTTCATTGCAGGTGAAGATGACAAGAATGGGAGGGAAAGTGCTTGAAATGAAAAAAGTGTACAAAGCTTATGGTGATAAGGTGATCATGAAAGGTTTTGATTACACTTTTAAAAAAGGAGAAAGGATAGGAATAGTGGGAAAAAACGGAACAGGAAAATCTACTTTTTTGAAAGTGGCTTTAGATCTTATTCCTCCGGATAGCGGTAAAATAAATCATGGTGATACCATTGTATTTGGAAATTTTGCGCAGGAAGGATTACAATACAAAGAAGATAAAAGAGCGATAGAATATGTAAAAGATTTTGCAGAATTTTTTCCGTTGGCTGATGGGAGTAAGATTAGTGCGTCGCAGTTTATGGAAAAATTTGGATTTACGGCGCAGCAACAATTTACACCGTTGAGCAAATTGAGTGGCGGAGAAAAAAGAAGATTGCACCTGCTAAGTATCTTGTTTAAAAATCCTAATTTTTTGGTATTGGATGAACCAACAAATGATCTGGATTTGCAAACATTGAGAACCCTGGAAGAATTTTTGCAGGATTTTCCGGGATGTATTTTGATCGTAAGTCACGACCGTTATTTTATGGATCGTTTGGTTGATCATCTTTTTGCCTTTGAAGGAGATGGCGAAATAAAAGATTTCCCTGGAAACTATTCCCAATACAGAATGTGGAAGCAGTT
>JBBQWJ010000328.1:0-2973 GCA_038210685.1 Chitinophagales bacterium | reverse complement strand
GTATAACGCATGCTCCATTCCTGGGCCATCCTGACCAAAGTGCCATAAATGGAAGAGTCGCCATGCGGATGGAATTTACCCATTACATCACCGACGATACGGGCCGATTTTTTATGAGGTTTATTATAAGTATTACCCATTTGATACATCCCGTATAAAATACGACGATGAACAGGTTTCAGGCCATCACGGGCGTCGGGTAATGCCCGGCCAACAATCACGCTCATCGAATAATCGATGTAAGCGGATTTCATTTGTTCTTCAATATTTACAGGAATAATTCTTCCTCTTGACGAGCCGTTTTCCGGCAATTCTTCATCTATTGTTTCCATAATTTTTTACTATCGGCAAATATACTTTTTTAAGCCTGTTTTTCCTTAATAAACTCATTTTTTTACCATATACTTTTCACCAGTTGCGGAGGGATAATGTGGATATTTTATTTAGTTATTATAGATGCATCCATTATTATTTTTAATATTTATTTCTATAAAAAAACATTCATAATTCTTGTATCAATATTTATAATCTTACCTCATAATCAATAGCTTTGCAGCATGAGCACAATATTAATATTTGGTGCCGGAAAATCGTCTACCTCGCTAATTGAATATCTCGGAAAAAGTTGTCAGGAGAATAACTGGAAATTATTTGTTTGCGATGCAGATCTTTCATTGGCACAATCAAAAACCAACCAATTTCCAAGCGCAAAGGCGGTTTCGTTTGATGTTACCAACGCAGAGAAACGTCACGAATTTATTTCCCAGGCTGATATTGTAATTTCAATGCTTCCACCGGCGCTACATTTTTCAGTGGCCAAGGATTGTCTAATTTTTTCAAAAAATCTTTTAACGGCATCTTATATAGATGCAAATGTGCGTTCGCTTGAAGATGAAATCAAAGCAAAAGGCTTGCTTTTCATTGGTGAAATGGGATTGGATCCAGGTATTGACCACATGAGCGCTATGAAAATAATTAATGAAATAAAAAATAAGGGCGGAATAATTACTTCTTTCAAATCATATTGCGGCGGTTTAATGTCACCGGAATGCGATGATACACCATGGCATTATAAAATAACCTGGAACCCCGTAAACGTAGTAGCAGCAGGGAGTGTCGGAGGATTTTATAAAGAAAACGGAGAAATAACAGAAGTGCTGTATTCTCACGTTTTCCAGGATGAAAATAAAATGGTGGATGTGCCCGGCATCGGTTCTTTAGCATGGTACCCCAACAGGGATTCACTTTCTTACATCGATACCTATCACTTGCGTGGAATAAATACTTTTATCAGAGCTACTTTGCGCTATCCCGCTTTTTGCCGTGGATGGAATAAAATAGTTCATCTTGATCTTACCAACAAAAATGATCACGAAGGAATTAAAAAATGTAAAACCTTTGCAGATTGGTTTGCATTAAAAAAAGAAAAACTAGGGCAGAACGAGGCAGGTTATAACGAGAATGATTTTTTTAATTCAGAATTTTTAAAACAAATTGATTTTATCTCATTGCGTAGTGAAGAAAATCTTCCGGAGCCTGTTTCCAATTCAGCTTCATTGCTTCAACATCTCCTGGAAAAAAACCTGGTAATGAAGGCAACCGACAAAGACATGATCATTATGTTGCATGAAATCCAATTTGTAATGAATGGGGAAAATAAAGAAACAAGAAGTTGCCTGATCGTAAAAGGATATGATAAAATTCACACAGCAATGGCAAAAACCGTTGGACTACCTTTAGGCATTGCTGCAAAACTAATGCTTGAAAATAAAATTAGAATAACAGGCTTGCATATTCCTGTAGTTCCTGAAATATATGAACCCGTATTACACGAACTGGAATTGAATGGAATAAAATTTAATGAGGAGACTCAAGATGTACAGTAGTTAATAGTAAATCAATAAATTCCAAAGATTTTTATTTTAAACCTTCCGGATTTATTCAACCCGGAAGGTTTTTTATTTTACTGGTTACTCGCTTGCTTTTCAGCGTCAGCTTTCATTTGATCGTTTGCAGTTATTAAAAATTCTACTCTCCGGTTTTGAGCCATTCCTTCCGGAGTATCATTTGAATAAGCAGGCGCAGTTTCACCATAACCTTTCACAGTCATTCTTGAAGAAACAATTCCCTGGGATGACAGGTAATCACGTACAGCATTTGCACGCCTCAAAGATAATCCCATATTGTATTCTTCCGTTCCACGGCTATCAGTATGTCCCTGTATTTCAATATTTGTATTAGGATAATTATTTAGTACGGTTACCAGTTTATTAAGATTCGTTTTCGCCACGTCGCCGAGGTCTGATTTTGAAAAAGCGAAAAGTATTTTTTCATTGAATTCGACTTGAATTCCTTCTCCCACTCTTTCAACTTTTGCACCGGGGATTTCATTCTTAATTTGTTCGGCCTGTTTATCCATATCATGACCAATAATAGCACCGGCAGTGCCACCAACTGCAGCACCAATGATTGTTCCCAGGGTTTTATTTCCTGCAGCCTTACCGATTATTGTTCCTCCGATGGCTCCTGCAGCTCCACCAATAACTGCCCCTTTTTGCGTTTTGGTAGCATTGCATCCCATGAGTAAAAAAGCAACCAAAGGGATAGCAAAAAGTATTTTTTTAAAATAATTCATATTTATATTTTTAGTTAGCCCACCACTACCAAACATTGTACCAATAAAAATATAAATAAATAATTTACAGTAAATCAATAAATTACCAAGATTTTTGTTTTAATCTATTCTATAAAATATTTTTTTTCTTTGGAAAGATTGATAAAAGGATAAACACTTTCAATTCTTAGTATATTTTGAATTTGTGAAGCGATGAATTTTTGGTGAGATTCACTTTCTTTTAAAAAAGGTTTGTGATTTACTGCCAAAATAATTTTTTCAATTTCTTTCCTGAGCTCTTTTGCCGGTTTATCAAAAAATGAATCAGAAAATTTTTCGAACACAAAGTCAATAGCAGT
>JBBQWJ010000327.1:0-2986 GCA_038210685.1 Chitinophagales bacterium | reverse complement strand
CGGTCAATGGCTTTCTCTCCATAAAAAACCGCGTTGCGTGCCGTTGAGTTTTTATCCAAAACTTTTCCGGTCCACAAAATATGCGAGCAGGAATTAATAGTTGGGTTTTCAGGATGAATAAATTCATTTTCATCATTAATCCTTTTTCTTAGTTCCCTGCTCCAGCCAACCAGTTGGATTGCAGAATAATTTTCAATTCCGGCAAAATTTTCCTGGACATCAACAATGGCATAATAGTTTCCGCCATAAGAAACATCTATTTTTAATTTCCCCAGGTCAGGGCATTCCACTTCTATATTTTCTGCAGCAAGAAATGAAGGCACATTGGTTAATGTAACCGAAGAAACTTTTTTATCATTTCGTGTGTAGGTAACCGTTACTAAACCGGCAGGCGTCTCCATTAATATACGACCAGGTATTTTTGGTTTGATTAATTCTTCTTCAATAGCAATGGTAATAGTGCCGATAGTGCCATGGCCGCACATCGGGAGGCAACCGCTTGTTTCAATAAACAATACGCCTACATCATTATCAGGATCGCATGGCGGATATAAAATGCTACCGCTCATCATGTCATGTCCGCGAGGTTCAAACATTAATCCTTTCCTTATCCAGTCATATTCTTTTAAGAAATGTTGCCGCCTTTCGCTCATCGTATTTCCCTCCAACGCAGGGCCGCCATCAGCAACCAGGCGCACCGGGTTGCCACAGGTATGTGAATCTATACAATGAAATACTGATCCGCTAAATCGATTTAAAGTAGAATTGGGATATTTTTTGGTGATGGGATTTGATAACATCTATTTAATAAATTAAAAAAAATTACTGAATAGTATCCTTAGTCAATTTATTATTCACCGTCCTCCAGATATGTAATGGATTTTCATTTTTTAATTCATCAGGCAACAATTTGTTTTCCCAATTCTGAAATGCAATCGGCCTTGCAAAACGCTTGATTCCATCTGCACCTACAGAAGTAAATCTTGAATCGCTGGTAGCCGGAAAAGGTCCGCCATGCTGCATGCTAAGGCAAACTTCCACGCCTGTGGGCACACTGTTTAAAATAAATCTTCCACAAATATTCTTTACCGCTTCTATTAATTCATCATTGGAAATAATATCATTATCCGTTGCCATTAAAGTGGAAGTCAATTGTCCTTCGAGATGTTTGGCAACATCAATCATTTCCTGCATGTCTTTGCAACGTACCACCAAAGAATATGGACCAAAAACTTCCTGGTGCAAAATCGGATTATGCAAAAAATCTTCTCCTGTTGCAGTGGCGACAGTTGGCGTTCCTTCATTTTCTTTTTTAGGAATCTCTGAAACAGAAACAGTCGTTACATTATTTTGACCTAAAGCAGTATTTCTTTTTTCATCAAATGCTTTTGCTATGCCGGGATGTAACATTTTTAAAGGAGCCACTTTTTCTATTTCCTTACCCAAAGTTTTTATAAATTTCTGTAGTCCATCTCCTTCTATTCCAATGATCAATCCGGGATTAGTACAAAATTGACCAACGCCCTGTGTAATAGAACCCGCATACATTGTAGCAATCTCATCAAAAGAATTTGCCAGTTTTTCCGGCAATAAAAAAACAGGATTCACACTTCCCATTTCTGAAAAAACAGGTATCGGAACTTTACGCTGGTTACCCCAATCAAACAATTGCTTTCCCCCTCCAAAAGATCCCGTAAAACCAACTGCTTTGGTGTATTCATGCATTACCAAGGCTTTTCCTACTTCAATACTTGCTCCATGAATATGTGCGAAAATACCTTTTGGCAGTTTTTGTTTGTTTACTGCATTTAAAATCACTTCAGCTACCAATTCCGAGGTTTGTGCATGTGCAGGATGCGCTTTTATAATTACGGGGCAACCGGCTGCAAAAGCACATGCTGTATCGCCGCCTGCAGTAGAATAGGCAAATGGAAAGTTGCTTGCACCAAAAACCACTACAGGGCCAAGTGGCACCAGCATTTTCCGAATGTCTTGTTTAGGTGGCTTTTTATCCGGCGCGGCAGTATCAATTCTTGCTTCCAACCATTCACCACTTTCTGCGGCCTCACCATATTGATTTAATTGAAGAATAGTTCTTGCTAATTCTCCCTTTAATCTTGCTTCGGGTAAATTGGTTTCTTTCATTGCTGACTGAACTAACACATCTTCGTTATTTTTTAATTCTTCCCCGATAGCGCGCATAAAATTGGCGCGGGTTTTCAAAGGCATTTTTCTATATTGATGAAATGCTTCCCATGCATTTTCCATCGCTTTATTTATTTCTTCTGAAGTTGCGTCTGTAAACATTTTATTTATTTTTTATAGATTAAAATCACTTTATACTTTTATTTTCAAATAATCAGGAAGCTCTGGCCGTGAAGCAATTCCATCATCAATAATTTTCAAAATTCTATCACGCTCCTCTCCTTCCAGGATAAGGCGTGGAGCCCGCACCGCCTCACTCCCGATCCCATTCTGCTTTTCAGCCAGTTTAATATATTGCACCAGTTTTGGGTGAATATCCATTTCGAGCAATGGCATAAACCACTGATATATTTTTGTTGCCTCTTCTATTCTTCCTGCTTTTACCAAACGATAAATCGCTACCGTTTCATTTGGGAAAGCACAAACCAAACCTGCTACCCAACCATCAGCGCCGAGACAAAGTTCCTCCATCGCCAAAGTATCTACACCACATAAAACTTTATAGCGGTTTCCAAAACGATTTCGTAATCTCGTTACGTTGGTAACATCTCTTGTCGATTCTTTTATGGCCTGTATATTTTTGCATTCTTTTAATTCATCAAACATGTCTAAAGTGACCAACACTTTATAATCTACGGGGTTATTGTAAATAATAATTGGCAAATCAGTCGCGTTGGCAATACTCTTAAACCATTCAACCGTTTCGCGGTGATCACTCTTATAACGCATGGGAGGCAATAGCATCAAACCCTGTACTCCCCAATCTTTTGCCAATGCAGAT
>JBBQWJ010000326.1:0-3011 GCA_038210685.1 Chitinophagales bacterium | reverse complement strand
ACTGATGCAGGTGTACATGCCCTTCAAAATTATTTTCATTTTGATGCTGAACAGCCATTAATCAAAAATAAAATCTCAGGTGTATTGCAGAGTTCAAAAGTCTCCTCCCCCGGTGGAGATTTAGAGGAGGCCGGGGCCGTTTATCACCTTAATGCAATTCTGCCTGCCGATATAGTTATAAAAAGAGTTTTTCCCGTTGCAGATGACGCCCATTGCCGCTTTGATGCTGTTTCGAGAGAGTATCGATATTTCATTTATAAAAATAAAGACCCTTTTGTTGAAGACAGGGCTTTTTATTTTCCTTATAAAGTTGATTTGGAAATATTAAAAGAATGTGCCAAAATAATTTCATCCAAGAAAGATTTCACCTCCTTTAGTAAGAGAAACACCCAGGTTCATAACTTCATTTGCAACATCGAAAAAAGTGAATGGACCATAGAAAAAAACCTGTTGATCTACACAGTGAAAGCAAACCGCTTCTTACGTGGAATGGTAAAGGCGCTCGTTGGAACGATGCTCCGCGCAGGCACTGGAAAAATTAGTGTTACAGAATTTAAAAATATTATTGAAAGCAGGGATTGTACAAAAGCCGATTTTTCTGTTCCATCACACGGGCTTTTTTTGGTAAAAGTGGAATATCGGCCCTCATTTTCTTGGGGTTCCTGACATTCATAAAAGGCAACACATTCGGGAAACTTTTGTTCCCTACGTGTACACATTGTAGTTTAAAACACCAAAGTATGTTATCATTTTTTATTTCGGTAAAGTCTTTTTGGATTTAATGTAGTCTTCTCTGATTTTTTGCAGATCAATTTTTGAACAATCCTCAATTAGTTGTTTTAAAATGTTTAACGGCATGTCGGCTTCGCTCTTAAAATTAATACAACCTTTTTGAAAACCCGCTGCCTTTAAAAGGTTCTTATACTTCGAATACAAGGTTGCAGAAACGTAAATGGGCATTACATGCAATGACATATAATTTTTTACACTGGAAAGCCCATATTTAAAAGTGCCGGTTGCTTTGTAAACAATCATTTCTTTTCCCATCATCGGCTCTACTTTAGCTTTAATGCCCCGGTCTGTTTCAATAATAATTTCATGAATATCATTTAAAATCTTCTGCCTTTCCGGATGTTGGTTTGATATAAATTTTGAAATGGTCATGTAGCATATTTTAAGCCCACAGCAAAGTTCAATGGAAATAAGACTCAGGAATTATTTTCCACATATTATGGGCTAACCGGCCACTAAGCAATTCGTATAGTAAATAAATGGGCCAGAAAATATAATGGACAATTAGCAACAGAATTGAGTGATTGTAATACCAGCTTACCATTATCGAATATAGTCCAAGAATCAGATAAAGAATGCTATTGTTTCTCCTGTTCATATAATTTTTTTATGGCTTTGGTTTTTTAAAGATAGAAAAATTATTCCTCATCAATTACTGCTAATGAATTAACAAAAAGTCTCATCCTGTATGCGTTCATTGCTGTGCGGCCTAACTTCTTAACCAGGCGATTGTTTACCAGCCAACCAACAGGCGCGCCTATCAATGGTATCATCTGAGCCATCTTGGCCACATCAAGATAATCCCTGTATTCCTGCTGAAAGTTTCGCCAGTCGAACTGGTTAATATCTTCAGGTAAATTCTTTTGTTGCTCTTCCCAATTAATCATTTGCAGGTACACCTTCTTTCGATGTGCGGCACTCGAAAAAGCCAACTCAAATATGTGCAACAAATACAACCTTTCTTTATAATCCTTCACATCAAAACCATACAATACAGCAATGTCAAACAACATTTTTATTTTGATGGTCAGTAAAATCGGGAAGTCAGCCAATCCCATTAAAATACCTCCCGCACCGGTAATACCGCCTTCTATAGCTGCTGTTTTTCTATAAATATTTATTTTCTTTCTAACCGCTTCTTCACGGGTGAGCAGGTCTGTATTTTGTAAAGGATGAGCCGTAGTGTATTTTGAACCAAACAAAACCCCTCGCACCATTTGTTTTATAGTAACTGTAATTCCACGATGTACTTTTTCAGGTATCCAACTGTTGAATTTGATTTGAAGTTTTTTAGAGAGTTTATCAAACAACGATGGCCTTCGTAGCATTTTCTTTTGCCACGCATCTAATTCTTGCTTTGCAAACGCGTCGTAGGAGTTGACCATAATAAACGCTTTTTGCAAAGATAGGTGTAACATCAATCATCCTGAAAAAGAACATATAAGACCTCCGCCAAAGATGTCGTGCCCATCAACAAAGCAAAAATTTAATTTATTGATCGGTTTACTATCGATAAAATGTTGCTGCTAAACTTTGGGCAATTGATAACCGTTATGATATTCTTTCATAAAATATTCTTTGTTGACGGCATTATCATTAAATTGTTCTTTTGCTGCGTTCCATTCTAATTTCTTTCCGCTGCGGAAGGCGATATTTCCCATTTGTGCAACCGTGGCTACATGAGCAGCAGCCTGAACGGGACAATGTAAATCTTCGAACTTTCTTGATTTAACCACGCTTACAAAATTCTCCCAATGCTTATCAACACCGTTATCTACTGACGGTGCAAAAGGTTTGCTCACTTTATTTTTACTTCCTTTTTCTTCAATCACCTCCCAACCGCCGCGGTTTAAAATCAGCGTTCCGTTGTTACCGATATACGCAATGCCATGGTCGCGGTTGTATGGCCCGTTATCAATTCCCAAAGCAGAATCCCAAACCATATTTTTTAGCCTCCGTAGGGTGTGTCACGAATGAGAAGAAGATGATAGTTCTTTTCAATGTTGTATAGAAGATGGTAGCAGGCCTACCGCATACGCCGTACAGACAGGGTATGCAAACCACCTGAAGGTGCTGTATTCACTCCCTTGTTGGTCTTCCCGATAGATAAAAGAGCCCTTTGTTGGTATTGAGCGAAGGAAAAGTGAGCCAGCTTCACCAACAAAGCGAATTGAGCCAAACGCTGGCTTTGAATTAGAATTAACTTCAGCCGTTGGTGA
>JBBQWJ010000325.1:0-3055 GCA_038210685.1 Chitinophagales bacterium | reverse complement strand
GAATTAGCCAGGCAAAACCTTATAGATTTAGATCCTTCGGTGAAACTGAAGACGAAAAAACTTTTTCGAGATTTCCGTTTTCATCAACCAGATATTTGTAAAAATTCCACTTAGGCTCAATATCGTTCCAACCATTTTTATATTTATCAGAAAGCCATTCATAAACGAATTGCTTATGATTTCCGGTAACATCGTCTTTCTTAAATAATGGAAAAGTGACACCATAATTTAGTTTGCAAAAATTACCGATTTCGGCATCGCTTCCCGGTTCCTGTTCACCAAAATTATTTGCCGGAAACCCAAGTATCACAAGCCCTTCAGCCTTTTCATACAATTCCTGCAACTCAGTATACTGAGGCGTAAAACCACAAAGAGAAGCAAGATTTACAATCAACACTTTTTTATCTTTAAATCTTTCAAAAGAGATTTCTTCCCCGTTATTTAATGTTGCTTTTAATGAATAAAAATTCACTGGCGCTGCAACTTTGTCTTTATTTTCATAAACATTTATTCCCATACCTGTTAATTTAGAAAGTTTCATTTGTAATGGATAGACTGAAGTTAGAATTTTTCTTTTTAGATTCATTATTTATACATTTATTCTCATTTAAATCCTAACAGTAAACAAACAAAAAGTAACAATTTTTATTTTAATTTTAGTTAATCACCGTTAAAGAAAATGGCGGCAATGTAATATTTGAATCGCTATTGATCTTTTTTATAACAGGCGAAAGGCTTTTAGAGGGATGACCATTTTCTCCATTTGCTTTCCATTGATATTGCTCTCTACTATATTGTACTAATCGATTGGGCTTCCATGCAATTATTTTTTTTGAAAATGTATTTTCGATATTGATATTTACATTCATTGTTTTGTTAGGATCTTTATTCAAAAGCATTACAGACCATCTTCCTGCTGGCGAACGAAGCGCATAGGCTGAAATAATTGATTGTTTTTTTCTGTTTTGAAAATGACAATCTGCAGGATAAATTTCTAAGGCCGAATCCTCCGGTTGCGCCCAAAAATGAGTAAGCATTTGGGTTGTATAAAAAGCGGCAGTTTTATATTTAATTTTCCCATTATCATTCAATCCTAATAACATGTTATTGCCATATCCGCAATTAAAGGATTGCTGAAGAAAAGCGGGTTCGTATCCATACAAAAAACTTTTACTCCCACCTGATTCGATGAATTTTCCCAGAATATCTGCATACATCAACGCACCTTGTATTTCAACTTCAGGCTTGCCTTCATAGGCCGAATATCCATATTCTGTAACATACATAGGTGTATTTACGGGCAAAATATTTTGAATATTTTTCATTGCAGAGGAAAGCATACCAGGAGCTGATCTTAACTGGGGTGAAGAAGGCGCGCAAAGATCATCAAACGGATACCATTCAAAAGAAAAAAAGTTA
Source organism: Chitinophagales bacterium (assembly GCA_038210685.1). Taxonomy (GTDB): domain Bacteria; phylum Bacteroidota; class Bacteroidia; order Chitinophagales; family Chitinophagaceae; genus Ginsengibacter. The sequence continues at coordinate 1,636 of JBBQWJ010000325.1, read as the reverse complement.
AAGAGATCAAGCCTATTGTGGCTTTTTAAATAATTTAAAAAAAGCGTCGTCCACTTTGCTTCTGTAAAAGTGGTACTATCTTCTTCAGTAGAAGAAAGCGAAGCGAAACCTGGACCACCGAATTTAATGCTGTTATCCAAATCTCTTATTTTCTTTGCCAATTGAAAATAAAGTGCAGCATAATCTGTCGGTGAAACCAACTGGCCTTCAGGCTCTTCACCCATTTCAAATTCTTTTACGTTATAATGCTTTGCCGCAAGATATTTTACTAATGAGAAAACATTTTCCGGCGTATCGTATAAAAGTGCAGCAGGCATTAAAGCAGGCTTGTTGGCAGTAAGTCCGTCCGTAAAAAAACGGTCCACTCCCGGCTGTTCTGTATTGTAATCAATATCTTTTGCTGTGTGCCAGGGATCAGTAGACGACACATAAACTACACTTTGATTATGATTTGGTGAATGATGAATATAATCCTGAAAAGTGCCTTTTGCATCCAGGATTCCTACTTCCATTTCTTTTATCGCAAAGCCTAATTTATCTCTTATGTCGTCGGAGATTTTACAAACGGTATATGAACTTTCTGTAAAAGAAAATTTTATAAAACGTACGAATACCGGCTTTTTAGAAATCTTTTTAATGTTATTTGTTTCTTTACTGTTGTCAATTTCGTTTTGTGAAAAAGAATGCCAGATGCCCGGTTCAAAAGGATCAAAATATTGTGGATCGTTTCCCTTTGCATAATCCACTTTGTAGCTTAATGCATAAGGGTTTCCCCAGCGAATTCGCACAGCATTTACCCGGTATTTTTTTCCCAGATCAACAATTACCCATTGAGGGTGAAGTCTATTTGATTCATGAGTATAAAAAGAATCCAAATAAGGATTGCTTTTCCAAAAAGTTGATGAATCTCCGTCTGAAATTCTCGAGTAACCATCATTGTTAGCCTGGTCATTTGTGTTGCCTCTTCTTGGCAAACGATAACCATGAGAAAGTTGAATCGGTTTTTTAGAAACTGTATCAGAAATCCAATAGCCTTGCTGATGAAGACTATCGCTCCATTTTCCGGCCGGATTCCAGTGCCACACCTCTCCTGCCAGTTCTGTTCTTAAACGATAACTTACTGGCTTTAATCCCGCCAATTTCATTTCTGAAATATTTCCGGAAGTTAGCATTTTATCAATGTCGCCTTTAAAGTGGCCATCAACGGCACCGCCTATATTTTTTGAGGGAATAAAAGTATTTAAAGGTTGATCGGGCGAATAAAGAATTCGAATAATTCCTTTATTTACTGCCTGTGAAAACAATGGTTTAAAAAACCCCGTGAGAAAAAATAAAAGAAATAATTTTTTGATAAAGAACCTGATTATTTTCATTCCATCATTTATTAATTGAATCGCATAGTCATCACACTTTGATCCAGAATTTTAAAAACTCATTGTAATCGGTATTCACCACTTCATAACCTGCGGGTATTTCGCTGCCAAAACTATGATAAGTAACTAATCTTGTTCCCTCAGGTTTCTTCTTCAATTGCTTGTATAAATAGCGGTTGTAATAATTGTATAAATCTTCTGAATATTTTATCGTTGAATCAATCTTTTGAGTGCCAGGTACATTTTCGTAGAAGGAATTATAA
>JBBQWJ010000324.1:0-3066 GCA_038210685.1 Chitinophagales bacterium | reverse complement strand
GCTTTCAATTGTTGTTGCGATTCTTCTACCTGTGCATTGATGTCGTCCAACTGTTTCGGAGTAGCCGCGTCAGCTTTTACTAAATTATGAACGCGATTTTGTTCTTTTTTTAAATAATCAAGATGGCTTTGAATTACTGCTGCTTGTTGTTTAAACTGCGCAGTCTGCGCAGCAATATTTGGAAGTTTAGCGCCTGTAGCTTTTATCTGCGCTTCCAGTTGTTTCTTTTTCAAATACAATTGAGCAGTATCAATGTAACCAATTTGTTGAGCTGAATCTAAAGTTTCACCTTCGTAAACATTGAACATTTCAATTATGCCATTCGCTTCTGCCGGAACAATTATTTCTGTAGCTTCAAAGGTTCCTGACGCATCATATTCTTGCTTATTATCCTTGCAGGCCGAAAATAAAATTGACAATATAATAATACAACTTGTCAATTTTAAAATTTGAGAATTTATTTTTGTCATTTCTTTTCGTTTTATAAAACAGTAGAATTTGTATTGATTTTTCTCATTCTCCAACAGCATTTTGTTCATTGTATTCCGCTACCAGCAATTGTATTTGATGTAAAATTTTATTTTGCCTTGCTGCATTTTCAGCATTCGCTTCACGCAGGTAATCGCTGCTGTTGATCACACCGTAATTTAATTGCGCAAGCGCCGTCTCTTTTATATGAGTACGAAGTGGAATTATCTCTTCATCTGTTTGAAGTATCTTCTGCAACTTTACTATATCTTCATTTTGTTGTTGTAAAGCCACGTTTGTATTGAACAAAAAAGTTTCCTTTTGAATGGAAGCATTTTGGCGATTGATATTGATTAATGCACGCTCATTTTTTAAGGTGTAAAATCCCGATATAGGAAAAGTGAGCCGCAACCCGCCAATATAAAACGGATCGAAATTGTTACTTAAAATATTGAAGGCTGGTTTTCCAAAACCTCCCTGGACAAAAAAGCTGACTTTAGGCCTGTTCTTCGCAGTTAGCAAATTATTTTGAGCATCAAAAATTTTATTTTGATAATCAAACATCTGCAATTCAGGTCTCCTGATCTCTTGTGACGGAATAATATTTTGTGGTTTTTCAAAAACAGTATTTTCATTGATTTGCCTGTTTATAAAAAATCCGAGCATATCTGTAAATGCTTTCCTGTTTGACTGCAATTCTATGGTTTGCTGATTGGTTTGCAATAACTGCGCTTTTAAAACATCTGCACTACTTTTAAGAGCCGTTCCATTGGCAATTGCTGCATTTATTTTATTTAATCCAAGCTGGATATCATTTTTCATCAATTTATTTTGCTTTTGTTGTGCCTGGACCAGCAAAACACCAAAGAACAATTGATTGATCCGATCCCGTAATTTATATAACTCAACCTCCAGCTTTTGTTGATCAACAATGGTATTGGCTTCCTGTAATTTCTTTTGCTGCTGTACTACACCACCATCATAAATTGGCTGGATTACTTCTGCATAAATCTTGTACTGATCCTTGGTAAGTGCCGTAATGCCTGGAATTGCTTTAGGGAATTGCGTTACATCCGATTGGTAAGTTGCCTGACCGGCTATATTTATTTGGGGCAAAAAACCTTTTGAAATATTAGCAATGGTGTACTCATTGGTTTTTTCGATCAACTGATGTTGCTTTATTAAAGGATAATTCTCTTTGGCCAGGTATTGGCAGGAATCCAATGTGAGAGAATTCGTCTGAGCCGTTGCAATGGCGGAAAAAAGAAGAAAACAGCTTGTAACAAATATTTTTATTTTTTTCATTTGCTTTAATCATTTGATTAATTAAAAGACAAAAAATTTATTTGGCTTTCAACATGGCTTTTACCCAAATCGGAATTAACTTTTTCCTCTCTTTTAAAATTAAATTGAGCTCACTTTGTTGCGTAGCTGCAATAAGATTGAAAGCCGGCTTGGCAACAAAAGGGAAAACTGTCATCCCCAGTATATTCATTAAAAAATGGATGGGATTTATATCCGGTCGTCTTTCTTTTAATTGTTCTATAAAACTGATGTTATTGGCAATTTTTTGTACGGGTAAAATGTTCTTTATTTTATCTCCATGGCCTTTCATTTCACTTAAAACAAAAAGCGGTAATTCGGGGTTTTCAGAAAGAACATCAATATAGTTGGAAACAATTAATTCAATTTTTGTTTCAAGTTTTGTAGAATCATTGTTCACAATTGACAACAGTACACCAAAAAATTGTTGCATTTTTTCCTGCATTACTTCATGAAATAATCTTTCTTTACTTCGGAAATAATAGTTGAGTAAAGCAAGGTTGATGCCTGCTTCTTCAGCAATATCGCGCGTTCGCGTGGCAGAGTAGCCTTTTTGCAAAAAAACTTTACGTGCAGCTTCCTTTATTTTTTCTTCTGTAGAAATATCTGTTTCTATCTTAGATCTGATCGCCACTTTTTATTTATTATTAAAACTCTTTTGCAAAAATAAAAAAATATTTTTCATTTAACCAAATGTTTTAATCATTTGTTTAAATTATTAAAATCAATTTCAAAAAAAATTTATTAAATTAGGTATTTAATACAAACCGAATAGTTATGAGCCATACAGATATGCCCAAAGAAGAAAAATTTAGTGAGGACCCGGAAGAAAATTTACGGATGCAAAATGATTTCCTGAAAATGAAAATGATGGCTGAATCGGGTGCTGTTTTTGGAGGTTCAAACGATTTACCTGCAGATATAGAAAATCAATTCCTAAAAAATGTGTTGGAATTTGAAAAAGCAAATTCAGATGAAAAAAGCAGAAGTATAAATGAGATACTTGGTAAACCGGTTTTTGGAGACGAAAAAAATTTGAATGAAGAAAAATTTAAAACTGAATTTGACAAATTAGAAAGGCTTTTAAAAAACAATAATATACATGTTGAGTTTAACCGCCAAAGAGATGATCGTTTTAAATATAAGTTTATTACCAAAGAATTGTTTGAACATACAACCTCTTTTGTGCCGGTAAAAGGCATGTCAACCTATTTTCTTTACGAAGAATTTCACCCTGATCATGAACTGGAAATAAATGATTTGACCCATCTTTTT
>JBBQWJ010000323.1:0-3125 GCA_038210685.1 Chitinophagales bacterium | reverse complement strand
GCTTCTTCTCTTTTAACGTTATCCAGGTGGTGGGGACTTCCATCCGTCCAGTCATGGTTTCCCGGTATAAAAATCACTTTTGATTTTGTTCCTTTTGCAATTTCAATTTGTGAGTCAAGAACTGCTTTTGCTGCTTTGTATTGGGGCATAAAATCCTGTGGCAATCCGGTTTTATAAAGATTATCGCCAAGAAATAAGACGGTAGTTTTTTTATCCAGCGGCACAAGGTCACGGGCAGCATCTACCACAGGTTGCCTTCCAAAATTGAGCTTGCCTGCATCTCCGATTAAAATGATCCTTGCTTGAATGGAATCATTGCTTTGCGATGATGCAGTTTTATAAAAAAAGAAAAGTAAAAAGATCAGGAAATATTTTCGCATCAACTTATTTTTTATTTCGTTTAAAGATGAGTAATGAGGCCCTGTTATATTTATTGCCGGCTTCGTTGGAAATGATCAGGTCGCCGGCCGGCGTAAAAGTGATTCCTTCAGGCTGGGTAAAAATGGAGGGATTTAAAGAATAGGCTTCCTTGCAATTCCCGTTTCTGTCTGTTACTACCAGCAATTCATTAACGGATGATAACATCCAAAGATCGCCAGTCAGGGGATTAATAGTTACAGCCGAGGGCTCGAATTTAATTTTTTTTACTCCCAGTTTTTTTGCGATCATTTCGCTATTTATTGTAAAAACAGAAGGAGTGAAAGTGGCACTTTCAGTATTATAAGCCCATGCAGAAATTTTACCTGATTTGTCGCTTTTACAGTTTTTACAAACCATTATAAATGATTCTTTTTGTGGATCATAATAAAGAGATTCAAATTCGTTCTTCTTTTTACCGGAAGTATCGAAAATCGTAGTTTGCGTGGTAATCGTATCACCTTTTGCCGAAAATTTTAAAGCATGTATATCGCCATTGCTTGCCAGTACGTAGAAGATATTGTCCTTGTAAAATACATCTTCATAGTCATGGTTTTTGTCGAAATACCACTTTTGTGTTATCATGTTTTGGGTTAAATGGATTTTAAACAAATAACCGTTTTCGTCTGATATAGCAAACACACTTGAATCTTTCGGATAATAACTGGCACCTGAAATTTCGATCAAAGCATCATTTAAATACAGAATTGATGGATTCTTAAAGTCATATTCTTTCGGTGAAAGAAAAGTTTCATTTTTGTTAACGCTACACGCCTGGAAGGAAATGGCATTCATCAAAAAAAATAAAATCAACATTGAGTTACGATAAAACATACAATTCAGGTTAAAATAAGTATGCGCTGATATTGAATTCATTCATAAGGAATCGGTAATACTTAATTTTATAATTACCAACATTATACCAACTAATAGAACCAACCAGATCGCTAATTTGTTAACTTAAAGGCCTTTAAAAGCGATTTTTCATTGGCGGATGGGGTTTTTTTTCCCCTTGTGAGAAATCAGAGTTCTATGGTTTTACCTGGAGGGAGAAAAAATATTTTCTTATAAAACACGAATCTGTAAAAAAACTTTGTTTACTGGTTAGCAAAAAAAAATCTCCGCAATTATACGGAGATTTTTTATAAACAATTTACTTAATATTACTTAAGCGCTTCAATCTTTTTTACAAAATTGGATTTTGGTTGCGAACCTACCAGTTTGTCCACTACTTTTCCTTCTTTTACAAAAAGAATGGCAGGGATGCTGGTAATTCCAAAATTTACACTTAGCTGCGGGTTCTGATCCACATTCACTTTTCCAATATTCACTTTTCCATCATATTCTTTAGAAAGTTCTTCTACTACCGGGCCGATAGCGCGGCAAGGACCACACCATTCTGCCCAAAAATCGATCATTGTTAATTTGTCTGAGTCTAAAACTTTTTCTTTAAAGTTTGCATCGGTATATTCCTGAGCCATAATTTATTTTTTATTTATTTTAAAAAATTTTATTAATTAGGTGCAAAGTTAAAGCCAATATTTTTCAAATGCTGAAATGTCATATCCACATTATGTTAATTCTATTTTTATCTCGCATTCGGGTTTATGCTGCAGATAATTAGCCATTTCGTCATTCATTTCAAATGTGTTATCCATAGTATGCATGGCGAATTTTAGATTGGAAATATCATCGCAGATATTAAATCTTAGTGCGGAGTTGCCGGGGAATTTTTGAACATTTTCGCCTATAAAACCAATCATTTCTTCGGATATATCTTGCGGGTTGACCTCAATGTTTAGCTTTTTAGTGCTGCTTTTCATTACACTTTCCAAAAGGCAAATGTTTTGGATCCTGAATTCATATGGCGAAGTGTTATAGCGTTGTTTAAAAGTACCCGAAATGGTGATAACCATGCCTGGCTCGAGGTAATGAGTGAACTTTGCATAATCTTCACCAAAGAATAAAAGTTCCATTTTCTCTGTATAATCTTCCAGGTGCATCACGCCAAACTTGTTACCTCTTTTAGAGATGCGGTGTTGCGCTTCCGTAACCAATCCAGCCAATCTGAAGGATCTTGATGGATTTGGATACAAATTGATGGATGCTTTGAATTCATTATATTCCGCCACTGTATCAAATTGGTAATATTTCAAGAGGAATTTAAAATTATCGAGTGGATGGCCACTTAAATACATTCCGATCACGTCTCTTTCAAAATCAAGAAGTTGTATCAAAGGCCACGGCTGGCAATCGGGAATAGCAGGCGGCATTACTTCTCCCATCTGCAGATCGCCAAAAAGTGTATTGGTGTTATTGTGAAGTTGAGCCTGGTACTGATTACCGAATTTGATGATTTTTTCAAGAGAATTGATGTTCTCTCCGGGAACCGTATTAAAGAATTGTGCACGGTGAAAATCTCTGAAACAGTCAAAAGCTCCCGCATAAGCAAGGCTTTCCAGGGATTTTTTATTGACCGTTCTTTGGTTTACTCTTTTAATCATATCGAAAATCGAAGAGAACGTACCATGCTTTTCCCTTTCTTCAATAATATTTTCGATTGCCGCTTCGCCCACGCCTTTCATACCACTAAATCCAAAACGAATTTCTCCTTTTTTGTTGACTGCAAAACCCTTTTGCGATTCATTAATATCCGGGCCAAGCACCGTTAATCCCATGCTTTTGCATTCTTCCATAAAGAAAGTGAT
>JBBQWJ010000322.1:0-3125 GCA_038210685.1 Chitinophagales bacterium | reverse complement strand
TGGAAGAGGGGAGTAAGTCTGTAATAAAAAAAATACGTTTTTAAAAATTGTTCAAATAATGAAAAAGTTCTTAAATAAAAATTTTCTGCTGGAATCAGAATCAGCACAAAAATTATATCATGATTATGCTGCAAAAATGCCAGTCATAGATTACCATTGTCACCTTCCTGTAGAGCAAATTGCCAACGATATAAATTTTGAAAATCTTACCCAGGTTTGGTTGTACGGTGATCATTACAAATGGCGCGCAATGCGTACGAATGGCGTGGATGAAAGCTATTGTACAGGCGATAAAAGTGATTGGGAAAAATTTGAAAAGTGGGCGGAGACGGTTCCATACACATTGAGAAATCCCCTTTATCAATGGACGCATCTGGAGTTAAAAAGATATTTTGATGTGGATGAAATTTTGAATCCTTCCTCTGCAAAAAAAATCTATGATAAGTGCAATAAAAAACTTCAGAGCAAGGAATATTCTGTGCGCAATTTACTTCGCAAGATGAATGTGAAAGTAGTTTGCACCACTGATGATCCTATCGACTCTCTTGAGTATCATCAAAAGATAAAAGAAGACGGATTTGAAATAAAAATCCTTCCTGCTTTCCGCCCTGATAAGGCAATGGCAGTAGATGATTCAGCAGAATTTAAAGCATATCTAAATAAATTGGAAAAGGTAAGTGGAATTGAAATTGCTGCTTTCGACTCTTATCTTGATGCATTAAAACAACGTCACGATTTTTTTGCTGCCAACGGTTGTTCGGTTTCTGATCATGGATTGGAATATATTTATGCTGAAGATTATTCTAATGAAGAGATCAATTTTATCTTTAACAGGATCTATGCCGGTAATGAACTTAGTGCAGGCGAAAAATTGAAGTTCAAATCTGCCATGCTATTTGTTTTCGCTATGTGGGATCATGAAAAAGGTTGGGTACAACAATATCATGTAGGCGCTTTCAGGAATAATAACATCAGGGCTAAAATGAAGTATGGGCCTGATACCGCATGGGATTCAATTGGTGATTTCCCCCAAGGTGATTCTATGGTGAAATTTTTAGGCCGGCTTGATCTTAATAATCAATTAACCAAAACTATTATTTATAATCTCAACCCCTCCGACAATGAATTGGTGGCTACGATGATCGGTAATTTTAATGACGGAACCATTCCGGGAAAAATACAATTTGGATCTGCATGGTGGTTTTTAGATCAAAAAGATGGAATGATCAAACAGATCAATGCTTTGTCCAATATGGGTTTGCTGAGCCGGTTTGTTGGTATGCTAACCGATTCGCGTTCTTTTCTTTCTTATCCACGCCACGAATATTTCCGCAGAATACTTTGCAATCTTTTTGGTGAAGAAATTGAAAAGGGCGAATTGCCAGACGATATTAAATGGACCGGAAAAATCATCAGTGACATTTGTTTCAATAATGCGAAGGATTATTTTGGCTGGTGATCTAATTTTTATTTCTGCTGATTGCCTTAAAATTTCCTCCTGGTTTCTGTATTGCGGAAATCTGCAATAATTGCAGTTATTGCATAAAAGTGCAATAAATTTGATTATTGCCTAAAAATGCAATAGATTTGGTTGCTGAAATAATGATTTTGGATACCAAAAAAGTTACCCATGGTTTCTGTTATTACCGGAGATATAATCAACTCAAAAAAAAATCAACCTCAAACATGGCTTGCGCCGTTGAAAAAGGAATTGAACCGGATTGGTAAAACTCCTAAATCGTGGCAGATATACCGTGGTGATAGTTTCCAGTTAGTGATTAATAATTCCGCAGAGGCACTGCTGGTCGCAATGAAACTAAAAGCCAGTTTAAAATCCGTGAAAGGAATAAATGTGCGTATGGCAATAGGCATAGGCAGCAGGACTTACAATGCAGCAAAAGTCACCGAATCAAACGGTAGCGCCTTTGTGCATTCCGGTGAAAAATTTGAAATGCTTAACCAGGAAAAGCAAAATCTTGGTATAAAAAGTGACTGGCCTCAATTTGACAAGGAGATGAACCTGTATTTGAAGTTAGCCTTGATTGCAATGAATAACTGGACCATTAATGCTGCAGAAATAGTAAAAGTTGCAATGGCAAATCCTGAAAAATCGCAAGAACAACTGGGAAGGATGATAGGTATAAAACAAAGTGCAATCAGCACCAGGCTTGGGAGAGCGTATTATGAAGAAATAATGGAAGTAAACGAAATGTATAAATCAAAACTAAAATTATTGAGATGAACATTCTGCTTAAACTATTTCTCGCCCACCTGGTTGGCGATTTTTTGTTGCAACCCGCCCCTTGGGTAAAGGCTAAAGAAGCAAAAAAGTTGGTAGCATGGCAATTATACGTTCATTCAGCGCTTCATGGCTTACTTGTTCTTTTATTTCTTTGGAACTGGCAATATTGGAAATACGCGGTACTGATTACCCTTGTTCATTTTATAATTGATTCACTGAAATTAATTTTACAAAATGATCGTAACCGGCGCTTGTTGTTTTTTATCGACCAGGTGCTTCATTTTATTTTTATTTACCTTATCTGGTTGTGGCTTGAAGGAAAAAGCTTTCCTGTTTTCATTTTTCAAAATAAAAGTTTTTTACTCTTGATCACCGGCCTTATTTTTCTTACCAGTCCTGTTTCGTTTGGTGTGAAAATATTTATTTCAAAGTGGACACCTGAACCGGAAGGGCAGGACACGGCTTCATTACAGAGCGCAGGAAAATATATAGGATTTTTTGAGCGGTTACTTGTGTTTATTTTTATTATTATCAACCAATGGGCAGCTGTAGGATTCCTTCTTGCAGCAAAATCAATTTTTCGATTTGGAGACCTGAAGGAAGCTAAAGACAGGAAGCTTACAGAATATGTTTTAATAGGAACTTTATTAAGCTTTGGAGCAGCTATTTTTATGGGATTGCTTTTCAAATATTCTCTAAGGCTGGGAATGTAAATCGGTTGTAAACAAAAATGAAAATCCTTTTTATTTGTTGGTTTACTATAAATTCAAAGACAAATCACTTCATTCAATCCAACTAAACTGTTACCGCTTTTTCATTCCTGTTCCAAGTAATTTTTTTTCCAAAACCTAATGTGTTATCGGTCATTTTTATGTTGTCAATT
>JBBQWJ010000321.1:0-3130 GCA_038210685.1 Chitinophagales bacterium | reverse complement strand
CTCTTAAGGTTGATAAAACAGTATTTTATTCAGATTTTATCAACGAAAAAGATGATTGGGAAAATCATCTTTATCAAAAAGAATTACAGGAAGGAAAAGATCTGGGAGAGAGAATGAAAAATGCCTTTAAAAGTTCGTTTACTAATGGTTATGATAAGGTAGTAATCATTGGCACTGATTGTTTTGAATTGAGTGAAGGGATGATTAACACTGCCTTCGAAAGACTAAACGGCGACGATGTAGTTCTCGGCCCTGCGAAAGACGGGGGCTATTATTTGTTGGGCGTAAAACAATTTCATCCTTCACTTTTTGAAAATATTGAATGGAGTTCTGAAAAAGTTTTGACACAAACACTTACGATTGCGATGAGATTAAATCTTTCCGTTTTTCTTCTTCCTGAATTATCAGATATTGACACCGAACCTGATTTGAAAGATTACTCAGCCTTGTTTACAAACTATGGGAAATGATCAGTGTAATAATTCCTACATGGAACGAAGAATCAACTATTATCGAAACCATTCAAAGATTGCGCGAATATGATCATTTGCATTTAGTAAAAGAGATCATAATAACCGACGGTGGAAGTACAGATAATACGATTGCCATTGCAAAAGAAGCATCAGCAATTGCAATAAAAAGTCCGGTAAAAGGCAGAGGTGCGCAAATGAATTATGGCGCTTCATTTGCCCAAAATGAAATTCTTTATTTCTTACATGCTGACACCATCCCCCCCATAAATTTCTCTGCAGACATCCAGGATAGCATAACAAAAGGCTTTAGCAGCGGTTGTTACAGGCTTTCATTCGATTATGACCATTGGTTTTTAAAAGCCAACTGCTGGTTTACACGCTTTGATATAAATGCCGTTCGTTTTGGTGATCAGAGTTTATTTGTTACCAAAAATGTTTTTAAAAATGCCGGTGGTTTTCGGGAAGATCTTTTAATGATGGAAGACCAGGAAATTATCGGGCGAATTAAAAAACACGGAAAATTCAAAGTAATGAATCGGGCAGTAATTACTTCGGCAAGAAAATATATTGATAATGGAATTTATAGAATGCAAAGCATTTTCTTCCTTATTTGGTTGATGTATTACCTCAGGTATCCACAGAAAAAATTATTGCAATTACATCGAAAGTTAATTCACGGGCACAAACTATAATATTGGTTTGGTAATTGTGCACTATTTAAAAAAGACAATTAATGAGGCTTATCAACCGGGTTTTTGATAAAAAAGGTACACCCATATTAGCAGGCATTTTTGTTGTTTTATTTATCGCCGAAAGCAGGCGTCGGCTACGAAAAAGAACAATGCCCCGATGGAAACGTATTACAACAAATTCGGTAGTTGCCATTCCTTCTGTTCCACTGCTTCGTTTTGTGTTATTGCCTGTAATGATATGGCTTGCGAAGAAAAATAAAAAAATGAAATGGGGAATTAATTATCAGTATAAAGCTCCTCCGTTCATAAAAGCTTTTGTTGCTTTTTTAATAATGGATTACACGAATTATTTATGGCATGTATTGAATCACAAAATTCCTTTACTTTGGCGTTTTCATTTGGTACACCACACGGATGTTGACCTTGATGTAAGTACCGCATTTCGTTTTCATTTTGGAGAATTGATTGGTTCTGTTTTTTTTCGTGGCGGATTTGTTTTTCTTTCAGGCGCAACTCCGTTGACGGTTTTGCTCTACGAAATTTTATTTGAAGCAGAAACGCAGTTCCATCATTCAAACTGGAGATTGCCACACGAATTTGAAAATCGTTTGAATAAAATTATAGTTACACCACGCATGCACGGCATACATCATTCAAATACCAGGCGCGAAGCAGACAGTAATTATTCCGTTATTTTTTCTGCATGGGACAGAATCCACGATACACTTGACTTAAACAAACCACAGCAGCAAATTGTAATCGGCGTTCCTTCGTACAGCAATCCTAAAGAATTAACAAGTAGCTTTTTGCTAAAACTCCCCTTTACTAATATTCGCTCGTGGGAAGAATGATCATTTTGTTAGGTAAAAAATATACTATTATTAAGTGACCAAATGATTTGGGAAATCCCCTGCTATTCTTAGTAATTCAAAAGTTAAAAAGTAGCGCTTCCCCTGATGAATCTTTGTTGCCCCGTGTTGGCGCAAGAATGAGGCATAGCTTTGGCGTAGCCTTCTTGTGCTTTAGCTATGACTATAAGTTAAATTAATTAGTCCTTGTATGCCATTAAAGTCTCTTGCAACGCTGTACTTCCAATCTTCCGGTTGCACTACAAAACCGGCCATTACAGGATTCAAATGAACCTACTCTAACATCTTATTAAACATTTCCTGATCTTTTATCTCCAATTGGCTTATTATGCTGCTGCTCCCGAAAGTTTTCGGGACCAATCGTTATTATTCCCATTTTTCTTACCCACTCTTTCCATCATCCAAATTATCCATTCCTTTCTGCTTTCTGTCACAATATTTTTAATTGCTGCTCTTTAATTCTCTTGTTTGCATTACCAGGAAATACTTCTCTATTTAAAAACACATTAGTTCTGCTTTACTTAATATTTTTAAGCTCTTCCAGGGTCCAGGACTGATTTCGCCCCTTATATTCGCCCCTTATTTTTTTTACTTCTTCTGAACCGACTATAGGTGAAAGAACTTTTTTCCCGGAAGTCTTATTCCCAAATTCGTACCGTGCATAACTTAGCACATTGGCAATCCAGCGATCACTGTTAGCAGCCATTGAGGGCATTTCACTTGGATATGTTTTTCCCTGGACGGGACCGCTTAAACCGTTTAGTAAAATCCTGATTGCAGTATTTTTTTCTGTGAAGTTGAGTGGCATTGCTCCAACAAGAGGTGGTGCAGCCACAGAAGCTAACCCTTTCCCATCCGCACCATGGCAGTTAGCACATAAAGATCTAAAAGTTATTGCTCCATCGAGTATTGTATGTTTATCATCTTGAGTCATATCGCCAAGCCTGCCTGAAAGTTCTTTTACCATTCTATTCTTATCAAGTGCATCTTTTGTAGCCGCAATCATTTTATTATCTTTATTATCTTCTACTATTTTCTTAACTATTGCTTTAGCCTTATCCGATTTACTTTGATACATTGATAACAATACCTGCAC
>JBBQWJ010000320.1:0-3140 GCA_038210685.1 Chitinophagales bacterium | reverse complement strand
TTTATTGCGGGGAATTCCGGCTTCAATTCTGCAAAAAAGTTGCATTTCATTTTTCAGGATCGAGCAATTAAATTGTTTGATGATGCGCATTACATCATTCATTTCTATATAATTGAATTGCAGTTCATATTTTATTTCAACTGCTTTTTGTACCACCGGCGTACATTGCAAAACCAATGATGATGCGGTTTTATATGCATTGATCAATCCTGCAACACCCAGTAAAGTGCCTCCAAAATAACGTACCACCACGATCAATGTGTCAGTAAGATTTTTTGAATCTATTTGTCCTAAAATTGGTTTTCCCGCAGTTCCGGAAGGCTCTCCATCGTCACTCATTCTGAAAGTATTACCATCGGTTCCTATCCTGTAAGCGAAACAATGATGCACGGCTTTGGGATGTTCTTTCTTTAATTGTTGCAAATGCTTTTTAAATTCATTGGTATTTTTTATTGGAAAAGAGTACGCGAGGAATTTACTGCCGCGGTCTTTAAACTCAGCCGTGGCCGTACTTTCAATCGTTAGGTAATAATCGTTTTCTATCATTGATCTTGTTTTGGTAAAAGACGTTTTTTAATTTTTTAAATTCAAAAATTTATTCGTTTCTTACCTTTATTCATCCTGTTAAATATAGCCGCAAAGATTCAAATTTTATTCGTTGGAAATTTTTACAGGATGAAGAATTTAAAAAAAATCCTTTGCAAAGAGTAATATTGCTGAATTGACACAAAAAAAAGGAAAAAAATGAATTTTGAAAACACCCTCGAATTTGCAAAACAACAGGATGAAAAAGACCCTTTAAAAAAGTTTCGCGATAAATTTTATATTCCCATTCTTAACGGGAAGGAGTGTATTTATTTTACCGGAAATTCTTTAGGCCTGCAGCCAAAAACAGCGCAGAATTATGTGCTGGATGAAATGGAGAACTGGGCCAATTATGGCGTTGAAGGTCATTTTCATGGAAGAAATCCCTGGGCCAATTTTCATGATGTTTTTTCAAAAAAATTACAACCTATCCTTGGTGCTGAGCCTGAAGAAATTGTAGTGATGAACCAGTTGACAGTGAACCTGCATTTGATGCTTACTACTTTTTACCGGCCGGATGAGAAGCGATATAAAATCCTTTGTGAAAACCACGCCTTTACTTCTGATTTGTATGCATTCGATTCGCAAATGAAGTTGCATGGCTTGGATCCTGAAGATGCATTAATTGAAATGAAACCGCGCGATGGAGAATTCACTTTAAGAAATGAAGACATCATTGCCACCATCAAAGAAAATGCGGACGAACTTGCATTGGTGCTTTTTGGTGGAATAAATTATTTCACCGGCCAGTTTTTCGATATGAAGTCAATCGCTGCTGCTGCTCATGAAAGTGGCGCCTTCTGCGGATTTGACCTTGCTCACGCGGTTGGAAATGTGGAACTTCATCTGCACGACTGGGATGTAGATTTCGCCTGTTGGTGTTCTTATAAATATTTAAATTCCGGTCCTGGTGCTGTTGCTGGTGCGTTTATACATAACCGTTATGCTACAGATAAATTGCTTCCACGCTTAGCCGGTTGGTGGGGAACAGATAAGCATGAACGCTTTCAATTCAAAAGAGATTTTAACGCGATACCCACTGCGGAAGGCTGGCAATTGAGCAATGCTAACATTCTCAGTATGGCCGCACACAAGGCGGCGCTTGATATTTTTGAAGAAGCCGGTTTTGAAAAAATTGTTGAAAAGGGTAAAAAATTAAGCGCTTATTTGCTGTTTGTTTTAAACGACATCAACAACAAATTTTCAAAAAAAATAGTAGAAATTATTACGCCACAAAATGAAAATGAGCACGGTTGCCAGGTTTCGATTCTTTTACCCGAAAAAGGAAAAGATTTTTTTAATTCTTTGAATAAAAATAGTGTTATTGCAGATTGGCGTGAGCCGAATATGATAAGGATAACACCGGTTCCATTGTACAATACTTTTGAAGAGGTTTTTAGTTTTGGAGAAATAGTGAAAGAGTTTGCTGAAAGGGAATTGGATACAATTCATTCTTAAAATAAAAATCTTTATCATTTCTTTGTTTACTGTAAACGATATAAAGAAAAAAAATGAACAGAGAATATTTAATCCAACAAATAAAAGAGAAAAAAACTTTCCTGTGTGTAGGGCTTGATACAGATATTGAAAAAATTCCGGATCATTTGAAAACCCCTGCTGACGGGGTTTTTCAATTCAATAAACAAATCATTGATGCTACAAAAGATCTGTGTGTTGCTTATAAAATCAATACTGCTTTTTATGAAGCACGGGGCATAAAAGGTTGGGAAGCGTTGGAGAAAACAATCAATTATATTCCGGATACTCACTTTAAAATTGCTGATGCAAAGCGCGGAGATATTGGCAATACCTCTGATCAGTATGCTAAGGCTTTTTTCGAAACAATTGCTTTTGATGCGATTACCGTTGCGCCTTACATGGGAAGCGATAGTGTGAAACCATTTTTAAAATACGCTGATAAATGGACAATTGTTTTGGGCCTGACAAGCAATGCAGGCAGCCAGGATTTTCAGCAACAGAAAATAGGTAATAATTTCTTGTATGAAGAAGTGATCCAAAAAACAAGTGAATGGGGAACAAAAGAAAATTTGATGTTTGTGGTAGGCGCCACAAAAGCGGCGGAACTTTCTTCGATTCGCAAAATTATTCCTGAACATTTTTTATTGATTCCCGGCGTAGGTGCGCAGGGTGGAAGTCTTGCTGAAGTTTGCAAATACGGTCTGAATAAGGATTGTGGGCTTTTAATTAATGCTTCGCGGGCAATTATTTACGCGGGAAAAAATGAAAATTTTGCAGAAGAGGCGAGAGTTGTTGCTTTGCAATATCAAACAGAAATGAGGGATTATGCGAATTTAACGCATTGAAAACCATAATACTTGTATTGGTTTTATTGTTTCCATAAAAATACTATTCGATATACCATGTCTGCTCATTTAGAAAGATTGATTCGCATATACAATCGACTTCGCCGTGGCCCGGTTACCATTGAAATTATTTCAAAATGGGCAATGCAAGCGGATATTCATGTAAGTGACCGCCAGCTTTACCGGGATCTTGACCAACTCTCAAATATGGCCTTTACTGAGGAAGAAACG
>JBBQWJ010000319.1:0-3144 GCA_038210685.1 Chitinophagales bacterium | reverse complement strand
AACATCAGGCTGTGAATAACTGTCGATAAAATAATTTTCATTTGGAGATAAATCAATTGAATGATTTCCGGTTTCAGGTGTGAGTGTGGTAAGATGTTTTCCCGAAAAATCTACTTTACAAAATTGAGTAAAGTACGGATTTTCCTTCTCCCTGTCATCAGCTAAAAAATACAATTGCCTGTTTTTCTGATCAACCTTTAATAATTGGGTGACCACAAAATCACCCGTAGTTATTTTATTTTTTAGTTTACCTGTTTTTGAATCATATAAATATAAATGACCCCAATTATCTCTTTCAGAATACCAGATAATTTCATTGGTTTTAGGAAGATAACGCCAGTTGATAGCGCCCTGACCAGATTCGTATTGTGTAGGAACTGTTTCAGTAAAAACTTCGCGCACTTCACCTGTATTAGCATTCGCTATCCTAAACTTTTCAATTTTATGATCACGCGAAGTAGAAACAAACGCTAGCTCATCTCCGTTAGGGCTCCAATCCACATCATCAAAAGTTCCACTACTTGACACATCATCGCTCAAAGAGCCGCGATGCGGATCAGGAGGAATTTGCAGTCGAATAACTTTTGGTTTGTCTACATTAATGATCACGCGCTGGATCATAATAATATTGCTATCGCCGGGCAAAGGATATTTCCATTCCTCTAATTTTGGATGGCCTACATTGGTAGAAACCAAATACATTTCACCGGCTTTACGTTCGTCCTGTTGAAAAGTAGCAATCTTTTTAGAATCCTGCGACCAGCGCAAGATAGCTTTGTCACTGTGTTTCCAGCCGGCGTTATCAGTAGCGTAGCCAAAATATTTTACACCATCAGTGGTAAGCTGCGTTTCTTTTCCGGTAGATATATCTTTTACCCACAAATTATAATCTTTAATGAAAGCTGCTTTGGTCCCATCAGGGGAAACTACCTCGTTTTTATCCGGCTGTTCACTGGTTTCTTTAGGCAAACTTTGACGCGATACCACCGATTTTTTTCCTGTTGCCGCATCTACTAAAATAAAATCGCTTTCATCTGCTTTTGAATCGCTGTACCAAAATTGATCAGCGGAAATCCAATGTGGATTTACATGGCCATGGTCGATATATTTAGAGGTATTATAAAACAAAAATTGTTCTGCATGTGCGTAATCATTTGCAGTTAACGAGTCTGTACATTGAGCAGTTGCACCTATTGAAATGAGAACCGCAATTGAAATTAGAAAAGGATTTTTCATTGATGTATGTAAAAGTTTTCAATTAGTAATAATGAGGTACAAAATAAGTTCATTTTAGCAAATAAATTCCTGTCATTTCTCCAAAAAATAACTAATCTCACAGTAAATCAACCTATTGCGCGGATTTTTATTTTCAAAAATGATGAAAAGTTTTTTTTCTCGACTTTATCTAAACTATTATCTTTAGAACTTCGTATTGCTTTCGGCCGACATCAACTTTATATATTTCTATTAAGATTACTGACTAACATCCTTTAAAAACCAATAACTATTATGGCAGAAACTTTAACTCAACACCGGCTTTATTCTCTTGATGCTTTGCGTGGTTTTGATATGTTCTGGATCATGGGCGCCGACGAAATTATGCATAGCATGAGCAAAGCAAGCGGAACCCCTTTCTGGGGAACTTTAGCAAACCAATTTACCCATCCCGCGTGGAATGGCTTTCATTTTTACGACCTGATATTTCCACTTTTTCTATTTATAGCAGGCGTGGCAACTCCTTATTCGGTTGGACGGGAATTAGAAAAAGGAAAAACAAGACAACAGGTTTTATGGAGAGTGGTTAAAAGAGGTTTGATCCTCGTGATCCTTGGAATTATTTATAATAATGGTCTGGTAATAGAACCAATCTCTAAAATGCGTTTTGCAAGTGTTTTAGGAAGAATCGGCCTGGCTTATATGTTTGCAAATATCATTTATATCTATTCAAAATATCGCACTCAAATCATCTGGTTTTTTGGAATACTGATTGGTTATTGGCTGATGTTTAAATTTACTTCCGCACCGGGGTTTCCCCATGGCGATCTAACGATGGAAGGAAATTTTGCTTCTTATGTCGACCGCCTTTTTTTACCGGGAAGGCTTTACTTAGTTATTCATGACCCGGAAGGAATTATGTCAACTATACCTGCAATTGCTACGGGACTTTTAGGAATTTTAACCGGGCAACTTTTAAAGAACGGGCAAATGAGCAAAGAAAAGAAAGCAGGCTGGATGGCGCTTGCCGGCGTTATCTTAATTGCAGTTGCACTTATCTGGAACTTTGATTTCCCGATTAATAAAAATCTCTGGACAAGTTCTTTTGTTTTAAATGTAGGTGGAATAAGCCTTCTGCTGCTTTCGCTGTTTTATTACATCATCGATGTATTGGGTTACAAAAGCTGGGCTTTTTTCTTTAAGGTTATCGGGATGAATTCAATCCTCATTTATATGTCGGGAAGATTCCTAAACTGGGAATACAGTACTAATGCCTTCTTTGGCTGGCTCAGACAGCTCACAGGAAATCCATACAATGTAGTGGTGATGGCTATTTGCATTGTATTAGTGAAGTGGGTTTTCCTTTATTTCCTTTACAAAAAGAAGGTATTTCTTCGGGTGTAAATGAGAAGTTTAATAACTTTGCCGCAAAAAATAAGAATAAATGACACCAATAAAAGCATATGCTACCGAAGGGCCTGAAGCAACATTGGCTCCATTTGAATTTGAAAGAAGAGAACTAAGAGAAAATGATGTTTTGGTTGATATACTGTACTCTGGTGTTTGCCATTCGGACGTTCACCAGGCAAGAAACGAATGGGGAAATTCAATGTATCCAATGGTTCCCGGTCATGAAATTGTGGGAAGGGTAATTAAAGTAGGAAGTGGAGTTACCAAATTTAAAGAAGGCAATCTTGCAGGTGTAGGTGTAATGGTGGATAGCTGCCGTGAATGCAAACCATGTGTAAATCATATGGAACAATATTGTGTGGAAGGAATGACGGGAACCTACAATGGTTATGAAAGAGATAATAAAACAATAGCACAAGGAGGTTATAGTACTCAAATTGTAACTGATGAAAGGTGGGTATACCATGTTTCTGAGAAGTTGGAATTATCAGGCGTAGCTCCTTTGCTTTGTGCAGGAAT
>JBBQWJ010000318.1:0-3145 GCA_038210685.1 Chitinophagales bacterium | reverse complement strand
TAGCCAGGTAGTGTTGGTGGCAGTAAACAAACAAATAATCGATAAAGTTATTGAGCAAATCCATTTGCAGTTACCTGATTTGCCAAGAAAAGAAACAATTGAAAAAAGCTTTTTGAACAGGAGATTTTTGGTGATAGAAGAGGAAAAAGACGCATTTGATTTTTTGAATTCCTATGCTCCGGAACACCTTCTCATTGCTTCTGAAAATGCTGAAGAACTGGCTGAAAAAGTCATCAATGCCGGAAGTGTTTTCCTTGGCAACTATTCGCCTGAAAGCGCCGGTGATTATGCTTCGGGAACCAATCACTCTTTGCCGACAAACGGGACGGCTATTACACAAAGCGGTGTTTCTGTCGATAGTTTTGTGAAAAAAATTACTTTTCAAAAATTGAGTCATAAAGGATTAAAAAATATTGGCCGTTCTATAGAAAATATGGCTACGGCAGAAGGGTTGATCGCTCATAAAAATGCCGTAAGTATCCGGTTAAAGAAATAAAATGGAAAGACTAAACATTGATACTCTTGTAAGAGAAAATATAAAAAAATTAAAACCGTATTCATCGGCAAGAAGTGAATATACGGGAAACGCAGATGTTTTTTTGGATGCCAACGAAAACAGTTACGGGTCGCCGTTAGATGAAAATTTTAACCGTTATCCTGATCCGTTGCAATGGAAACTGAAACAGCAAATCGCGAAGATCAAAGGTGTGCCTCCTCAAAATATTTTTGTGGGCAACGGTAGCGACGAAGTGATAGACATTGCCTTTCGCATTTTTTGTGAACCGGGAAAAGATAATGTGATCATTTGTCCACCCACGTATGGAATGTATAAAGTATGTGCCAACATAAATGCAGTAGATGTAAAAGAAGTCTTGCTGACGGAAGATTTTCAATTGGATGTTGAAGGTATTTTGTCGGTAATAGATGAGCATACGAAATTGCTTTTTATTTGTTCGCCAAACAATCCCACAGGAAATAATTTCAACAGGTTGGATATTGAATTGTTGCTGAATAATTTTCAGGGAATTGTATTGATCGATGAAGCTTACATTAATTTTTCAAGGCAAAAACCTTTTTTGCAGGAACTCACAGAATATGAAAATCTCATCGTAATGCATACGCTTTCAAAAGCGTGGGGTTTGGCGGGATTAAGGCTGGGATTGGGTTTCGCTTCCGAAGTGATCATTGATCTTTTCAATAACGTGAAACCGCCTTACAATATTAATGAGTCATCACAGTTGTTAGGAATTGAAGCATTGGAACGTATTAAAGAAGTAAATGCGAATATAAAAAACACAGTTGAACAAAGATTTTTTTTGGAACAGAAACTGAAAGAATTTGATTTTGTAAAAAAGGTTTATCCTTCGGATGCTAATTTTGTTTTAATAAAAGTTACCGATGGAGATAAATTGTATCACTACCTGTTAATGCAGAGAATCATTGTCCGAAACAGGAGCAATGAGCCTTTATGTGAGAATTGTATAAGAATTACAGTGGGAACACAGCCTGAAAATGAAAAACTATTAAATGCCTTAAAAATTTATGAGTAAAAAAATTTTATTTATCGACCGCGATGGAACCATCATTATGGAACCGCCTGTTACCAACCAGTTGGATGCGTTTTCGAAACTTGAATTTTATCCTAACGTGTTTGAATATCTTTCAAAAATAGTGAAGGAACTGGATTATGAACTGGTGATGGTTACCAACCAGGACGGGTTGGGTACCGATGTTTTTCCGGAAGAGGTTTTCTGGCCGCTACAAAATTTTGTGGTGAAAACTTTTGAAGAACAAGGAATTGTTTTTTCTGAAATATTTATTGACAAAACATTTGCGCATGAAAATAAACCGACAAGAAAGCCTGGAACCGGCATGCTGGAACATTATTTTGAAAAGGAAAAATATGATCTTGAAAATTCTTTTGTGATCGGCGATAGGCTTACAGATGTGGAACTCGCAAAGAACCTTGGCGCAAAGGCTTTCTTTATAAATAATTTCCAGGAACTGGGAACCTCAGAGATTACGGTTTCTCATGAAAAACTGAAAGAAGTGATCGCACTTGAAACACAAAAATGGGAAGATATTTATGGTTATTTAAAACAACCTCCGCGCAAAGTCTCTCATACAAGGAATACCAACGAAACAAAAATAGAAGTGGAAATTAACCTTGATGGAAGTGGGAAAGGCGATATAAAAACCGGTCTTGGTTTTTTTGATCACATGCTTGACCAGGTAGCGCGCCATTCAGGAATGGATCTTAAAATCGTTTGCAATGGCGATCTTCATATAGATGAACATCATACGATTGAAGATGTGGCGCTGGCTTTTGGTGAGGCTCTGCTGAAAGCGTTAGGTGATAAAAGAGGAATAGAGAGATATGGATTTTTATTGCCGATGGATGATTCATTAGCGCAGGTAGCTATTGACTTTGGGGGCCGCAACTGGCTTGTTTGGGAGGCAGAATTCAAAAGAGAAAAGATAGGAGAAATGCCAACTGAAATGTTTTATCATTTTTTCAAATCATTTACAGATGCCTCCAAATCGAATCTAAATATTAAAGCGGAAGGAACCAATGAACATCATAAGATCGAAGCGATCTTTAAGGCATTTGCCAAAGCTATTAAAATGGCGATACGCCGCGATCCTTTGAACGATTCACTTCCATCCACCAAAGGTGTATTATGAAAGTTGCCATAATTAAATACAATGCAGGAAATGTGCAGAGCGTGTTATACGCGTTGCAACGGTTAGGCATAAACGCTACTGTTACTGATAACCATGATGAAATAAAAGCTGCGGATAAAGTTATTTTCCCCGGTGTGGGCCATGCAGCTTCTGCAATGGAGTATTTAAAAGATAAAAAACTTGACCGGCTCATCGTTTCTTTAGAACAACCTGTTCTTGGTATTTGCCTCGGGCTGCAATTGCTTTGCAATTTCTCCGAAGAAGGTGATACAAAATGCCTGGGTGTTTTTAATGCTGCTGTGAAGAAGTTTGATGATACTGTTTTTCAAAATAAGAATTTGGTACCCGTAAAAATTCCTCACATGGGGTGGAATACAATTTCAGATCTTTCTTCACTATTGATGAATGGCATTGCTGAAGGAGCTTATGTTTATTTTGTGCACAGTTACTATGCGGAGCT
>JBBQWJ010000317.1:0-3181 GCA_038210685.1 Chitinophagales bacterium | reverse complement strand
GAAAAATTAAGCTTTTGCCTCTTATTTAATTTTGACACCTTAACTTTAGCGCCTGAAAAAAAGTAAACAGGATTTAAGGTTCATCATTTAATAAACTTTTTTACACACAATGGCAGCACCTGCAAGGCAATTTCTCGATTTTGAGCAACCTATAAAAGAGCTTTACGAACAGATTGAAGAGAACGAGAAACTCGCTTCAAAATCGGGGAAAGATGATTATAAAAAGATCATTCAGAAACTCGAACAAAACATTCTTCAAAAAAGAAAAGAAATCACTGAACATCTTACCCCATGGCAAAAGGTTCAACTGAGCAGGCATCCTGACAGGCCTTATACATTGGAGTATATTGTAAAAATGTTTACTAATTTTCTTGAGCTGCATGGCGATAGGAATGTGAAAGATGATAAAGCGATGATCGGCGGCTTCGCCCAGTTTGACGGAGAAACAATCATGGTAATTGGGCAACAAAAAGGAACCAATACCAAAATGCGCCAGATGCGTAATTTCGGCATGGCCAATCCTGAAGGGTATCGAAAGGCACTTCGACTGATGAAGCTGGCTGAAAAATTCAATAAACCTGTCATTACATTGATCGATACTCCCGGTGCTTTTCCGGGCCTTGAAGCCGAAGAGCGCGGCCAGGGAGAAGCGATCGCCAGGAACATTTATGAAATGATAAGGTTGAAGGTGCCGGTGGTTTGTGTGATTATTGGCGAAGGAGCGAGCGGTGGCGCGTTGGGAATTGGAGTAGGAGACAGGGTGTTGATGTTGGAAAATTCCTGGTACACTGTTATTTCTCCTGAAAACTGCAGCTCCATTCTTTGGCGCAGTTGGGCGCAAAAAGAAATTGCTGCTGAACAATTAAAACTCACTTCTGACGATATGCTTAAGTTTGGTTTGGTAGATGGCATTATCGCTGAGCCGTTAGGCGGCGCTCACTGGAATTACGATGAAGCGGCGGCCAATTTAAAGGCTTACATCAAACCGATAATCCAGGAATTGAAAAAAATAGACCCCGATAAAAGAATAAAACAGCGAATTGAAAAATTTAATAAGATGGGTTTTTGGGATGAATAAATAATTATTAGCCATCGTTTGAATATTCAAAAGCCAATTTGTTTATTTTTACTGAAAATTGTAAAATAATCACCTCTATAAATTTTTCTTTTCAACTGTAAACGTGGTAATTGATACCTGATAAAATGTCTTTAATAAATACACTTTCCGGAACCGGAGTTGCGCTGGTAACTCCTTTTAAAATAAACAGCGAAGTGGATTTTGATTCGCTTGCCACTGTGATCGATTTTGTAATTGACAATGGTGTGGAATATCTTGTAACCCTTGGTACCACCGGCGAAACTCCAACTCTTACAAAGAAAGAACAAATTGATATCGTAAACTTTACTGTTGAAAAAATAAATAAGCGTGTGCCTTTGGTTTTAGGAATTGGTGGAAACGATACCAAGGAAACTATTGCTCATTTTTCAGATTTTCAACTTGAAAATATTACGGCGATTTTAAGCTCAAGCCCTAATTATAACAGACCTTCGCAGGAAGGAATTTTTCAGCATTATAAAGCGATTGCCGATGCTTCGCCTTTGCCTGTTATTTTATATAATGTTCCTGGCAGAACAGGAAGCAATATCACTGCCGAAACTACTTTGCGCCTTGCCAAAGAATGCGAAAAAATACAGGGAATAAAAGAAGCAAGCGGCAACATAGTACAATGCATGCACATTTTGAAAAATATGCCTGCAGATTTTTTATTTGTTAGTGGGGATGATCATATTTCTTTGCCGTTGATTGCCTGCGGAGCACATGGCGTGATAAGTGTTATGGCCAATTCGTTTCCCAAAGAGTTTAGCGAAATGATACGTTCGGCGTTAAAGTATGATTTTGAAAAAGCGCAAAAATTACATTATAAATTACTTCCTGGTTACGATCTTTTATTTGTTGAAAATAATCCTGCCGGAGTAAAAGCGTTTATGTCAGAATTAAAGCTGATTGAAAATGTTTTGCGTCTGCCATTGGTTCCATTGTCTTCCGCAAACCAACAAAAAATAAAAGATTTTCTTGGTTCTATTTCCTAGCTGATGCTAAAATTAAAATCTACATTATTTGTCGGTTTACTGTTATTGATTTCCACGATTTCATTTGCACAGTACAAAGTTACTTTCTTAGTAAAACAGCCGTCTGTACTTCATTCTATGGATCATATTTATATTGCAGGCAACTTCAATTTATGGAATCCCGCAGATAAAAGTTATCAATTACATTTTGAAAGATCCGGTATCTCTTTGATTACAATTCCATTGTCTGCCGGCAATTACGAATATAAATTTACACTCGGCAGCTGGCAAAAAGGAGAGGTGGATTCAGTCGGCAACGGAATTTCTAACCGGACTTTCACATTGAATTCTGATACAACCATTCATATTAATATCCTTGGCTGGAGTGATGAGTTTAAACGAAATAGTGTAGTACCGGAAAGAAAACATACAACCTCTCCTAATGTAAAAATTACTGATACCGCATTTTACATTCCGCAATTAAAACGAACGAGGAGAATCTGGATATACCTTCCTCCTGATTATAAAAGTTCGAAAAAAAGTTACCCGGTTTTATATATGCATGACGGTCAAAATCTTTTTGATAATGCTACGTCTTATTCAGGTGAATGGGGTGTTGATGAATACCTTGATTCTATTTTTAAAAAAGGGAAAAAAGAAGTGATTGTTGTTGGGATTGATAACGGCCTTTCAAAAAGAATGAGTGAATACAATCCATGGGAATTTGAAAATTTTGGGAAAGGCGAAGGCGATCAATATGTTGATTTTTTAGTAAAAAATTTAAAGCCCTTCATCGATGCGCATTATCGGACATTAAAAAATAAGACCAGCACTTCCATCGCCGGAAGTTCAATGGGCGGGCTGATTTCGCTGTATGCGGTTTTAAAATATCCAAATATTTTTGGCGGTGCCGGAATTTTTTCTCCTGCTTTCTGGACAGCTTCCGGAATTGACAGTACTGTAATCGCGGATGCAAAAAATATAAATTCAAAATTGTTTTTTTATGCCGGAGGCAAAGAAGGCGATTCGATGATTCCGGATATGAAAAGGATTGAAAAGGAAATTAAAGAGCGCAGCAAATCTCCGGCAAAAGAAATCATCGATGAAAGTG
>JBBQWJ010000316.1:0-3181 GCA_038210685.1 Chitinophagales bacterium | reverse complement strand
CAGATCAAATTTATCCATTGCGGTTATATTAGCCGAAGCGATACTTATTGGAAATGAAATGGTGTTTGAAGTAGTGTTTACAGTTCCGGAAGAAGACCAATCTGTACCGTCAAATAAATATCCCTTTAAATTACTTTCGGTTCCTGAGACATCAGTCGGACCACTGTATTTTGCAGCAACATTTAAAGTACCGTTAATCCCGGTTTGGGTAATTGTCCAGTTGGTTTTTAAATAATCAGTAGTTGAAGGTGGTTTGTTGACACTTGATGTGGCCAAAACCCGAATGCCTACTTTGGCTCCGCTATTACTTCCGCTTGTTGTAAGAAATGCCGGCCTGTAAATTGTTCCTGCGCCCACAGGAATTTCATTTGAATTGAGGTTAGAAGAAATTTCTTTAATTACCTGCCCAGCACTGTCTGTTTGTATAAATTTTCCGGTTCCCATGCCTAAAATACTTGTTATATTGGCAAGAGAGAAATTATGATTGTTTATAATGAATTTGCCACTGGTAAACACAAGTGAATTGGAAACCTTCATATCGCTTGTTAACCAAACACCTTTAGAATTATTAATTTCCAGGTTAGGAATCGATTTCCCGTTCATATTTACAGATTGTGAATCTAGTCCCTGTAATACGAATTTCCCCATGTCAGGAAGGTTTTTGGCACTTGAAATATCACCTGTAACAGCCACCACTGCGCTGGATTGTACAATCAAACTGGCAGAGTCAATTATCAATTGAGCTTGCAATGCATTAACCATAAAAATGATACTAGAGACAATAAATAAAAATTTTCTCATCATATACAAAAACGTCCTAATTGTTTTAGATAAATTCTGTTATTATAAAAATAGAATAAAGGTCGCAAACAACAATAAATCCTGAGCTTTATTTAAAAATTGATCTCACAAAATTTAAGCCAGAAAGATAATTTACTCAAGAACAAAGAATGAAAAAATGCTTTTTTTGTTGGTTTACTTTTGCCCGTACAAATGTTTTCAATTCGGTTTGCTTTTTGTGTATTTCTCATTTTAGCTTAGGTTTGTATCTCTTAAAAAAAATTCATGTCAGTAGAAATTAAAGTGCCGGCAGTAGGCGAAAGTATTAGTGAAGTAACCCTTACAAAATGGATTAAAAAAGATGGAGAGTGGGTAGATAGGGACGAGGTAATTGCAGAATTGGAGAGTGAAAAAGCAACTTTCGAGATCAACGCGGAACAGGCAGGAATTTTACATACCATTGCCAAAGAGGATGACGATTTGCAGATTGGAGATGTAGTTTGTACGATAGATGAAACGGCACAAAAGCCGGCCGGCAACACTCCAAAAGAAGACGTAAAAGCCGAAGAAAAAAATAAAGAAACCCAAACAGAACCAAAGGCAGAAGCTTCTTCTATTGAAACAATCACTCCGGCAGAAAATCAGCGTCTCCAAAAAGAAGATGTAAAAGCAACACCGGTTGCCGCGGCAATACTTGCGGATAAAAAAGTAGATGTTTCAAGAATTACAGCCACTGGATCTCATGGAAAAATAACGAAGAACGATGTGCTTGATGCGCTTTCAAATCCCGGAAGAGCTATAGGTAAAGAACTTTTCAGCAGGGAGGAGAAGACTGAAAAAATGAGTAAACTTCGAAAAACGATCAGCAGGAGATTAGTGGAAGCAAAAAACAGTACAGCAATGCTCACCACTTTTAATGAAGTGGACATGAGTGCTATTATGGATTTGAGAGCGAAGTATAAAGAAACCTTCAAAAAAACGCATGAAGTAAATCTTGGCTTCATGAGCTTCTTTACCAAGGCAAGTTGTTTTGCTTTGCAGGAATGGCCTTCAGTAAATGCAAGGCTCGAAGATGAAAATATTATTTATCATGAATTTTGTGATATTTCAATTGCCGTTTCTTCTCCGAAAGGGTTAGTAGTTCCCGTGATTAGAAATGCCGAAAGCCTTAGCATGGCAGAGATTGAGAAAGAAGTGGTTCAACTGGCAACGAAAGCCAGGGAAAGTAAACTTACTATTGAAGAAATGACGGGCGGAACTTTTACAATAACCAACGGTGGTATTTTTGGTTCAATGATGAGCACGCCGATTATTAATATCCCTCAAAGCGCTATTTTAGGAATGCACAATATCATTGAGAGACCGGTAGCTGTAAAAGGGCAGGTAGTAATAAAACCAATGATGTATGTCGCTTTAAGTTATGATCACCGGTTAATTGATGGCCGTGAATCTGTAAGCTTTTTGGTAAGATTAAAGCAAATGCTTGAAAATCCTGAACAACTATTATTTGGTAAAGATCCTGTTAAAGCACTTCTGCAGCTTTAATCTTTTGCAGGAAATCTCAAAATTTATGTATGAATAAAGGTGAACCCCCTTCTGCTGAAAAAGCTAATCATTTTCATCGTTATTCAAATTATGCAATTTCCCTGCTTGAAAATTACCATGGAAACGAGCCTTTTCATTTGTATCTGAAAAAATACTTTTCAGCAAATAAAAAACATGGCTCTAAAGACAGGAAAGCGATATCTTCTATTTGTTATAATTATTTTCGTTTAGGCTTTGGCGTTAGTTCAGTTCTTACGGTTACTGAGAAATTGCTTTTAGCAACTTTTCTCCTGGAAAAGAAAGTCTCCCGCCTGCTTGAAGAATTTAATCCGGATTGGAACAAAAAGATTGAAGAAGGTATTCAGGCTAAAGTTGAAATTGTCGAAGATATTTTTAACGCTGAAAATATTTTTCCCTTCAAGGATGAATTGAGTAATGCAATAAACATTAACCAATTCAATTTATCTTTTTTAATTCAACCTAAATTATTTATCAGAATAAGGCCTGGGCGCGAAAAGCAGGTTTTTAATAAACTAAAAACTGCAAACATTTCTTTTGAAAAGCTTACTAAAAGTTGCCTCGCTTTTTCTAATAATGAAAAAGTAAGTAACATTCTGTCAATTGATAAAGAAGTAGTGATTCAGGATTATAATTCGCAAAGAACCATAAATCTTTTGAGGGATCAGGAAGGCCTTCCTGCAGAAAATATTTCAGTTTGGGATTGTTGCGCGGCAAGTGGTGGTAAATCTATTCTTGCGCACGATCTTTTTAAAAATATAAAGCTAACGGTTAGCGATACACGCAAAAATATTCTTCAAAACCTAAAATTTCGTTTTGAAAAAGCCGGCATAAAAAA
>JBBQWJ010000315.1:0-3214 GCA_038210685.1 Chitinophagales bacterium | reverse complement strand
GAGAAAAGATATTTCAATGGAAAAATTGGAGTGATAAAAAAGTTGCAAGAGGAAGAAATTATTGTGGATTGTGATGGAGAAGATATTTATGTGCCCCAGGAAACCTGGGAAAATTCGCGCTATAGTTTAAACAGGCTCGATGGAAAACTGGAACAGGAAACTATGGGAAGCTTTACCCAGTTTCCATTACGACTTGCATGGGCAATCACCATTCATAAAAGCCAGGGACTCACTTTTGAAAAAGTGATGATTGATGCGGGAGCTGCTTTCAGCAGCGGGCAGGTGTATGTGGCGTTGAGCCGTTGCACCAGTCTTGATGGAATTGTGCTTTTATCAAAAATTCCTTCTGCGGCAATTTACAGTAATGAAAATGTGATCAAGGGGCAGCAAACGCTTACCCCTAAAGGTTCTTTGGCAGAAAGATTTGAAGGAGCGCGGCAAATTTATACGCAACAATTACTGGAAGAGATATTTTCCTTTAATGAAATAAATACATTGGTGGACGTATTGGATTTTAGAATTAATGAACAAAAAGAAAAACTCAACCCGGAATCTTTGAAATGGATAAATGGCCTTAAAAGTTCGTTTACTGCAGATAGAAAAGTAGGTTTAAATTTTTTATACCATATTGGTCCGTTTATGAAGCAGGAGGCGATCATTGAAAAAAATTCGGCTTTGCAAAAAAGGATCAATGATGCGGCCAATCATTTTGAACCAAAATTTTCAGCATTACAACAAGCCATTCAAAATCATCCTTTGGTAACGGAACATCGGGAAACTGCTAATATTATTAATGAATACCTGAACCAGTTGTTATTGGCTGTAGATTTTCAAAATTATTATTTGCAATATTGTAAAGAACCTTTTTCTGTTACTTCTTTTTTGCAGCATAAATTAAAATATGCTCTTCCGCGCTTAAAAGTTTCTGCATATGCAAGCGGTAAAAAACAAAGCTTTTTGGATGTTACCAACCCGGAATTGTATGATTCCTTAAAAAGCTGGCGCGACAAAATTGTGGAAGAAACCCATATTCCAATTTATATGGTAGCCAACCAAAACGCGTTAAAGGAAATTGCTACGTATTTGCCTTTTTCTAAAAAAGATTTAGTGAAACTGAGTGGTTTTGGAAAGGCTAAGGCTGAAAAATATGGCGATGACATTATAGATATGGTGATGGAATATTGCAGCAGCAATAATCTTGAAACCAACATGGCAGCAAAAGAAGAAACTCCTAAAAGAGAGCGTAAAGAAAAATCTGCAGAAGAGAAAACGCCTTCAAATATCATTTCTTTTAATTTGTTTAAAGAAGGAAAAACGATTTCTGAAATTGCCAAAGAAAGAAATATGGCGGCAAGTACCATTGAAGGCCATTTATCTGCTTTTGTGGCAAGCGGCGAAATTGATATTAATAAAATGGTTTCTGAAGAAAAGCAAATATTGATAAAAGATGCGGCGAAGATTCATGGAAAAGAAGGTTTCAAAATTTTAAAGGAAAATCTGCCTGCAGGCGTTACTTATGGAGAAATAAGAATGGTAATGGCAAGTGAGAAAGTAGATGATAATGATTAAGGATAGCCGCAAGAGTGGGCATATAAAATGAGTATCGCAAATAAAATAATCAGGATCGTTTAAATGCAGATTAAATACACAGTTGATGCATTCGCATCATTTGCACAACTCATAAATTTAATTGAATCTAAAAATACAGCCGGTGAATTTTAGTATTTTTGTTATCAGTTCCAAAAAAAGATGACAACCTACTTCAAATATCTTCCGGAAAATGTGCTTACAAAAAAAATTGAAAAAGGAGAGTTTCCTTTTTCCCAAAATTTATTCTGGGATACTCCTCTTGAAAAAATAGATATAATAAAACATAAAAACTATATCATAGAAAGAGTTTTAAGTCGTGGATTGTTGAAGGACTTTTATTTTCTATTGCAACTTTTTACGAACGAAGAAATAACTATAGCGGTAAAAGAGAGCAACGTGCTGGATAAAAAAACGATAAATTTTTGTAGCCACTATTTTAGGATACCTCTAAATGAACTACATGCTTCATCTTACTACAATTGATACAGGAGTCTGGTTGCTGCTACAGGAAATTTTTACAACAGAAATAATAAAAAATAATTTTGCATTAGCCGGAGGTACTTCGCTGGCCCTTCAGATAGGTCATCGTAAATCCATTGACTTCGATATATTCTGCCCAAAACCATTTGATGTGAAAGAGTTGGAAATTATTTTAACAACCCAGCCCAATTTTTCTTTTGACTATACCGGTAATAACAGCCGAATGCTTTTTGGTAATATTAACAATATTAAATGTGACTTTGTACATGAACCGGCTAATTTATTAGAGCCATTTATTGTAGCAGAAGGAGTAAACTATTTCAGTGTGAAGGACATAGCTGCTATGAAACTGCACACAATCTGTGGAAGGGGTAAAAAGAAAGATTTTTTTGATGTATATGCGTTGCTACAAATATATAGCAGAGAAAAATTGATTAAATGGTTTACCCAAAAATATGATGATAAGCAACTGTTTTTTTTATGGCGCAGCATTTTATATTTTGAAGATGCAGAGAATGATCCTGACATTGAAGGTTATCCACCATTCATTAAAAATTGGAAAGAAATAAAGGAATTTATTACAGCCAGCTTTTCATAGAGAATCTTTTAATCAACTTTTTCAATTTTAGAACTAAGGTAGGAAAAGACTGAATGACTCAATTCTGACTGAAGAAAATCGCCTGTTTGTATTGGATGGCTTATGAAGTTGTTAAAATAATCGTCCAAAAGTACAGAAGTGTTTTTCGCCATGGTTTTTAAAATTTTAAATCAAATATTTCAATTGTTGGAATAAGTTCAATTTATTAGTCGTATTAAAAGGATGGGAATTTTTTATGAAAACAGGCGCAGGCGGTGCACAACTCTTTTTTAATTTTAGAATATTACCCAAAGTAGTAAACCAACAAATAATCCGATTTTTTATTTTGATCCTAAAAGGCGGAAATACAGGTTTGTTAAAGAGGGGCTATTTACAATTTTTATTTGCCATTTATTTTATTTGGTTTACTTTTGCACTCCCAAAAAAGTTCTTTATTAGAAATCATTCGTTGGGAGTTTAGGCGAAAGCCTGAACGTTAACACCAAAAATTTAATTATGGCAAAAGAAATCACAGGCTATGTCAAGCTCCAATGTAAAGGAGGACAA
>JBBQWJ010000314.1:0-3260 GCA_038210685.1 Chitinophagales bacterium | reverse complement strand
CAATCGGAAGTCCTAAATTTGTAACAGCAGATATGGTTAAGAATGGCGCTGTGGTAATTGATGTTGGCATTCACCGTGTTAAAGATGAAACACAAAAGTGAGGTTTTGGTTTAAAAGGCGATGTGGATTTTGAAAATGTAGCGCCGAAGTGTAGTTTTATAACACCCGTTCCGGGAGGAGTAGGATTAATGACCATTGCCGCTTTGCTGATGAATACTTTTAAGGCGGCGGATAAATAGTTATAAGTTTTAAGTTATAAGTTTTAAGTAATAAGTTATAAGTACTTAAAACCAATAAAATAAAAATCACGGATATTTGTTGGTTTACTGATTTCATTCAACATTCAACATTCAACATTCAACATTCAACATTCAACATTCACAATTCACAATTCAACATTCAACATTCAACATTCACAATTCACCCATTGACCCATTGACCATTCACCATTCACCATTCACCACGTTACCCGTAATGGAAGCCTTTTACACGCTACAGGGAGAAGGTTTTCACCAGGGAAAAGCGGCGTATTTTATCCGCCTTGCCGGATGTGATGTAGGTTGTGTGTGGTGCGATGTAAAAGAAAGTTGGGATGAAGGAAAATATCCATTGCAAAGCATCGAAGAAATCATAGCAAAAGCAAAAGAAAACCCTGCGAGGCTTGCGGTAATCACCGGTGGAGAACCAACGTTGCACAATCTTGAATCATTAACCGCTGAATTAAAAAAAGCAGGATTTTCTACCAATATTGAGACTTCCGGTTCATCGCCGTTAACTGGTCAGTGGGACTGGATCTGCCTTTCGCCTAAAAAATTCAAGCCTCCATTACCGGGAATTCTCAAAAGAGCAAACGAGCTTAAAATAATTATATTCAATAAATCTGATTTCGAATGGGCAGAAAAGTATGCAGCCCAGGTGTCTGATTACTGCAAACTTTACCTGCAGCCCGAGTGGGATAAAGCGGATACTGTAACGCCCTGGATTATTGATTATATAAAGGAAAATCCCAAATGGCAATTGTCTTTACAGATACATAAATTTATTAACGTTCCATAGAAAACAATAACAGCATCTTAAATAATTGCGGGTTAAATTCGTTTACCTAAAAAACCCCCGATGCAAAAATTACTTCTTGTTGTTATATTCTCATCATTTTTTCTGCAAACAAGGTCACAAGGTTATGATCCTCTGAAAGTGAATCATAAAGCGATCACTATTTATATGCTTGCCATCAACAAAGCGCAAAACGGCGATTATGGCTCTGCCATAAAAATGATCAACGAATCATTAAAAATAGAACCCAATTACCTGGATGCATATTTATCACTCGGAGGTATTTATGCGGATTTAAATGATTATAAACAATCAGTTTCCAACTTTCAAAAAGCATTTGCAATCGATTCGGCTTTTGCGATCGATTATTACCTGCCCTACTCTATTTCTTTGGCAGGATGCGGCCGGTTCCAGGATGCTTTAAATGCAGTAAATACATTTTTATCTGCACCGAAACTGAATGACAGAAGCATTAAAGCCGGAGAATTCAGAAAAAAAACATACCAGTTTGCCATTGATTATGCACAATCTCATCCTGAAAAAAATTATGTTTTTGCACCGCAAAATATAGGCGACAGCATTAATACAACTGACCTCGAATATTTTCCATCGCTCACCATTGATGGCAAAAAGTTCATTTTCACAAAAAGGATAAAAAATAAAGAAAGTTTTTATGAAAGCGACCGGGAAAACGGAACGTGGGGAAAAGCTTTTCCATTATCAGGGAAAATAAATTCTGACCAATTTAATGTTGGTGCTCAAAATATTTCGCAGGATGGTGAGTGGCTTGTTTTTACAGGCTGTAATTTTCCGCAGGGTAATGGGAGCTGCGATCTTTACATTTCCTATCTCACTAAAAATGGCTGGAGTGAACCGCAAAATTTAGGATGGGATGTAAACACAGAATTTTGGGAATCAACGCCATCACTTTCACCCGATAAAAGAGATCTGTATTTTAGCAGCGACAGGCCCGGCGGCTATGGCGGAAGGGATATATATGTTTCGCATCGGACTGAAAAAGGATGGAGTAAACCGGAAAATCTTGGCCCTGAAATAAATACTCCGGGAGATGAAAGCACGCCTTTCATACATGCTGATAACCAAACGTTGTATTTTAATTCATCCGGGCTTCCGGGCTATAGTGAAAAACCAGATCTTTTTGTAACAAGAAAACAACCCGACGGAAAATGGAGCAAACCTGAAAATCTTGGTTACCCTATTAATACCATTGGTGATGAAGGTTCGATGATCGTTGATGCTGATGGAAAAACCGCTTATTATTCCAGTGATAAAATTGATTCAAAAGGCGGATTGGATATTTATACATTCGAACTTCGAAAAGACCTGAGGCCTTTAAAAACATTATGGGCAAAAGGAAAAGTGTATGATAAAAAAACTGGCTCTGGTTTGCCTTCAACACTACTTCTTACTGATGTAAACACACAACAAACCATCAGCAGGTTACAAACTGATGAAGACGGAAATTACCTCATCACACTTCCCGTAGGAAAAAATTATGCTTTTAATGTTCACCGGAAAGGTTATTTATTTTACTCAGAAAATTTTGATATGAATTCCGTTTCTTCTGATTCGGTTTATAATATCGATATTCCTTTGGAACCAATTGAAGCGAATGCAAAAGTGGTTTTAAAAAATGTTTTTTTCGATACCAAAAAAACAGATTTGAAGCCTGAATCAATCAGTGAACTGGATAATGTGGTGAGGCTGATGAATGAAAATCCAAACATGAAAGTTCAGATCAGCGGATACACAGATAATGTGGGCACACCGCCTGATAATTTAAAACTTTCCAATGGCCGCGCGCTTTCTGTTGTAAATTATCTTGTGGCTAAAGGAGTTAAGAAAGAGCGGTTAACTTCTAAAGGTTTTGGAGAAACAGATCCCGTAGCAACAAATGATACTGAAGAAGGACGGGCAATGAACAGGAGAACTGAATTGAGAGTTGTGAGTAATTAGGAATTATTTATTAATTTTCAGAAAAATAAAATTATGAATACTGCAACTATACGGCAGCAGCTACATGAATACCTTGAAGTGGCCGATGATAAAAAGATCAATGCAATTTATACAATGGTTGAAGATGAAATAAAAGAAGTTTTTGTCGAATATTCCCCCAAATTTAAGGATGAACTTGACAGGCGTGTTAACTATTATTTAGAAGGAGGCAAAATGATTTCACCAGCTAC
>JBBQWJ010000313.1:0-3280 GCA_038210685.1 Chitinophagales bacterium | reverse complement strand
TAAACGAACTTTTAAAGGCATTTTTCATTCTCTCTCCCAGATCTTTTCCTTCCTGTAATTCTTTTTGATAAAGATGATTTTCCCAATCATCTTTTTCGTTGATAAAATCTGAATAAAATACTGTTTTATCAACCTTAAGAGCCTTGGTAACGGAAATTGTATAAGCTACCAGTTGCTTATAAATAAAAAGCGCTTGTTCATTACCGATAGTGGCTGCGAGCCTTGTTTTTACTGTGCCGTATTGAATGTTTTTTGAAAAAATGAGGAGCGCATCTTTCATTATAAACTTTTTATCATTTCTAAAAAAAGCCGTGAAAGTTTCTCATCCGATTTATTGGCGACGGCAATAATTTCTTCAAGTTTTACAGGCTTTAAATTAGCAGGATCGCATTCATCAGTGATTACCGAAACTGCAATGCACGGTATTTGCATATGATTACAAGCTATCACTTCCGGCACGGTTGACATGCCGACTATATCGGCACCAATAATTTTCAGGTAACGATATTCTGCTTTTGTTTCGAGATTGGGGCCAGGCACTGCTACATACACACCTCTTTTCAATTCAATTTTAAGTTCATCCGCTTTCTTTTGTAAAAGCGTTATTAATGAAGGATCATAAGGCTCACTCATGTCTGGAAATCGAGGGCCTAATTCATCAAAATTTTTCCCGGTCAAAGGATTGCCATACAATAAATTGATGTGATCTTCTATAATTACCAGGTCGCCTTTTTTAAAATTAAGATTGATACCGCCGGCAGCATTCGATAAAAATATTTTTTGCACGCCTAATAGCTTCATCACACGCAAAGGGAAAACAATTTGCTCAGGAGAATAGCCTTCATACGCATGAAAACGGCCCTGCATCAGCAATACCTTTTTCTCCCCGATCATTCCGTAAACCAGGTTGCCTTTATGAAATTCTACGGTAGAAACAGGGAAACCGGGGATTTCTGAATAAGGAATTGTTTGTTTTACCTCTACAAAATCAATGAGCCGGTTAAGCCCGGTGCCTAACACAATTCCGATATCGGCTTTTTCAATGCCTTTTAAAACCAATGAGTCTTTTGCTTTATTTAATTTCTCCATTGTAACTTCTTTGCTTTCAAAGTTAAATGTTTGTTTTTAGCTAAATGTTTCGGTGAAGTGAAGATCTATTGAATTATATTTTTTTGCAGGCATTCATTATCTCGCATACACTGCAATTTTTTGCCTTTTGCGAACGAAGTGTTTATTTTCATTGATCATTAATCTGAAGTCCAGTTCGGTAACTTGCCTTTTGCATTCTGATTGTATTACTTTTTGAAAAGCTTTAATGCCGCGTGAATCAAAAGGGTTATTTTGGAGCAGATCGAGCAACAGTATTTCAAAAGAAGCGGATGGAAGCCAGTCTACATCACGCTTGTAGCCCATTACAGCAAGCACTTCTGTTTGGTCCATAAAATTCTGCACTCTTTTTTTGCTGAGGTTTAAAGTAGAGCAACTTCCAAAATGAATGATGGATCGTGAGCAGGTGTCGCCGATAAGATTACCAAGATCAATCAATGTGATCTTTTCTTTTCCCACTTTTATAAAGCCGGGTTCACCGTGAAAACCGAGATAAAGAATCGGATATTTTCCACAAAAAGATTTTGTTTTCCAGCGGTTGATTGAATATTCAAATTCAGCTTTGGTATTGCACCTGTGATGAACAAAAGGCATGTTGCTGTGCTTGCCTACCAATTCAAGCATTGGTGTTAC
The DNA here is from genome assembly GCA_038210685.1 of Chitinophagales bacterium. Taxonomy (GTDB): domain Bacteria; phylum Bacteroidota; class Bacteroidia; order Chitinophagales; family Chitinophagaceae; genus Ginsengibacter. The sequence continues at coordinate 1,540 of JBBQWJ010000313.1, read as the reverse complement.
AGATATAAGGTCCCTGTGATCCCCGTACCAAAATCCTTCCAAACAAAACACACCCTTAGGTTTATTTCTCATTGTGAGTTAAAATTATAGAAATTAATTATTGAATTTGCTAATGGGTTGGCAGGATTTTTATAATGCTGATTCAATAAAAAAAATTGAGAAGTAAAAAAACAAATTATTCGGTAAAGGAACAAATAAATAAGTTGTGATCTTAGGAAAATTACAGTAAACCAATAAATAATTACGATTTTTATTCTGCGCTTAACAGATTTACTAAATGAATTTATAATTCCTATTTTTATAAATCGGAACTAAATAATAAAACTGTATTTATTTAATACTTAAATAGCATTATATGAACAAATTACGAATCTTTATTTGGCTTTTTTTCGTTTACGCTTTTGTTTCTTCCTGTGGGCACGAGCAAAAAATAAATGCTTTTCATTTTGAAACCAATAAAAGGATTGAAGCAAAGCGTGGCGCAGTAGTTTCAGCCAGCCCGATTGCAAGTGAAGTAGGCGTAAGTATTATGAAGCAGGGAGGGAATGCTGTAGATGCTGCCATTGCTACACAACTTGCCTTAGCAGTGGTTCATCCAAGTGCCGGGAATATTGGTGGCGGAGGTTTTAGCATTATTCATTTAAAAGATGGGCAGAATATGGCTATAGATTTCAGGGAAAAAGCGCCGGAAAAGGCATCTCGGGATATGTTTCTTGATTCCAATGGAAACGCCCAAATGAATCTTTCGCAAAATAGTCCGCTGGCTGTGGGTGTCCCCGGTTCTGTCGCCGGTATTTTTGCCTGTATGAAATATGCCAAGCTTCCGCTTAAAAAACTGATTCAGCCTGCTATTGTTCTGGCAGAAAATGGTTTTGTTCTTGCTGAAGGAGAAGCGCAAAGTCTTAATTATGCTAAAGAACATTTACTGAAAGTGAATTCTTTTGTTCCGGATTATGTGAAAAATTCACCTTGGAAAACGGGCGATACATTAATTCAAAAAGATCTTGCCAATACTTTGAAAAGAATCAGGGATTTGGGATTAAATGGATTTTATGAAGGAGAAACTGCTCACCTGGTTGCTGCACAAATGAAAAAAGACAATGGTTTGATTACCGAAGCCGACCTCAAAAATTACCAGGCAAAAGAAAGAGCGCCCATCGTTTTTGATTATAAAGGAAATACGGTTGTTTCAATGCCATTGCCAAGCAGTGGCGGCATTATTTTAGAACAAATGTTGAAGATGAGCGCGATGGAAAATATTGGCCAAATGAATTATGGAACTTTAGCTTCTGTTCAATTGATGTCAGAAGTGGAAAGGCGTGCTTTTGCAGACAGGGCAAAATATTTGGGTGATCCTGATTTTGTGAAAGTGCCGTTAAAGACATTGGTGAGTGATGCTTATCTTAAAAAAAGAATGAGCGATTATGACCCAAATAAAGCAGGAAACAGCAAGGATACGAAAGAAGGATATATTATCGAAGGTGAAGAAACCACCCATTTTGATGTGGTGGATAAAGATGGCAACGCGGTGTCTGTAACT
>JBBQWJ010000312.1:0-3306 GCA_038210685.1 Chitinophagales bacterium | reverse complement strand
GCCATTTTCTTAATTATTTTTTGTGCTGAATACCCATTTATCAAAGTGCTTCAATCAACTTAAAGATTGAATGTAAGCATATACCCAGCTAAATATTCCAGCTAAAATTATGCCTGCGCCACAGATATACATTCCGAATTTAGTGGAAAGCTGCACTTTTATTTTTTCGATCGGGTGCTCATTTTTATCCATAAACATCGACCTGATTACTCTTAAATAATAAAACAAAGAAACGATCAGGTTCAAGGCAGCAATAGTTATGAAAAGATAATTCGCATTCGCGGCGCCGGCTTTCAGCAAAAAAAGTTTACCAAAAAATCCCGCTGTTGGTGGAATACCTGCAAGAGAAAATAACGCCAGAGCCATCACCCATGTTAAGAATGGATTGGTTTGATAAAAACCTTTGTAATCACTTATCTTTTCTTTGCCGCTATGTGCAGAAATAGTTGCTGCTACACCAAAAGCGGCGAGGTTTGAAAATACATAGATCAAAACAAAATACACGACAGAAGTAAGCCCTTCCGGCGAATTGCCGCTGATGCCTACCAAAATAAAACCTACCTGCGCGATGGATGAAAAAGCAAGAAAGCGCTTTATATTTTGTTGCCGTAACGCAAAAAGATTTCCGGTGATCATCGTGATGATTGATAACAACATGATCATGTTATACCACACTTCCTGCATCGGCTGAAATACTTTGTACAACACAGTGATAAAAATAAAAGCCACTGCCCCCTTTGAAATAACCGATAAAAAAGCGGTGGTTGCCATCGGCGAACCTTCATACACATCGGCTGTCCATAAATGAAAAGGAACGATGGACATTTTAAAAGCAAAGGCGGTAAATAAAAATACGAAAGCCAGTATCTTGAAAGGGCTGCCGGTAATAAGTGCCGGAAGTTCTGTAAAACTGATAGTGCCTGTGGCACCATATATTAAAGAAATACCAAACAACAAAATGCCCGAAGAAAAAGCCGATGATAAAATAAATTTCATCGCCCCTTCGGAAGATATTTTTTTATGAAGATCAAAATTGGCCATCGCCGCTACAGGAATGGTTGCCAGTTCGAGTGATAAAAAGAACATTAAAAAATTACCACTGGAGATCAGGAAAAACATGCCGAGCAAACCAGATAAAAGAAGGATAAAAAATTCAGAAAGATGCTCTGTTTTTTTAAACCAATCAGCAAACAACAGGGAGATGAGATATACGCCGAGGCTTAAAATATTTTTCTGAACAGCCATTATCGCATCTGTGTGGTACATACCGCCAAACAAACTTCCTTCCTGGTTGAAAAAGAAGCCTGCTGCAAAATTGATGAGCAATAAAAGCTGGATTACGTTGAGTAAAAAATCATTTTTTATGCCTTTGCTTAGTTTGATAAACAACAGTACAAAGATGATAATAGTTACTATCAGCTCAGGTTTCATCAATGATAAAAATTCATTCATTCCTTTTAATTTATTATCCTCCTGTAATTTTCTGCATAATTATTTCTGCGCTTGGCCTTATCAGGTCATTCAACCAAAAAGGCGCAATACCAATGGCTATTATTCCAAAAAGTAAAATAACGGCAGCCAGCTTTTCATTCCATGCTGCATCTTTTAAATGATTGAAACTTTCCTTTATAGGTCCCATTGCCACTTTAGTCACCGCTCTTAAAATATAGACTGCCGTTACTACAATACTCATACAAGCCAATATGGTAATAATATGATGAAAGGCATCAGGATGTTCCCATGAGCCCATGAATACAGTTATTTCTGCCACAAAGCCACTTAAACCCGGCAGGCCCAGCGAACAAAAACCAACAATAAATAATACCGTAATGATGAAGGGCATTTTTTTAAGAATCCCACCCATTTCATCAACCATTCTTGTATGGGTTCGTTGGTAAATCATTCCGATAACAGCGAAGAAAAGAGCCGTCATCAATCCATGGCTCACCATTTGGATTACAGCGCCGGTGATGGCAGTTTTAGTGAGCATTCCGATACCGAGCAATACAAATCCGCAATGGCTTATAGAAGAATAAGCATTGATGTACTTGAGATCTTTTTGCATCATCGTTACAAAAGCGCCATATAAAATTCCAATGGTGGATAATACAATAATTATGTTAGCATATTCTTTGGCGCCTTCAGGTAAAAGATAAGTGGCCACACGCAAACAACCATATCCTCCTAACTTCATAGAGATGCCGGCCAAAAACATAGAACCCGCAGTAGGTGCGGAAGAGTGACCGTCAGGAACCCAGGTGTGAAAAGGAAATAAGCCGCTGAATACGCCAAACCCGATAAACAACAACGGAAAACAAATCATCTGAATGTTATGCGGAATATGGGTTTTGGATAATGTCAGTAAATCAAAAGTTCTTTCAGTACCGGAGAAGTAAAGGCCAAGCAATCCTACCAAAACCAATGCAGATCCGCCCATAAGCATTACCGCCAGTTTGTTGGCACTGTATTCTTTATTGCCACTTCCCCAGATACCGATCAATAAATATTTTGGAATAACCGCAATTTCCAAAAAGAAGAATAGCATGAAAAGATCGAGCGACATAAAAAACCCATAAGCTCCAACGCTTAATAAGAGAAGAAGAAAATAAAATTCTTTCGTCATCTTTTCGACATTCCATGACACAAGGATTCCTGCAATCACTACAAAAGCGGTAAGCATAATCAATGCAACAGAAATACCATCTACCCCCAAATGAAAACCAATATGCAATGCGGGAAACCATTCATAATTTTGTTGAAACAACATCTGCGCTGTATTGCCTGCTGCCACTTCATTTCGATAGTAAACAAACAATAAAAGCGAAAGTATAATCTGTATGGCTGCGCCGATGAGAGATACCCACCTTACCTGTTGCCTTGTACGCGTCAACAGTACGGCCACCGCAGTAGCCAATGGAATTAATATGAGTATTGATAAGTTCATTCTTCTTCCTGATTTATTTTTATTTCCACCAATAGATAAACAATATGGCCATTGCTATTGTCGCGACTAAAAAGTACAAACCATATTGTTGCACTTTACCCGATTGAATTCCTTTTATTTTTGTTGAAACCTTTTCGGTTGTATTGCCGGTGGCATTCACGAGGCCATTCACTACATTTCTGTCGAACCAAGCGGCCGGTTTTCCGATTAAGTTGAACACAATTCTTGTGGTGATGAATATATAAAGTTCATCAAAGTAAAATTTATGATAAGCCGCCTTATAAAATCCGCCGAACGAAGCGGATATTTTATCAGGAAGGTTATTTTCTTTTTTGTACATCTGCCAGGCGATTAAAATTCCG
>JBBQWJ010000311.1:0-3322 GCA_038210685.1 Chitinophagales bacterium | reverse complement strand
GGCAAAAAAACTACAACAGGTGATCTTCACCGGATTTACGCATGAACCTGCCGTGGAACTCGCTGAAAAATTATTAAAAGTATTGCCCGGGGATTTTTCAAAAATATTTTATAGCGATGATGGCTCTACTTCAACTGAGGTAGCGATAAAAATGGCGATTCAATATTGGAAAAATATGGGTGATAACAAACGAAATAAAATCGTTGCCTTTCACAATTCTTATCATGGTGATACTTTCGGGGCAATGAGTATCAGCGAAAGAGGTATATATACTTTTGCCTTCCAGGATAAATTGTTTGATGTTGTTTTTATTGATACTCCTGATGGAAAAAATATTGATCAGCTAAAGAATGAAATAGATAAGTACAAAGATGAAATTGTTTGTTTTATTTATGAGCCTTTGTTGCAAGGCGCTGGTGGTATGCTGATGCATCAACCTGAAGATCTTGATCAACTTCTTCATTTTATGAAGGAAGAGGAAATTATTTGTATTGCTGATGAAGTGCTAACAGGCTTTTATCGCACAGGGAAATTTTTTGCGGGCGATTATATGAAAGAGAAAGCAGATATTATTTGCCTGAGCAAAGCATTAACCGGCGGAACGATGGCGCTCGGAGTTACTGCCTGTACACAAAAAATTTATGACGCATTTGTTAGTGATGATAAAACCAAAACTTTATTTCATGGACATTCATTTACTGCCAATCCGTTAGCATGTGCCGCCGCAGTAGCGAGTTTTGAATTGATCAAAAAAAATAAAGTTTTAAAGAATATTGAAAATATTAATTCTCATCATCAAAAGTTTTTTAAAAAACTAAAAGAGTTTGAAAAGAAAGAATACATAAAAAATATTCGTCAATGTGGAACCATTATTGCTTTTGAGGCTTGCACTTCAGAAAAAGATAATTATCTTAATAATATCAGTAAAGATTTTACGGCTTTCAGCATGAAACAAGGAGTTTATCTTCGTTCAATGGGAAACACGATTTATGTAATGCCACCTTATTGTATCACTTCGAAAGAATTGAAAAAGGTATATTCAGTGATTGTTGGGTTCCTTAAAAAACAAGTGGAAGAAAAAGTGCTTGCTTAGTTTTCAGCTGCTTTTCCCAGGTCGCCCAATGCTGCTTCATATTGAGAACCGGAGAATTTATCAAAAAGAATTCCTTCTATTTTTTTCCATGGATACCATCCTAAATTGATGTTTACATTCCATGTAAGTTGAGTCTGGTTATTGATTTTTGGAATGAGAAGAAACTCGTATTGAACCTGTGTTGAAGATGCAGATTCTACATCAATATTAATTTTGTTATTATTGGTATCAACAAGATTCAGAAGAATCGTTTTTCCTTCCTTATCTTTTAAAGTAACAGAAGCAATACTGTTTTTTGTGGAAGGGTTTTTTGTTATGGTAATGTTCTCATCTTTAAATGCTGGATACCAGTTTTTCCATTCTTCAAAATTTACAATTTGATTTTTCACTTTATCATGTGATGCATTAATATCAACAGATTTTGCAACAGTTACCTTTGATGGCAGCAACAACGCCACCAAAAAAATAAATATAAAGGCTATCAATAAGAAAATTATAAGTCTTAATATTCCCATTTTTTATTCCCATTTAAAAACCTTAATAGCAATCGCATACACAACAACTCCCCACAATAGCAGAATTGAAATTTCCCATCGTTCATCCCAGAGGTTATTTCCCTGGAAAGCCACATCCCGCAAAGCATTGTTGAGGTGCGTAAGTGGCATTACCTGCGCAATCCAGCGCAACCATTTTGGAAAAACATCGATAGAAAAAAATGTGCCTCCAATTAAAAATTGTGGCAATGTAATGATGTTGGCAAAAGGCGGAATCGTGCTGTCGTTTTTTGCAAGGCCACTTACAATAAATCCCATTCCCATAAAAACTACCAGCCCGATAAAACTTAGGATAAGCAATTCTATAAATGTTTCAAATCCTTTCACCAAAGTGAAATCAAAAAGATAGCGTCCTGCCAGGATGATCACCACAGCCGTAAGCATTTGGAACAAAACCCTGCTGAGCATTTCACCTAAAATAATATACGTTCGGCTAATAGGTGTTGCAAAAAATCTTTTAAGGACTAATGTATTTCTTAAATTAAAAAACATAAAAGCTACTCCAAAAACACCTGATGCTAATAATGAAAAACCCAATTGACCCGGAAGGATAAAATCAATGGTTTTGTATTTTCTGATAACGGCGATGTCTCTTGGGAAGTTAAAATCAAACTTTGCAACAGCAGGCCTTCCCGGGTATTTTTCATCACTTAATTTATTGATGATACTTTCAACCAAAGTTTTAAACTGGGGCCATTGGTCGTTACTTGAGGTGGTGCTTTTTAAGGTGAAAATATAGGGAGCATTTTCTTTGGGATTTTTTTGAATATTGATAACGCCGGCAATTTTTCCGCTTTCAAGATCCTTTTCCAAAGCCTTTTGATCCGGATATTTTTTAATGTTTACGCCCTGGTAATTTTCCAAAGCCTGGTAAAGCTCATTGGTAGTATCTGCATTTGAGGCAACAGCAATCTTATAACTTTTAAACATTCCGCCATTCCCCATAAAACCAAACACGAGAATAAAAATAAAAGGGAAAGCAAATCCGAAAATCACAGAAGAAGGGCTCCTGAAAATAGCGTGCAAGCTGGCTTTTGTAATGGCAAGCATTGCACGTGCCTGGCTGTATTGTTTCATTTAAAAAACTATTTAAAGTGGCAAAACTAATTGCGAAAAAATAAAAAAAATAAAAATTATTTTTCAATCCATGTCAGATGTCGTAAGTTCGTAAGACAAATGGCATATATGAAAAGTAAAAAAGTTTATAAAGAAAATGAAATCAAACCGATGAAAACAGATGAGTCATTAACACAATTTGTGTATCAAAAAAAATCTCCACCAACCAAAGATTTTACTTTTAATGATTTCAAAAAAATTTCAGCAAAGGTAGACTTCACTCAAAAAGAATGGTCAGAGATTCTTCATATTTCTGAAAGGACTTTGCAAAGATATTCGCATGACAACGGATCTTTTAATACCGGTGCATTAGATAGAATTTTACAGATCAATAAAACATTTCAACGTGGAAAGGAAGTTTTTGGAAGCTATGATAAATTTATTCTGTGGCTTCGTGAGGAGCCGTCTATGCTGGAAGGCTCGTTGTCACTACATTCGCTTGCAAGTATTGAAGGTATTCACAATATTCTTACTCAATTAGGGAGAATTGAACATGGAATTTTAGCATGATAATTTTCAGACTAGCTACTGGCAATTTTGCACACGATATTTCAGGAAC
>JBBQWJ010000310.1:0-3332 GCA_038210685.1 Chitinophagales bacterium | reverse complement strand
TTGACGATAATTCCTCTCTTAATATTGAGTAACAGGTTAAAAAGAAAATACAGAAATACAAAGACGTTATTAATTTTACAATTCTGTTGGTTTATAGGTGCTGCTGCGTTTATATTCTTTTTCCTTCCCGATTTTAACAGGACTCAAAATATTGTTATGGGCGCTTTTGTGGGTGGAGGATTGGTTGTTTTTTTCTATAAATTCAAAAGAATTTTTGAAAATCCTAATCATTCATAATTAAACAACCATCACCATAACTCAAAAACCTGAATTGATGGCTTAAAGCATATCCATACATTTCTTTCCATTTTTCTCCAATCATCGCAGATACCAATAATAACAATGTTGATTTTGGCTGATGAAAATTTGTAACGATTCCTTCGGTGATTTTAAACTCATAACCCGGCGCAATAATAATTTGAGTTTGAATAAAAAGCCGGTTTAAATTTTTATTCATTAAATAATTCAATAAAGAAGTTAACGCTTCCCTGGCTGAAAGATTCACTTTTAATAATTCTTCTTCATACACTTCCCATTGATTTATTTTTAAATCATCAAACTCAATCTCAGGATTAATAAAAGCCTTTAATCCCATCCAGTAAAGGCTTTCAATCGTGCGTACGGAAGTAGTGCCTACACAAAAAACAGGATGAGAAATATTTTCGATCAACTGTTCAATAAATTTTGTGGAAACATCAATCCATTCTGCGTGCATTTCATGGCCTTCCATATTCGCAGATTTTACAGGTTTAAAAGTTCCTGCTCCCACATGAAGTGTTACAAAACCGGTTTCAATATTTTTTTTTCTGAAGGAAGAAAATATGTGTTCTGTAAAATGCAAACCTGCCGTGGGCGCGGCAACAGAGCCTTCATAATGAGAATAAATACTCTGGTATCTTTCTGCATCGCTTTCTTCTGCTTTTCTTTTTATGTAAGGAGGAAGTGGCGTTTCGCCGGCATGTTCAATAATTTCTGCGAAAGAATAATTGCCCGGATTCCATGTTAATTCTACCACATACGCATCGCTTAATTTTTCGACTAACTCTGCCTTCAAAATAATTTCTTTACCATCGATTGTAAGGGTCTTTTCAAGATATTTTTCTTTCCATTTTCCCGCACCGCCAATCATACATTTCCACCGCGTTGAGTTTTTTTGTTGAAGAACAACCGCATAATCGTTTATTCTTTCATAAGGTTCCAAACAAAAAATTTCTATAACAGCGCCGGTTGGTTTTTGAAATAAAATTCTAGCTTTTATTACTTTGGTATCATTAAAAACAAGCAAAGAATTTGCTGGCAAATGGTCTGCAATATTCCTGTAAATACCTTCCGAAATATTTCCGTTTTTATAGAGTAGTAATTTTGATTGATCTCTTTGAGGCAAAGGATACACCGCAATTTTTTCCTCGGGAAGATCATAATCAAAATCGTCGATAGATAAGTTTTTGGGATGCATGTTGCAAAGAAAAGAAAAAATAAAGGGTCGCACGACTCCGCCTCACTCTTGTTTTTTGGGAACAAAACTATAGAATATGGACTTATATCGTGAAAACAAAAGTTTCACTTTCTGCATAAGATTTTGGAATCCGGATGTTTTCATCTTTAAGCCCTTCAAGATGAAATTTAATAGCATCAAAAATATTGCTTTCAACAATTGCTTTAGTTTTACCTGTGGCTATTACGCCCGGCAAATCCGGTGCATAGGCAGAATAACCGGTTTTCGTCTTTTCATATACTACTAAATACTTTCTCATCTTTTATTTATTTGAGCCTGCTTCAAAATACTGTTTAATGTTCCAACTGCAATGTCATCACTTTGTTTATGTGCAGCTATTGTTACAAGACCTTTTTTATGAGGATGCTTGTATTGCTTATGGCTTCCCTTTGCCGCACTATGTACCAACCGTCCTTTTCAATTAACTTAATAAGCTCTTTAGCCTTCATTCTCAAATTTAAATCTTTTCTCCCGATAATAGCTTTGATAAAGGACAAAGTTACTTTAATATCAAAACCAGTTTTGCTTAATTTCATCCACGATTCCCGGGTTAAGGAAGTGCTATTATGATGAAGGATAAACAATCATTTCGTGTGCCAACCGGGGCGAGGGATTATAATCAAAATCGTCGATACATAAGTTTTTCGGATGCATGTTGCAAAGAAAAGAAAAAACATCGGTCTGATGTTTGAGAATGTATTTTTAAAAGAGACACTCAAGGCTTAAATTGCATATTGGCTGAAAAGCATTTAATAATTTTAATCAATATTATATTTATGAAAAATGAAGTGCTTTCGGCATATCTTAAACTAGCCTGTATTATTATCATTTTAATTGGAGGTGGCTATTTAGTCATACTAGGTAAAGAGATCCTGATGCCATTATCTTTTGCCTTTTTAATTTCCTTGCTGCTTTTGCCCCTTTCAAATTTTATGGAAAATAAATTGCATTTTTCCAGGTTACTGGCCTCAATTATATCAGTATTACTCTTACTCCTGTCAGTTTCAATTATTTTTTATGCCTTGGGTTCGCAAATAGCTAATTTGGGAAATGAATGGCCATTATTAAAAATGCAGCTTACCGGCTTATTTAATGATACGCAACACTGGCTGGCAAATACCTTTCATCTGAATCTGCAAAAACAAACAGAATATTTAAATAAAAGCTCTCAAAGTGTAATCAGCTCAAGTGGCAGCATTATTGAAAAAACCGTTTTGTCTATTTCTTCAATTGTGCTGATCCTGGTATTCACTATCATCTATACTTTATTTATTTTGATCTATCGCAGGCATTGGATGCGTTTTGTGGTGGCTGCTTTCACTGAAAAACACAAAGAGATTATTTATGACATTTCAGAACATATAAAAAATATCATCCGTAAATATATTACCGGTTTATTTTTTGAAATGGTGATTTTGATAGGAGTTTCCTGTTTGGTGTTTTGGATTTTAGGGATCAAATATGTTTTCCTACTCGGGCTTATTTTAGGTGTTTTTAATTTAATACCTTATGTAGGAATATTTACTGCACTCGCCATAAGTACCGCTATCACTTTTGCTACTGTTGACGCCTCACACGCATTGTATGTGGCTATCACCATTGTATCTATCCATCTGGTTGACAGTAATATTTTAATGCCAAAAATTGTTGGTTCACAGGTTAAGATAAATCCTTTAATGGTAATATTAGGTGTAGTTGCCGGAGAACTTTTGTGGGGAATACCCGGCATGTTTTTATCTATTCCATACCTGGCAATATCAAAAGTTATTTTCGACAGGATTAATACTCTTCAATCACTTGGAATATTATTAGGAGATGAAGAATATAAACCGAAAAA
>JBBQWJ010000309.1:0-3371 GCA_038210685.1 Chitinophagales bacterium | reverse complement strand
TTTTTACTTTTAAAATCATAATTTATAGTTTGGTTGTACATTTTTTGAGTACACGAAACCATTGCTGTGAAAGAGAAAAATAAAAAAATAATTACTATACCTTTAGATAAAAAATATTCTTTGTAATTTGACATTGGCAGCGTTACATTCGTTATTAGAATTAAATTTTAAAATCAATGACCATACCAGTAGTTGATTTGTCTGAATTTACAGGCGAAGATCCGAAACTAAAAGAATCTTTTGTGCAGAAGCTGGGTAAGGCTTATGAAGAAGTTGGCTTTGTTGCGGTAAAAAATCATGGAATTCCTGCGGATCTTATCGAAGATCTTTACAAATACGTGCAACAATTTTTTTCGCTTCCGGCCAATAAAAAAAAGACTTACGAAATTCCTGAACTGGCAGGCCAGAGAGGTTATACTTCTTTTGGAAAAGAACATGCGAAAGGAAGTGAAGCTCCTGATCTGAAAGAATTTTTTCAATATGGGCAAATTGTTTCCGAAGATCATCCGTTAAAACCCGAATATCCGGAGAATGTAAGTGTGGAAGAATTAAATGGATTTAATGAAACGCTTTATAAGGCCTACCGTGCTTTTGAAAATTCAGGCAAATCGCTGTTGCAGGCTATAGCACTTTACCTGGGCCTTGATGAACATTTTTTTGATGATAAGGTAGAAGAAGGAAATTCTATCGTGCGAGCGATTCATTATCCGCCAATAACAGAAGAACCGAAAAGCGCCATCAGGGCGGAACAGCATGAGGATATTAATTTAATTACCTTATTAGTTGGTGCTTCAGCTGGCGGATTGGAAATACTTACCAAACAAAATGATTGGGTTCCGGTAACTTCACTTGAAGAGCAGATTGTAGTGAACGTTGGAGATATGTTGCAGCGCCTCACCAACAATAAATTGAAAAGTACCACACACCGCGTTGTAAATCCTCCGCGTGAATTGTGGCACACCTCACGTTTTTCAATTCCTTTTTTCCTTCATCCAAAATCGGCAATGGATCTTTCAGCTTTAGAAGAATGTGTTGACGAGAGTCATCCAAAAGTATTTGCTGATATTACCGCCGGAGAATATTTGGATGAACGATTGAGAGAAATCGGCTTAAAAAAATAATCATCAAAGTCTATATCAATTAATAAGAATCGTTTCTGCATGACAAAATCTTTATTCCAAAACCACTAATGGCCTGGCAAAAAAAATGGCAAGTTTTTAAAAAAATATTTTAATGATACTGCACAGGCATATTCCCTTTTTAAAAGCTGTTTTTTATTATACCATTTCTGCCTTTGGCGGACCCCAAGGGCATTTGGGCATGATGATGAAAACCTTTGTTGAAGGAAGGAGAGATGTTAGCAAAGAAGAATTAATGGAATACGTTGCGTTCTGCCAGATGTTACCGGGCGCTTCTTCCACGCAAACCATTACTTTGATCGGTTATAAACGAGGCGGCGTTCCGCTGGCTATTCTTACGCTCCTGATATGGATATTTCCGGCAAGCTTGCTAATGGCTGTTTTTTCTTTTCTCTTTTATTACGTAAACACTTACCATGTAAACCTCGACTTGTTTTCTTACATTCAACCCATGGCGGTTGGCTTTATCGCTTTTGCCGCTTTCAGGATGTATAAGGTTTCTATTAAAAATAATATCACTTTTATCATAATGGTGGTAGGCGCTTTCTGTACTTACCTTTTTTTTAAAACTCCCTGGGTTTTTCCTATCCTGATTGTTCTTGGAGGAGTTGTTACCAATTTTAGTGACAAGCGCTATCCGGAAAAAGAAAATATCAAACCACGCCATATTAAATGGACCAACATCTGGTTGTTCCTTCTCATTTTTGCTATCGTTGGTTTTTTTAGTGAAACAGCACGAAAGCAGGACTGGAAGCATAAAAGAGCTTATAACCTTACTGAAAATGTGTATCGTTATGGAAGCCTGGTTTTTGGCGGTGGCGACGTTTTAATGCCCATGATGTATGAGCAATTTGTTACAAGAGAAAAATCAAATTATCTTGATAAAGAAGAATATTTAACCGGCTGGGGGATTGTTCGTGCCATCCCAGGTCCAGTATTTTCTGTAACTTCTTATATCGGTGGAATGGTTTTGAGAGAGTATGGACCAAAGTGGCAGATCATTGGCTGTTTTATAGGGTGTATTTTCATTTTTTTACCGAGTGCATTGTTGGTTTTGTTTTTCTTTCCTGTATGGCAAATTTTGAAAAAATATGTGGTGGTTTATCGTTCGCTTGAAGGCATTAATGCCGTCGTCGTTGGCATTATGTGGGGATCCTTTTTATACCTGGTAAAAGATATTTCTATCACTGAGCTGGATACAGTAAGCTTTGTAAACCTTTTTGTAATAATTGGCACTTTTTCTTTGCTCACCTTCACCAAAATACCAGCACCGTTTATTGTTTTGGGGTGTTTGCTTATTGGTTTTATTTTTTGAAGAAACAGTAAACCAACTTTTTTTGCAGATTTCTATTTTCTCCGGTAACCAAGAAATTTGGGGATTTTTTATTTTAGTTTCCCAAAAATTTTACATCAGATCGTAATCTAAAATCCGGCGCAAATACCTTCTGTCCTGGATAATCCACGTTACTTCATAACTTCCAGACCGGTTTCTCGAATATAAGTACAAATACACACGTTGACCTACTTTTGAAATGTAAACTGCGTCAGTAGTGCGTTCTACACCCTTATCGAGGTAAGTAAAATTTAGATTAAAAAGATCGCTGTAGGCTGCACGGGGAATTGCAATCGTATCACCACGAATAATAAGCATTACATTGCTGATTTCTGTTTTGGGAACTTTTCCATAATCACCATAGTAAGGCCTGCGATCAATCCGCTCCAAATATTTCTCGTCGTAATTTAATTTATGCTTTGCGGGATCAAAAGGCGCGGTTTTAACTTCGGCCTTAATTCCTCCACCTTCAAAAACGATAGAATCTTTTCCAACAGAAGTATAAGGAACTTTTTCCAAAGGCGTTGTGGGGGCTCCTTCGCCAATACCCGCTAAGGTAAATGTTGCAAGCTCAGCCCTTACATCTTGTGTATGAAACCTTTCAAAAGATTCTGTTTTCCTGCGTGAATCCGGCATATCCGGATTCTGTGCAAAAGTTTGTGAAACAAAAACCATTGCTGTCGCAAAAACCAAAATTTTTTTAGCGTACTTCATTCTTTCTATTTTTATTGAACCTATTCTGTAACCTGTGGATATCCTTTGGCAATCCAATCTGTCTTGATATTATTCGGCAGATTGAGCAAATGATAATTGGTGAATTTCATTTCTTTCAACAATGAAATTGCAGGGCGCACATTAGGGCAATGATCAAAAGGGCAACAGCCGCAATAAATAACAAT
>JBBQWJ010000308.1:0-3404 GCA_038210685.1 Chitinophagales bacterium | reverse complement strand
AGATGTCATAGAAGGATTGTTCGAGTTAGATTTTTTAGAAAATCAGTTTTTAATGTATAACATCGGAATCGACTTTTTAGAAATCAAATATGACGAAAATGATTATCCAATAACTTCAAAAAGTCGAGTTCAGAATTGGTTTAAATTGAATAAAAAGAAATTTGAGTTATTGGCGGACAAACTTTCGATGATGTTTTCTACATTTTATTTTCAAACAGGAAATTGCTTCAACAATTCAATATCATTATTTCAAGAGATTTTGAGAAATTCAAGTTTTCAAAAAATGAACTTACCAATAAGGGGAAAATAAAAAGAACAAATATTCCAAGATGGGTTAAGAAAGCAGTTTATCACAGAGATAAAGGGCGCTGTGTAATATGTACTACTGACTTATCAGGCGTAATTAATAAATTAGAAACACAAAATTTTGACCATATTTTGCCGCTTTACTTATTTGGAGTAAACGACCCGACAAATGTTCAACTGTTATGCAAAAAATGCAATGCAGAAAAATTAAATAAAAACACAAATAGCAGTTCAATTTATGAGCATTGGTTCGACTAAAAATACTGAAACCAAGTCAAAGGGAATTTCTAAAAAATAATTACTGATTACATTCAAACAGCAATTCTATTCTTTAATTAATTTCACACATTCTTCCAGTAATTTTTCTTTCTGAATAGCGACAGTTCCTACTTCTTCACAAACAATACCACCGGCAAGATTTGAAATCTTTGCAGCAAGATCAATATTTTTAGTAGCGGCATACACCAAAGAAGCAACCGCAATAACCGTATCTCCGGCGCCGCTTACATCTGCAATGTTTCTTCGATGCGAGGGAACCATATTTTTAAAATTATTTTCCTGGTAAAAAACACCTTTTTCAGAAAGTGTAATTAAGGAAATTGTATGGTCTAATTTTTCCTTCAACTGCGAATGGATTTCAGAAAGTGATTCTTCAGAAACATCATCAGGTAATAAATTCAATGCTGTAAAAACTTCAGCCAGGTTTGGTTTGAACAGCGTTGCATGCTGATAAGAAAAGAAATTCTTACGTTTGGGATCAACTGCTGTGGTTACATTATTTTTATTGCAAAAAGAAATAGTATTGGCAATGATATTCTTTGTAAGAATCCCTTTATTGTAATCTTCAAAAATAACAACGTCAGGTCTTTCTGTCGCAATATATTTTTCAATTTGATTTTGCAATTTCTCTTCGTCAGTATCATCAATATCATGAACCATTTCTGCGTCAAGGCGCATCATGTGCTGGTTTCGGCTTATTATCCTGATTTTATTAGTGGTAATTCTTTTTTTACTTTCAAGGATAAAACGCGTATCAATATTATTATCCTGCAATAATTGTTTTAACTGAACACCATCTTCATCATCTCCTAATATTGAAAGCACCGCAACTGAGGCTCCTAAAGCCTGGGCATTCAATGCCACATTTCCGGCACCGCCAATTCTTTTTTCTCTTTTGCTAACAGCCACAACAGGAACAGGAGCTTCAGGAGAAATCCTCTCAACGTTTCCCCACCAATAGGTATCTAACATCAGGTCGCCAATAACAGCAACTTTCATTTTTGAAAATCCTGCGAACAATTTTTCAATATCAACACTCATCAATTCTTATTTATTTTTTTCTGGTTAAGTATAGTAATATAGTAAACGGGAATGCCCGCCAAAACAATGCCCAATCCCCACAGGGTATAAAGCGGTTTAAATTTAATAAGAAATACACAAAAGACTAATCCCATAAGGATATACAATATGGGTAAAAAAGGATAACCAAATGCTTTGTAAGGCCTCTCAATATTTGGTCGCGTTTTTCGTAAAACAAAAATTCCAATTAGCGTAAGCACGTAAAAAATAACTACTACAAAAGCGATCATATCCAACAAATCATTGTATCCGCCGCTTAAACACAGAATGGATGCTACAGTTGCCTGTGCCCAAAGCGCCCATTCGGGAACTGCTTTTTTATTGAGTGTTCCTGCTTTTTTAAAGAACAAGCCATCATTTGCCATCGTGTAATAAACTCTTGCGCCGGCTAGTATCAATCCATTATTACACCCAAAAGTTGAGATCATGATCATTACCGCAATAATGACAGCGCCTGCGTTTCCGAAAATTGCATTGGAGGCTGCAACAGCAACTCTGTCTCCCCCTGGAAAAGCAATCTCGTTTAATGGCATGACGTTCAAATACATCAGGTTAGTAATAACATAAATAATGCAAACCGTAAACGTTCCTAAAAAAAGACTAAGCCCGATATTCCTTTTAGGATTTTTTACTTCTGCTGCAATAAATGTTACATTGTTCCACGCATCGCTACTGAAAAGAGAACCAACCATAGCAGCAGCAATAGCACCAATCAAAATAGTTCCACTGATAGGAAACCAATTGCCATGTTTCACAAAAGCGCCTGCAGATTTTTCAAGTTGAACCGCGTGAAAACCCGTTTGCCAGTTCTCTTGCCAAAAGCTATGTTTCACCAAAAGAAAACCGAGAATTATCAATCCGAAGAGAGATAAAAGTTTTACAGTAGTAAAAGTTGTTTGTATAATTTTACCGCCTTTGATTCCGCGTGTATTGGTATATGTAAGGAAAAGAATCATGGCGATGGCTAAAATCTGCGCAGCAGAAATATGAAAATTTCCGCTGGAAAAAATAAAAACGTTTTCACCAACTTCCGGAATAAGATAGGCTGTAAAACGGCTGAAAGCCACGCCTACTGCAGCAATGGTTGCAGTTTGAATTACCGTAAACGAACTCCACCCATATAAAAATCCACTCAAGGGATTAAAAGCTTCTTTTAAATAAACGTACTGACCACCTGCTTTGGGAAACATACCACTCATTTCTCCATAGCTAATCGCAGCCATTACCGTCATCAAACCACTGATAAGCCAGACAACAATAAGCCAGCCGGCGCTTCCCACATTTCTTACAATATCGGTACTTACAATAAAAATACCTGAGCCGATCATTGAGCCCGCCACAATCATGGTAGCATCTATGAGGCGTAAACTTGGTTTAAAAGCAGTTGCATGTTGATCCATAAAAAATCCCGTTTTAATAAACGGGATTGAAGATAATTATTTATTTGAGATTGAACCGATGAATCACTTTTTATTTGAAGAATCGATTGCATTTAACCCTGCAATTACATCCGGTGTAATATTAAGTGTTGAATCTTTATAAAACATAAAGCCGGGCTCGTATGAAAATATGTAAGAATACTTTCCGTCTTTATTATAATCCTTTAAAAAATTCTGAATACGGGTAAGTATGTCTTCCTTCATTTTAGAATTATCATTGTAAAGATGGTTATCAATGCTTTGTTTACGTTCCTGCAAGTCTTGTTGCATTTTATTAATTTCCTGCATTGCCTGTTCCTG
>JBBQWJ010000307.1:0-3419 GCA_038210685.1 Chitinophagales bacterium | reverse complement strand
CCAAACCAATCATTTGAATAAAAATTCAAACAAAGGCCTTAAAGATTATTACAAAAATTATTTTCCCATCGGCGTAGCAGTCTCTGCGCGGTCATTAGATGATCCGGAAAATAAAAAATTAATTCTTCAACAATTCAACAGTGTCACTCCTGAGAATTCTATGAAAATGGGCCCTATTCACCCAAAAGAAAATTTTTATAACTGGAAAAATCCGGATTCGATTGTCGCTTTTGCGCAACAAAATCATTTAAGAGTAAGAGGCCACAACCTTTGCTGGCACGAGCAGGCGCCAAATTGGTTTTTTAGGGATTCATCAGGAAAATTAGTTTCAAAAGAAGTTTTATTACGAAGGTTGAAAAATCATATCACCACCGTTGTCAATCGTTACAAAGGAAAAATTTATGCCTGGGATGTAGTGAATGAAGCAATTGATGACAACCCAAATAACTTTTTGCGAAATGATCTGTTCTACCAAATTTGCGGCCCTGATTACATCGTAAAAGCATTTGAATATGCACATGCTGCCGACCCGAAAGCTATTTTATTTTACAACGATTATAATCTTGATCATAAAGAAAAAGTGGATCGCGTGTATCGCCTATTGAAAGAACTAAAAGAAAAAGGTGTACCGGTAGACGCAGTAGGTATACAGGGCCACTGGTCTATTTTTGAACCCTCAAAAGATCAAATGGAATATGCCATCAATAAACTGGCTTCTTTAGGATTAAAAATTCAAATAACGGAACTCGACATTTCGTTGTACAAATGGGAAAAGAATCGCAGAATAAAAACAGCCGCGGATGCAGATTTTTATACACCCGAGTTGGAACAAAAGCAGGCCGATCAATACAAAATGATCTTTGATGTTTTGCGCGAGCATAAAAAAGATATTACCGGCGTTACTTTCTGGAATATTTCTGACAAACATACCTGGCTCGACAATTATCCTGTTGCAGGAAGAAAAAATTATCCGTTGCTTTTTGATACAACGCTGAAACCAAAGAAAGCTTATTGGGAAGTAGTGAATTTTTGATGAGAAAAATAAAAATCTGGTTTATTTGTTGGTTCACTATAAAGCCTGGTTTTTTATCTTCACAAAAAAATATTTAAACCAACCTTCCTGAAATGTTGAAACTATACGCTCTTTTCTTTATATTAATTCCTTCTATAGCTATTTGTCAATCAAAACCCGATTCATTAACCATAGAACAAATCATGAGTGACCCGAAGTGGATAGGAACTTCACCCTCGGAACTTTTCTGGAACACAGATGGCACCAAACTTTTTTTTGATTGGAACCCTGATAAAGCGCCGTCTGATTCTTTGTATTATATCACCAAAGAAAACCTCGTTCCTGTAAAAGCTAGTGTAACTCAAAAGCAAAATGTCGTTCGCGCTGGCAACGCTGTTTACAATGTAGGGCGCACGGCTTATGTGTATCAGTTGGACGGCGATATTTATTATCATGAAATAAAGCCGGAGAAATCGGTTCGCATTAACCAAACTGAGAAGTATGAATCCAACCCGCAGTTTTCTTTTAACGAAAAAGAAATTGTGTACACGCAAGATAATAATTTATTCGCCTGGAATATCAGCGGCGGCGAAACAAAGCAACTGACCAATATCGTGACTGAAACCGATCCAAAAAAAGAAAAAAATACGCCTGAAAATGAATGGCTCAGTAAAGAGCAGGTGCAATACATGGAAGTATTACGGGGACGGTTACACGAAAAGAAACTTGCTCAACAATATGACAGCGCCACTTCAACAGAAAAACTAAGAAAGATAAATATTGGCAACAACAATGTAAGAGATCTTTCTATAAGTCCGGATGGAAGATTTATCAGTTACCGCTTGTATCAGCCACCCGCTGAAAAGAGCCCTACTATTGTTCCTGATTATATAACCGAATCAGGGTTTACAAAAGAAATTAAAGGAAGAGAAAAAGTTGGCGAGCCGCAAGGCACCAATCGCTTTTTCATTTATGACACACAAGGCGATAGTGTGTATGAAGTAAAAACAGATTCCATTGAAGGCATAAGAGATCTGCCGCAATTCCTGAAGGACTATCCCTCTGAATTAAAAGAAAGGACTAAAGAAAATGCGCTTCGAAAAGTAAATTTTGCTTCTGCAAAATGGTCACCAAAGGGAACGAATCTTGTGTTGGATATTCACGCCCAGGATCATAAAGACCGATGGCTTATGCTTTGGGATACTTCCACTAAACAATTAAAATTATTAGACCGTCAACACGATAGTGCATGGATCGGTGGACCGGGAATATGGAATACTGGCTGGATAGACGAAAATGATTATTGGTATCAATCGGAAGTTACCGGCTTTTCACATTTGTATTCAGTGAATGTTCTGAGCGGAAAAAAGAAAGCCTACACATTTGGGAATTACGAAGTGTTGGATGCCCGACTTTCCAACGACAAAAAATATTTTTACCTCACCACCAACGAAGCGGAACCTGCACAACATCAATATTATCGTTTACGCATTGCCGATAGTAAGACCGAAAAGATCACCTCAATGGTTGGTGGAAACGAGGTAACGGTTTCACCGGATGAAAAAGATATCGCGATTTTATATTCTTACACCAACAAACCTCCTGAACTTTATCTTCAGGAAAATAAACCCCGCGCAAAACCGGAACAGATCACTCATAAAGCCGAAAGCTCAGCCTACAAATCTTATCCATGGCGCGATCCACAGATCATCACTTTTGCAGCAAGAGATGGCGCGATGGTTCACGGAAGAATTTATATTCCGCAACATCCTGACATTCGCAAACCCGCTGTGATTTTTGTTCATGGCGCCGGTTATTTGCAAAACATAGATAAATGGTGGAGTGAATATTATTTCAGGGAAATGATGTTTAATAATTTACTCGCCGATCATGGCTATTATGTAATGGATATTGATTATCGCGGCAGTGCGGGCTACGGCCGCAATTGGCGCACGGCCATCTACCGCCACATGGGTGGAAAAGACTTAACGGATAATGTAGATGCCGCCAATTATTTAGTAAAGAATTTTGGAGTTGACCCAAAAAGAATAGGCATTTATGGCGGCTCTTATGGTGGTTTCATAACGCTGATGGCGATGTTTACTACCCCAAATGTCTTTGCTGCAGGCTCAGGGCAGCGTTCAGTTTCAGACTGGGCTAATTATAATGATGGCTATACTTCTGAAATTTTGAATAAGCCTTATGAAGACAGCCTTGCTTATAAAATAAGTTCGCCTATTTATTTTGTTAGCGGTTTAAAAGGACACTTATTAATGTGTCATGGAATGATGGACCAGAACGTACATTTCCAGGACATTGTAAAGGTTACCCAACGCTTAATAGAGTTGGGAAAGGACAACTGGGAACTGGCTCCCTACCCGATGGAAAATCATGAATTTGAGGATCC
>JBBQWJ010000306.1:0-3428 GCA_038210685.1 Chitinophagales bacterium | reverse complement strand
TTCTATTATCTTTTAAGAATCAGTGGTCGTTCAGAGGCATCCCCTTCGCCTGAAACTCTTTCCAGTTAAGGTATTCTGGCGCAACTCTTTGTTCAACCATGGTAATGCAATTTTCAACAGGGCAAATTAATTCACAAAGATTACATCCTACACAGTCTTCTTCTTTTATTGCATAGGTATTGTAGGGATTTCCTTTTGTAATACTTATGGATTGATGAGATGTATCTTCACATGCAATGTAGCAAAGTCCGCAGTGAATGCATTTTGCCTGGTCAATATTAGCCACATGATGAAAATTGATGTCAAGGTCTTCCCAGTGAGTAAGTTTTGGAATAGATTTTCCGATAAAATCATAAATGGTTTCAAAGCCTTTTTCGTCCATCCAGTTATTTAATCCTTCACAAAGATCTTCAATGATCCTGAAGCCATGAGTCATAACTGCTGTGCAAATCTGAACAGAAGTGGCACCGAGAAGCATGAATTCAACGGCATCTTTCCAGGTACTTATTCCGCCAATTCCTGAAAAGGGAACTTTACTGGTTACCTCATTCTGGCTGATAGTTGCCAGAAATTTTAAAGCTATTGGTTTTACAGCCGGGCCACAATAACCACCAAAAACGCTTTTACCCGCCACATAAGGATTGGGAACTAAAGTGTCAAGGTCAATTCCTGTAACTGATTGAATAGTATTGATAAGAGATAAACCATTACTTCCGGCTTCTACTACAGCTTTCCCGGCCGGAACTACAGAATGAACATTTGGTGTGAGTTTGGTAATAACCGGAATATTCGCTACTTCCATAACCCACTCAACAACCATCCGTGCGATTTCGGGATCCTGACCAACAGCTGCGCCCATGCCTCTCTCTGTCATTCCATGAGGACAACCAAAATTTAATTCCAAACCGTGCGCGCCGGTATCCTCAACCTTTTTAATCAGCTCGTGCCAGCTTTCCCGATTGTTATCAGCCATTAAAGAAACGATCATTGCCCGTTCAGGAAATTCCTTCAAAACTTCTTTGATCTCTTTTAAATTTGTTTCCAAAGGGCGGTCGGAAATCAATTCAATATTGTTGAAACCCATTACTCTTTCCCCATTAAAATTTACGGCAGAATATCTTGAAGAAACGTTCTTCACCTGTGAGCCTAAAGTTTTCCAGACCACACCACCCCAACCGGCTTCTAATGCGCGAAGAACATTATACTTTTTATCTGTTGGCGGTGCAGATGCCAACCAGTAAGGATTTGGGGATTTTATGCCAAGAAAATTTGTTGATAAATCTGCCATTTTTTGAAGTAAAACTTATGGAAAAAATTTGTAAATTTCTTTTCTGTTTAACACTCTTTTGAGTTCAACAATGGAGTTATTTATTGAAAATCCTACTCTGTAATCTCCGAATCTTATTTTGTAATAATTTTTATATCCTTTCATTTTTTCAATGTTACCAGCAGATTCCAGGAGGAGAAAGTTGATATATCTTCAAATACAAATTTTTCAATCTGTAATCTTCTTTTTGAAGTAACGACTTTTGCTAAATCTTTTAAAAAAGTTTTGGTGTAAACTACTTTCAATTTTTCAGAAGTTTTTTATAATATTCTTTAGCTTCTTTAAGTGTGAATTTTTCATCTGCTTCTGTCTCCTCCATATATTTTCCCAACGCATAATCTTCCGGCACTTCTTTTATTTTTTTAAAAGTTTTAATGTCTAATTGAACAGCGGTAGGTTTTTGCTGCTTATTTATAATGTATTTTTCTTTTAAGTCTATCATGAATTTATATTTTCAATCCGTAATAACGAATTTACTATTTTAAAGCGACATCAAATACTCCAATATTCCCTTCGCGCCGTCTTTCCCAGCCTGCACTGCATCTACCACTTCTTTTCCACCGTTTACACAATCGCCCCCCGCAAAAACGCCATTGATATTTGTTGAATTTTTTTCTTTCAATACAATTTTTCCTTTGTTGTTTTCCAGTCCATTTTGATTCATTAAATCAATATAGGGGCTTTGTCCTGTTGCTTTAATGATCATATCAACTTCGAACGTTTTTGTTTCACCTGTAGGTATTGGTGCAGGTTTTCCTGTTTTATCGGGCGCTCCTAATATCATCACATCACAAACTAAAAATTTCACTTTACCTTTCTCGCCCTTAATTTCTTTTGGAGCCGCCAGCCATTGGATTTTGCAGCCATCAAGCATGGCGATATCCAGTTCAACCTGCGTACAATTTTTTTCGGCCTCACTGCGTCTATAGATCATCGTTACATTTTCTGCACCAAGTCTTTTTGATTGCGTAGCTGCATCGATAGCAGTCATTCCCATTCCTATTACCGCTACTTTATTTCCAACAAGTACATTCGGAAATCCTTTGGTGCGGATGTCATAAATAAAACGAATTGCATCTACGACACCTTCAAGGTCTTCACCAGGAATATTGAGACGGTTTGCAAGACCGACACCAATTCCTAAATATACTGCATCAAAATTTTTCTGAAGTTCATCAAGATTAACTTCCTTACCAAGAGCATGATCATATTTTATTTCTATACCGCCGGGAGAAGTAATAAAATCTACTTCTTCTTTGCAAAAAGCAGGAGTGACTTTGTAGGCTGCAATACCATAAGTCATTAAACCGCCTCCTTTACTTTCTTTTTCAAATATCGTTACGTCTATCCCTTCCCGTGATAATACATGAGCACATGAAAGGCCTGCCGGGCCGGCACCAACGATAGCTACTTTCTTTCCTGTAGATTCTTTTCTCTCAAACAATTTCCATTTTTCTTTTAATGGTTTGTCGGTTGACCACCGCTGAAGTTTGGCAATTTCAATTGGTTTCTCATCCAGCAAATTATAAACACAATTTCCTTCACACAATTTTTCTACAGGACAAACACGTGAACAACCTCCACCAAAAATATTTGAAACAAAAATAGTATGTGCTGATCCTTTTATATTATCAGTACTGATTTGCTTTATAAATTTGGGAATATCAATGCTTGTAGGACAACCTTTAATACAAGGCGCGTCATAGCAAAAAAGACAACGATTGGCTTCGAGCAAAGCCGCCTCTTTGTTTTCAAAAGGAGGATGAATATCACTTAAGTTCACAGCGTATTCTTCATCCGTTAGTCGATTATTTTGAATTGGCATTTAATTGATTTTTATTTTGGCTTGCTTCATTCAATTTTCGAAAAGAGAAAGAAACAAAGCGTATCCTTCTCCTTTGGAGAAGGGTTGGGATGAGGCTTTTAGAGTTCCACCAACTTGCCATAAGTCTCCGGCCGCCTGTCCCTGAAAAATTGCCAGGTGCTTCTCACTTCCTCAATCATATCGAGGTTCAAATCAGCAACCAGTAATTCATCCTTATCTTCTGAAGCTTCTGCAATTATTTGTCCGCGCGGATCTACGAAATAAGATGTGCCGTAA
>JBBQWJ010000305.1:0-3431 GCA_038210685.1 Chitinophagales bacterium | reverse complement strand
ATCTGGGTTTGCAAAAGGATCTGAGGCTCCGTGGCACACCAGGATTTTAGCTTTTAGTAAATCTTTATCAGGTTTTGCTCCGTTTAAACCGCCATGAAATGAAACCACGCCTTTTAGGTCAGCTCCCAGTTTGGCTGCATTCAAAACCACAAAACCTCCAAAGCAATAACCAATGGCACCTATTTTTGAAGCATCTGTTTGAGGATAGGTTTTTAAAAGATCGATTGCAGGGTCTAAGAGTTCTTTTGTAAGCGATGGGTCTTTATAAAACGGCATTGCAAGATTTTGTGCTCCCGTTGGATCTTCAGCGGTTTTGCCATTTCCAAACATATCAACTGCTATGGAAATATAGCCAAGTTGAGCAAGCTGCATTGCACGGTGACGACTATAATCATTTAGTCCCCACCATTCATGAACTACCAAAATTCCGGGCCGCTTTCCTTTTTGATCTTCATTATAATAAACATACCCTTCATATTTTGTTCCATTAATCTGGTAATTTACCTGTTCTTCTTTTATACTTTCTTTTGCAGAGGTAAGATTAGTCGTTTGCTGTTCTGATAAACTCATTTTGATTGGGTTATAGAGATTTTGAAAATAATTATCATTTTATAAAAATAGGAAAACCACAAGAACCGTTCCATCAAAAAAAATGGCCAGTGATAAAAATCACCGGCCTTGCTTACCTCTGAAACCACAAGAAAAAGTTTATTTTTCCTGCAAAAATCTTATAAAAGGTAATTTATAATTAAACAAATTATTTAAATATCAAACACCCAATTTGGTTGTATTATTGGATAGTGTACGGTCTTTTTATAAAATAGGAAAAGGAGTAAAGAATGGGAATGCTAAATTAATATATATTTATTGATTAAAATAATATTTCCAAATATTAATTTGAATTTTTTTTAATTTCTTTCTTAGCGAGTTCGTCAATTCTTTTTATTTTGTAATCATACCACCATTTTGGTGCCGTTTTTTTCAAAACAGTATCAATGCTTCTCATTGCGAACAAGTTCCACACCCCGTTCGCTTTCCCTCCCAGGGAACTTTGAAGTGCTCTTAAACTCATAGCAAAGCCGCTTTCAATGTATTCCATGTGATGCCAATAACCAGCCGGCATAAATAAGGTATCGCCGGGGTTTAGGATCAAATCGTACCCTTCTGCATACTTCAAAGCGGGAAATTTTTCGTAATCCGGCGTTCCGTTCCCGCTGCTGTAATTTGAGAAATCGGCGAGACTTAGCACCTCAAAAGGTTTCCTATAAAGTTTGTGCTGCTCTTCATGACTGAATAATAAAACCCTTTTTCTTCCTGCAAATTGGGTATGTAAAATATGCGAAAGATCAATATCGAAATGCATGTGGGTAATAGAAGTTTGGCCACCGGTAAAAAGCATGGGGTATTTTTTTACATAGCCTGTCATAAGCTGTTCCGGCCATGTAAAATCATTGATCAATTGAGGTGCATGTTCAAAAATATTGAAGAGAAAAATACGCCAGGCAGCTGGTCCCGCTTGAATCATATCAATATATTCACCGAAGGTCTTGTAATCGTCAGCCGTGTTGATCGGTGTATAAGCATCACTTTTGATATTGTTATAAAGTCCTACTTTTTTATCTCCCACTATCTCTTTAAAATAATCCCACGACCATTTTTTATAAGCCGGCCATTCTTTGGCAAGTTCTGTGATTACTAATGGCTTTTGAGGGCGGTAATAATTATTTTTAAAATCTTCTCCTGAAATATTTTCGACTCTGTCTACCGGTTGTAATCGCATCTGCAAGTAATTTTCAACGGCAAAATTAGCCATTCTTAATTCGTTTGCGTCATTATTTTAGACAGGAATCGGGGTTTCTGCATTTTGGTAAAACAGGGAATTGTTCAATGTTACCGTACATTTGAAAATTATAAAAATCAGAACGCGTGGCTATACATTTTCATAAACTTACTGTAAAAGATGTCAGGAGAGAAACAGGAGATTGTGTTTCAATTGCATTTGAAATTCCCTTAGCTGTTGAAAATGATTTTCAATTTATACCGGGGCAAAATATCACATTAAGGAAGACTTTTGGTGATGAAGAAGTACGCAGATCATATTCTATTTGCAGCAGCCCGTTTGAAAATGAATTGCGAGTTGCTGTAAAAAAAGTGCCCGGTGGAACATTCTCAACTTTTGCCAATGAGCAACTAAAAAAAGACGATGTTCTTGAAGTACTGCCGCCTACAGGAAATTTTTATACGCCCATCATTGCTTCGCAAAAAAGGAATTACCTTTTTATCGCCGCAGGAAGTGGAATTACGCCGGTCGTCTCGCTGGTAAAAACGATTCTGGAAACTGAAAAAGAAAGCCAGGTTACACTGCTTTATGGCAACAAAGGGCTTTCGGCTGTTATTTTTAAAGAACAACTGGAAGCACTGAAAGATAAATACCTGCAGCGGTTCAATCTTCATCATGTTTTCAGTCGTGAAAAAACAGAAAGCGATTTTAATTCAGGCAGAATTGATGATGAAAAACTGAAAACACTTTCACGGCTTGTTGATTATAATAAAGTCGATCATTTTTTTATTTGCGGGCCTGAGCCACTCATTTATTCTGCAAAAGATTTTTTGTTGAAAACCGGAATTGATCCTGATAAAATTCATTTCGAATTGTTTACCACACCCACAAAAGAACACACCAAAATTTATAAAACTGTTGAACAAAAAGAAGAGGAAGGTAGCGAAATCACCATGCAAATTGATGGACGCAGTTTTCACTTCAAGCTGGATTATAATGGCAAAACTATTTTGGATGCAGGCCTTGATCATGGCGCTGATCTTCCATTTGCCTGCAAAGGAGGCGTTTGCTGTACCTGCAAAGCAAAATTAATTGAAGGCGAAGTGGATATGGAAGCTAATTACGGTCTTGAAAAAAGCGAACTAAAGGCAGGCTATATTCTTACCTGCCAATCACATCCGCGCACTGAAAAGGTAGTCGTGGATTATGACCAGGCGTAGTAAAGCAATAAATTTCTGTTTTTTCTATTTTCTCTTTTTAACCTTGCGGCTACTTATATTACCTTTTGGAATCAGTAACTTTGAGAATAAAGATTCAACAAATGGATGAAGCAAAAGAATTGGAACGGTTTGATGATAAGATAGAGCAGGAAATTAAAATTGAACCAAAAGATTGGATGCCGGATGATTATCGAAAAACATTGATCAGGCAGATAAGTCAGCACGCACATAGTGAAATTGTAGGCATGCTTCCTGAGGCCAACTGGATTACCCGTGCTCCTTCTTTGCGGAGAAAAGCCACTTTGCTTGCCAAGGTGCAGGACGAAGCCGGGCACGGATTGTATTTGTATTGTGCGGCAGAAACGCTGAATATTTCGAGGGAAGAAATGGTTGACCAATTGTTGAGTGGGCGTGCAAAATATTCTTCCATC
>JBBQWJ010000304.1:0-3456 GCA_038210685.1 Chitinophagales bacterium | reverse complement strand
AACAATATCAAAGTAGATGTGGCAGGGCTTGAAAGAGAATTAGGTGTTTTTGTTGTTCCTGTAAATCCGAGAAAAAATAAAGGAATTGGGGAATTAAAAGATGCGATTAATAATGCGGCAACCCACCTGGATAAATTGCCTGAGCGCGATTTTGTAAACATGGAACCATTTGCACCCGCAGCCATAAAGAAAGTGCAGCAAATTTTTCCTGAAATTAGTGATTACCGGGCGATCCATTATCTTATCAATCATGAAAATTTTTCTTTGAATGCTGAAACGCAGGAAGCCATTGAAAATATAGAGATTGAGACAAAATTTAATCCCACAAAAACACAGGCAGAGGAAATCCTGCAACGGTATGGGAAAATAAAAACGATAATGAAGCAAACGGTAGTAGAAACTGATCCGTTGCAAAAGGCCTTATTTACTCAAAAGCTGGATGATATCCTGTTGCACCGCACCTGGGGATACCTGATTTTGCTTATCGTACTTTTTACGTTATTCCAAAGCATATTTGTAATTGCGCAATATCCAATGGATGGTATTGAATGGTTTTTTGCGCAAGGCGGCAAGTGGCTGGGCAACAGTCTTCCTGCCGGATGGTTTACTGATCTTTTTATAAATGGTATTCTTGCCGGTTTAAGTGGCATCATCGTTTTCGTACCGCAAATAATGATTCTATTCGGGCTAATAACTCTTTTGGAAGATACCGGTTATATGGCGAGAATCAGTTTTCTTACAGATAAAATTATGCGTAAGGCAGGCCTCAACGGAAAAAGCGTAATGCCTATGGTGAGCGGTCTTGCTTGCGCTGTACCTGCTATAATGAGTGCGCGAAATATTGAAAATAAAAAAGAAAGGTTACTCACAATAATGTGTACACCACTCATGAGTTGCAGCGCGCGCCTCCCTGTTTATACCGTACTTATTGCTTTAATCATTCCTCATAAAATGTATTTTGGCTTTATTAGTTTGCAGGGAATGGTAATGATGTTGATGTATTTTTTGGGAACCATTATGGCGCTGCTTGCCGCCTATGTAATGAAATGGTTTATCAAAAGCAAAGAAAAAAGTTTTTTCATTTTAGAGCTACCCGCTTATCGTGGTCCACGATGGAAAAATATTTTAACCACGATGGTAGAAAGAGCGAAGATTTTTGTGTTTGAAGCAGGAAAAGTAATTATGGTAATCAGCTTATTGCTTTGGGTCTTGAGTACTTTTGGCCCTCCTCAAAAAATGCATGCTGTCAGCACAAAGTATGTTGCATTGGTAAAGCAAAATCCTTCGCAGGCTAAGGAATATGGCAAGTTAGAAGGTACAGAACTCCTTCAAAATTCCTATGCCGGTATTTTGGGCAAAAGTATTGAACCTGTTATAAGGCCTTTGGGTTACGACTGGAAAATAGGAATCGCTCTTATTACTTCTTTTGCTGCACGTGAAGTGTTTGTAGGAACAATGGCTACTCTTTATAGCGTAGGCGATGATGCAGATCAAAATAATGCCACTCTTCGACAAAAAATGAATGCGGCAAAGTGGCCAAACGGCGATAAAGTTTATACACTTGCTGCCGGATTATCGCTCCTTGTTTTTTATGCTTTAGCTATGCAATGTATGAGTACTTTAGCTGTTGTTAAACGAGAAACAAAAACCTGGAAGTGGCCGCTAATTATGCTTGGCTACATGACCACACTTGCTTACGTCATGAGTTTTATCACTTTCCATTTATTCAAATAGTAAAACAGAAATCAACCTTTTTTGTCCGTTTACCGGCAAATTGAAAAATAAGAATTCCGGTTATTTGTTTGTTTACTGTTTTTGCGAAATCAAAGATTTTTAAATAATGTAACTTGTTATTCTAAAGTCATAAATTTTATGGACAAAAATCAATTTGCAAAAGAAGTGGTTGATCATTTGATCGAAAACGACCTTTTTAGCAAGTGGCTGGGAATTGAAGTGCTGGAAATAAGGGAAGGTTACAGCAAAATAAAAATGGCTATCAGGGAGGAAATGATAAATGGTTTTGGAATTGTTCATGGAGGAATTACGTTTTCTCTTTCTGACAGTGCATTTGCTTTTGCCTGTAACAATCGTAACAATTTATCTGTCGCTTTGGATACTTCTATCAATTTTATGAAACCGGTCCATGTTGGCGATGTACTAATCGCTGAAGCAAAGGAAATGCACAATGGAAAATCCACCGGCCTTTACCAGGTTTCCGTTTTCAATCAAAATGATCATTTGATTGCGCTTTTTAAAGGAACCTGTTTCAGAACCAATAAAAATCTTATCTGATCTTTTTTCAATAAAATAATTATGGTTTACCAGTTTAAACAACATATTCCTGTAATTCATGAAACGGCTTTTATTCATCCGCAATCAGCCATTACCGGAAATGTGATCATCGGCAAAAATGTGTACATCGGCCCTGGCGCTGCTATCCGTGGTGATTTTGGAAAAATCATTATTGAGGATGGTTGTAATGTGCAGGAAAATTGTACCATTCATATGTTTCCGGGCGTAACAGTTTTGCTGAAAGAAAAGGCGCACATCGGCCATGGCGCTATTATTCACGGCGCGACAATCGGAAAAAACTGTATGGTAGGAATGAACGCGGTAATTATGGACAACGTGGTTTTAGAAGATGAATGTATTGTGGGCGCATTAAGTTTTGTAAAGGCAGATCAGCACATTCCTGCGCGAAGTTTATTGGTGGGTAATCCTGCAAAGGTTCTCAAACAAGTTTCTGATGAAATGATTGATTGGAAAAGCGAAGGGACGAAAGTTTACCAGAAACTAACTGAGGATATGAAAAAAGAATGGAAGGTTTGTGAGCCGTTGCGTAAAGCGCCGGATGAAAATGCAGACAGAGGAAATAATGGTTATAAAACGTGGAACGAGAAAAAGAAAGAAATGTAATTTCTATTTAGACGGGTTCAAGCTCCACAACACTTTGCGATCTTTAGCCTCTTTAAAGAAATCCGGCATTTTTCCGTCGCCTCTTCCTGTAAAGCCGCCATCAGGATAACCTAAAACGTTGCAAACACTGTCATAAACAATATTGTATTTATCGCAACAGGGCGAAACCAGATAATAAACTGTTTTATCGTGATATCTGTAACTTGTAACCGATTGTGGCGAACCTTCATTTGGGTTGGCAGTCATTGAATCAATTTTTGCCTGTAGACAAGTGGGGAGTTCTGTACTATCTGCTACTTTTTTATTGGCTGCACAGGCAAATAAAAAAAACAGGGCTATAAAAGTTATTATTTTAATCATGTTTTTTCCTGTAACATTACAAAAAGCATTCTAAAAAAGTTTACGAAATTTACCGGATGGAAAAATCGAATTTTATTGATCTTATAAAAATATTTTGCAAGAGTGGGCATGGAGGTGCAGGAAGCAGGCATTTTCTCAGAAATA
Organism: Chitinophagales bacterium; assembly: GCA_038210685.1. Taxonomy (GTDB): domain Bacteria; phylum Bacteroidota; class Bacteroidia; order Chitinophagales; family Chitinophagaceae; genus Ginsengibacter. The sequence goes on along the minus strand of JBBQWJ010000304.1, from coordinate 36 downwards.
AACTTACGGCTTTTGGCGGCCCTGATGGAGGCGATG
>JBBQWJ010000303.1:0-3469 GCA_038210685.1 Chitinophagales bacterium | reverse complement strand
GCAGCAACAGATTTGTGTCCAAGATCTGTAGTAATCAACCCAGGAGAAGGTTTGGAGATAACTCTTGTAATCAAAACTGCAGCAAATTCAAAATCCTGTTCTGCTAATAAAGAATCATATCCATAGTCCCAAAGCAAACAGGTTCCGGGGCTACAATATTCTTCTTTTTGCATCGCATGCACCGTAAAGGTCGGCGTTCCGCCCGCAATTATTTGAGGTTTAGGAAACCCTTCCGCAATAATTTTTTTCACAATATTATTTATTGGCACAAACGCTTCTTCTACTTTTTTCTTTCTTTGCTCAAAATTTTCATCACGTATGTGTCCGTCATAAATGTGCATTCCCTGGAAATTAATATTGGATAATTTTTGTAATTCCAAAAAGAGATCAAAAAGTTTTTCATCAGGCGCTATTCCAGTTCTGTGCATCCCTGCGTTCACATCAATAAATACGTTGGCAGTTAATTTTTCATTTGCAAATAAATCATTCAACATTTGTGCAGATTCTATATTATCTACCAAAGAAGAAAATTCTGTTTCAGAAAATTCTTTTATCAAAAAAAGGAATCTCTTTGCTTTTGAAAGGTTAAGCTGATAAGCCAATAAAATATTTTTTGCTCCGGCATTCGCAAGCATTTCTGCTTCTGCAATAGTTGCACATTTAAAATTTGAAATGCCAGCATTTATTTGCATCTGCACAATTTCAGCCATCTTGTGTGTTTTCACATGAGGCACCAGTCTTTTGGCATCTCCAACAATGTTGATCATTGTTTGAATATTTGATGCAACCCGGTTTTTGAAAACCAACAATGCAGGTGAATCAATTTCATCAGAATCATTTAATTCGAACCATTGTTTTTCAGGCATTTTTTTCTATTTCTATTTCGGTTACTGATTGGGTAAATACAATTTCGCCTGCATCTTCAGAAAGTTCAAAAATTGCTTCAATTTCAACAGGTATATTGCCGGGCAAAGAACCCATTCCTACGGCGCTACGCACACCAACTCCATTTTCACTTCCCCATATTTCAGCAAACAATTCGCTGCAACCATTAATTACAAAAGGATGTTCTTCAAAATTTAAAGTGCAGTTTACCATACCAAAGACCTTTATCACTCTTTTAATTTTATCCAAACTTCCTAGACCAGCTTTTAAAGTGGCTAAAATCGTTAAGCCGGTTTGGCGCGCTGCAAGTTTTGCCGCGTCTTTGTTTATATCATACCCTACTTTTCCTTTTATTAATATCCCTTCTTCCAAAACCGGCCCGTGACCCGAGACATAAATTAAATTATCCACCTGCAGCAATGGTTTATAAACACCTGCGGGTTTGGGTGGAGGTGGTAGAATTAAGTCGGATTTTAAAAGATTTTCCTCAGGAGTTTGTGACATAGATTTTTTTTAAAATATTTAATGCTAAAGAAGAATAAAGATAGAATGTTTTGAATAACCCGATCATTGGTTTTCCAAATACTTACTACTAATGGTTATTATTATCAAAGATTTTCATTGGATAAAGTTTCACTTTAAATCTTTCTTATCTTCATCGGCCTTTTTCTAAATCGATTTGAATACTATGTTGATAGAACAGGCAAAAAAAACATGGAAGCTTGCTTTCCCCATTATTTTGGGAGAAGTTGCTCAAATGATGCTTGGCATTATTGATACCGCCATGGTAGGCGCAGTGAATTACAAACAACTTGCTGCGGCGGCTTTGGTGATGAGCGTTATAAATATTCCTTATGTTTTTGGAATTGGAATTACAATTTCTGTTTCACAAATGGTTTCTATGGCGCATGGAAGAAGGGACGGGAAATTAGTAAGCCATTACCTGTTTAATGGTTTTTGGCTTTGTGTTTTTTCTGCAGTCGCTATTTCGCTCGTGATCGAATTGAGCAGAAATATTTTATTTCACCTTGACCAGGATCCGGAAGTTGCAACATTGGCTTTGCCTTACCTGCAAATAATGGGATGGTCTGTAATTCCAATGATCTTATTTCTTGCACTGAAACAATTTACAGATGGATTGGAATTTACAAAAACCGCTATGATCCTTTCCCTTACTGCACTTCCGTTGAATGCATTTTTAAACTGGCTTCTTATTTATGGAAACTGGGGCTTTCCAAGGATGGAACTAATGGGTGCAGGGTGGGCCACCTTAATAACAAGGATATTTATTTTCGTGCTGCTTGGTTTAATTGTTTTGTACCATCCTACATTCCGAAAATACATTGCTGTAAGAAGTATCGAGTGGAAATTAAGATGGCAAACATTTAAAGATTTACTGCATATAGGAATTCCGAGCAGTTTTCAAATCTCAATGGAAGCAGGTGCTTTTGCCGTTTCAGGAATACTAATAGGAACGCTGGGCGCAGTGCAACAGGCGGCACATCAAATCGCATTAAGTTGTGCATCGTTGACTTTTATGGTTTCGATGGGATTATCACAGGCTGGTTCTATTCGCACCAGTAATTCATTTGGAAGAAATGATAAAAAACTGATAAGAGTTATTGGAAAAAGTACATTATATATTGCCCTGGTCTATGGAACTCTTTGTGCAATAATTTTTATTGTGTTTCGAAATGAGTTACCGCTTATTTTCAATGGTAATTTAGAGGTGGTTTCATTGGCTTCTTATTTGCTTTTGTTTGCAGCCTTGTTCCAGATCTCCGATAGTACACAAGCTGTAAGTGCAGGCTTGCTGCGCGGAATAAAAGATGTAAAAGTGCCCACGATTTTTATTGCTATCGCCTATTGGGTAGTAGGCATCCCCGTAGGATGCCTGCTTGCATTTTATTTTAAAATGGGTGCAGCCGGCATTTGGATTGGGTTTATTACCGGCCTTACTTTTTCTGCCACTTTCTTAACTTTCAGATTCAAAAAAATGATCCGTAGCTGATGAATTAAAAAAAGCGGGAATACAGTAAACAAACTTTTATTGCCAATTTTTAATTTCCTTTTTTGATCCTAAAAAAAATTCCACTTACTTTTTCCAAACGTTATTTTTTCGATTGCTGTCAGGTAACATATTTTTAGGATCAATAGTTACTGATTCAACTTGCTTATTTGAGTCCACATGAATCAAGTGTGTATCGCCCTGTAGCCAGGTTTCTACGGGAACATCTATTATCTTTTTAGACCCCCCTTTTAATAACACCTGCAGTGTAAAAGGCATTGCCATCTTTTGAAGATTAACAATAGTAATATCTACACCATTTTTCGGATCGCCATTCGTATAGGATACCGACTGAATTGCTAAATCAAGTTGCCAGTTGTTGTAAAACCATTCTTTCCAAAACCACGAAAGATCCTCGCCAGCTTCATTATTAATTGTTCTAAAAAAATCATCAGGAGCTGGATGTTTATAAGCCCATCTTTCAATATATTTTTTAAAAGCATAATCAAAACGATCGTGGCCTAAAATAACTTCACGAAGCAAAACCAAACCAAATGCTGGTTTAAAATATTCAAT
>JBBQWJ010000302.1:0-3479 GCA_038210685.1 Chitinophagales bacterium | reverse complement strand
GATTACAATATCATTCCTTCGGTTCAACCAACACACGCTACTTCTGATATGTATTGGGCCGAAGACCGACTGGGAAAAGAAAGGCTAAAATTTTCTTATGCTTATAAAGATTTGTTGAAAGCAAATGGATGGATTCCGCTCGGTACCGATTTTCCGGTGGAAGATATTTCTGCCATCAAAACTTTTTACGCTGCCGTTTTTCGAAAAGACACGAAAGGCTGGCCGGCTGCCGGTTTTCAAATGGAGAACGCCCTAAGCCGTGAGGAAACGATTCGTGGAATGACTATTTGGGCAGCGAAAGCCAACTTTGAAGAACACGAAAAAGGAAGCATTGAAAAAGGAAAATTTGCTGATTTTGTTCTGCTCGATACAGACCTTATGAAAGCCAATGAAAAAGATATTTTAAAAACAAAAGTGCTTATGACTTTTGTAAACGGTGAAAAGGTTTTTGATGGAGACTCATCCCAACCCTTCTCCTAATGGAGAAGGAGTCTTTATCTAAAAGCAAATCAAGAATTGTTAAATATTGTTTGTTTACTGCCTGCTAATCTGTGGAAATACGTGTAACCTGTCTGCCGTCAGGCAGGTCAGTGGCAAAAAAAACAAAATTAAAATCCAGTTTATTTGTTTCTTTACTGTATCAATTATTTTTAGCAGCCAGTTGTGCTTTCAACGCAGTGGCTTTTTCCCATTCATCTCTACCCAATCCTGGAATTACGTGCCTTTCACTGTGATAAGAAGAACGTACCAACGGGCCGCTTTCCACATAATCTAATCCCATTTGATAACCAATTTCGCGTAGCTCTGCAAACTCTGAAGGATGAACGAAACGCTCTACCGGCAGGTGTTTCGGCGTGGGCTGTAAATACTGCCCGATCGTAACCACATCCACATTACTGTCTTTAAGATCCTGCATCGTTTGTATCACTTCTTCTTTCGTTTCGCCCAATCCCAGCATAATGCCGCTCTTGGTGCGCATGCCACCTTTTTTCAAAATACGCAAGGTCTCCATGCTCCGCCAGTATTTGGCCTGTATTCTTACATGGCGAGTCAACCGTTCTACGGTTTCAATATTATGGCTTACCACATCAGGAGCCGCGTCGATAATACGTTGTATGTTTTCTTCCTCAGCTTTAAAATCAGGAATGAGTGTTTCCATCGTCGTTTCCGGGCTCAGTTCACGAACCGCATTGATGGTTTGCTGCCAGATGATGGAACCGCCGTCTTTCAGTTCATCTCGATCTACAGAAGTAATAACCGCATGTTTTACTTTCATCAGCAAAATGGCTTCAGCCACACGTTTCGGCTCCTGCAAATCTGCCGGCAAAGGACGGCCGGTAGCTACCGCGCAAAAACCACAACTTCTTGTACAAATATTTCCAAGGATCATAAAAGTAGCAGTCCCCTCGCCCCAGCACTCGCCCATGTTAGGGCAATTACCGCTTTCGCAAATGGTATGTAATTTATGGGTATCTACAATTTGCCTCACCTGCCTGTACTCTTCTCCTATCGGTAGTTTCACGCGAAGCCAGTTTGGTTTCCGTGGTTTTTCTGCCGTTGCCAAAGTCATTTCTTCACTCATTTATTTTTCTGTTAATTAAATTAAAATTGAAATCGGGACATTTATTTTCTCTTCCCGAAGATTATGGCCACATAACCGCTAAAAAAGAATTGCTTCTCTTTGTTATAAACCATCTGAGGAATTTTTTTGGAATAAAACTCAGCGCTAAGGCCTACTTCAATCGCTGAGATCACTTCGTTATAACTTCCGTAATCAAAGCGTACAGCGGTTTTTGCGTAAACGCCGGGAGTAACAGTAAGTTCATTCCATCCTTTTCCCAGATCCGGGCCTCCAAAAACAGTGTTGCTTGATAAAAATGCAGAACTATCGGCTGAATTATATTTTACGTAAGAAATGCCATTCCCTGTTTGCGCCTGCACATAGTAGGGACGTAATAACCCCGCTATAATTCCACCGCCATAATTTCCCGTAACGGCAACACCATTTTTATTTGATTTATTACCGAGCAAAATCTGTTGTTGCACGCCGAGTTTTACAGGGTAAAAAAAGTTTTCTTTACCATAAATGAAAGGAACGGTATTGGAATATATACTGTTTTGCTTTTCTTCTTTGATATGCTTGCGTTCGCTGATATCCAGTTGGTAAAGCATTGCCTTTTTTATCGAACTGGCGCGTCCAAGTTCAAAGAAAACTCCATAGCCGTCGGTGGTAAGTTTGGCACCAAAGGCAAAACTTTTTTTATAAGTAATCACACCTTCTTCTTCTTGTTTTATCAGCTTGTTCACGTGCGCTCTTTTTTCTTCCTGGCGCGTTTTTTTTGTTTCCTGTGCAAATGAATGAAATGAAATAAAAGCGGTTATAAAAACGATGATAATTTTTCGCATTTGTTCTTGATCTATTAGTGCTGTAAATTTATACAAAAATAAGACAATGACTGCATCAATTACATACCAGGGAAATTTACGTTGCGAAGCGGTACACCTGCAAAGCTCATCCTCAATTGAAACGGATGCGCCAACCGATAACCGCGGCAAAGGCGAGCGCTTCTCTCCCACTGATCTTTTGTGTGTTTCGCTTGCAACCTGCATGCTTACAACGATGGGCATAAAGGCAGCCGATATGAATGTGGATATTACCCATTCAAAAGCAGAGGTTAAAAAGCACATGGCAAACGATCCGCGGCGCGTGGCAAAGATTGAAGTGACGGTTTCTTTACCGGAAAATATAAATGAAAAAGAAAGGTTAATTTTAGAAAGAACCGGCAACAAGTGTCCTGTTGCCAAAAGCGTTCATCCTGATATTGAATTGGTGTTGAAGTATCATTGGAGCCTTTAATTAAACAATGGCTGGTTAGTTAATATGCCAATGTGGTGCTGATCATTAATTAATTCTCATTATCACATTAGTTTATTTCAGAATTTTATGGATTGTCCTTCATTGGCAAATTAGCTTGTGATTTCTTCAAAAGAGAATTCCCAATCACACACTTCAGGCAAAGTTTATCAATGCAATACTTATTTTTTAACTGGATGAAAGCTTGCGAATCAAACGCGCTTTTATTGGAATAGCCAAGGTTCTCAAAGCCTTTGGTGATGGCATTTTTTTCAGGTGGAATTTCTTCGAGCCATTTGATGGCTTTCTCTTTGTAATATTCATCGTTGTGATGAAGGCCGTAACAAAACACAATGGGCACCACTGTATTGATTAGGATGTTTTCAATCATTTGCTTACCAAGACGTTTAATTTTAAAATCACTTTCTTCATCAAAAATGTAGTGATAATGCCAGTAATCATTGGCTTCTACGGTAAACATTCTTTTCAATTCTTTTACGGAGGCGGTTTCTTTTATTTTCGAAAACAAATGTTCGCTGTTGTGGATGAGCATGGCAAGCTGCGCCAAACGAAGGGTTGGAAAATTAGCAGGCCTCATTCTTAAAAAATGTAAACCGCCATCTAC
>JBBQWJ010000301.1:0-3483 GCA_038210685.1 Chitinophagales bacterium | reverse complement strand
TTCTGTAGCAATTATCAATGCGTCAGCGCCGTCCAATGCCTCATATTGATTTTCTGAATAAATAATCTTATCTCCTAATTCTCTTTTTACATTAGCCATAGCTTCGGGGTCATAAGCTGCAACAGATGCACCTGCGGAAAGCAATTCTTTAATAATTTTTAATGCTGGTGCTTCGCGAATATCGTCTGTATTAGGTTTAAACGCCAATCCCCACAAAGCAAACTTTTTTCCCTTTAGATTGTTTTTAAAATATTTTTTGATTTTAGGTAAAAGATGAACTTTCTGATTTTCGTTTACTTTCATAACCGCTTCCAGAATTTTAAATTCATAATCGGCTTTATGAGATGATTTTGCCAAAGCCTGCACATCTTTTGGAAAACAACTACCGCCATATCCAATACCAGGGAATAAAAATCTTCTTCCAATCCGTTCATCGCTACCCATCCCCTTTCTTACTTTATCCACATCTGCACCCAGCTTTTCGCAAAGCTGTGCTATTTCATTCATAAAAGAAATTTTCGTTGCCAGAAATGAATTAGCAGCATACTTGGTAAGTTCTGCTGATCTTTCATCCATGTAAATTACAGGATTCCCCTGTCGCACAAATGGCGCATATAGTTCTCCTAAAATCTTTTTGGCTTTTTCGGAAGAAGTGCCAATTACAACCCGATCCGGTTTCATAAAATCTTCAACGGCAACTCCTTCACGCAAAAATTCCGGATTGCTTACTACATCAAATAACTTTTCTGCCATTTCAATACCGGCTTGTTTTGCACTTTTCAAAACTACCTGTTTCACTTTATCTGCAGTTCCAACAGGCACTGTACTCTTATCAATTATAATTTTATAAGCACCTTTTTTTAAAAGCGCACCGATTTTATCCGCAACATCCAACACATATCTTAAATCTGCCGAACCATCACCATCGGGAGGCGTGGGCAAAGCAAGAAAAATTACTTTCGCCTTCTTAATTCCATCTGCAAGAGAGGTTGTAAATTTTAAGCGGCCTTCTTTACTGTTTCTTTCAAAAAGCTTTTCAAGGCCGGGTTCAAAAATGGTGATCTTTCCCGAAGATAATTTTTTTACTTTTTCTTCATCAATATCAACACAAATAACACTGTTTCCTGTTTCTGCAAAACAGGTGCCTGTAACCAATCCTACATATCCTGTTCCGACGACTGCAATATTCATTTTTATTTATTTATGTATTCTAAAACTTTTTTACTGATATAATCCAGTTGCTCTTCATCAAGCTCGGTGTGCATAGGTAATGAAACTACCCTATGGGTAAGCCAGTCAGTTTTTTCCAGAACGTAATCACTCCCTCCAAATTGTGCAAACATATTTTGTTTATGTGCCGGCACAGGGTAATAGATCATAGCAGGAATATTACTTTCTGCTAAAAACGCTACAAGTCCATCACGATCTACATCTTCAAGAATAAGCGTATACTGATGAAAAACATGTTTGGAATAGTTGGCTCTAAAAGGAACCGTAATCTTTTCATGGTTTTTAAAAGCATTGTCATAAAAATTTGCAGCCTTTCGCCTTGCATTTATGTAATCATCTAACAACGGTAATTTTATATTTAATATTGCGGCCTGCAAAGCATCCAGCCTGGAATTGCAACCAACCAATTCATGGTAATACCTTTTATTCTGGCCATGGTTAGCTATCATTTTTAATTTCTCTGCAAGTGCATCATCATTCGTACATATTGCACCTCCATCCCCATAACAACCTAAATTTTTACTGGGGAAAAATGAAGTGCAACTGATTTGGCCTATGCTTCCTGTTTTTTTGGTGGTGCCATCTTTAAAAGTAAAATCGCTGCCGATAGATTGGGCATTATCTTCAATTACATACAAATTATGCTCCCTGGCAATCGCCATTATTTCTTCCATCTGGCAAGACTGGCCATACAAATGAACAGGAACGATTGCCTTTGTGTTGGGTGTGATCGCATTTTTTATGGCTTCAGGATCTATACAAAATGTTTTCGGATCTACCTCCACAAAAACCGGCTTTAGTTTTAATAAGGCTATCACTTCCGTGGTAGCAACATAGGTAAAAGAAGGTGTGATCACTTCATCTCCCGGCTGGAGATCAAGCGCCATCATTGCGATTTGCAAAGCATCCGTGCCATTTGCACAAGGAATTACATGTTTAACTCCCAGGTATTTTGCAAGATTATTTGAAAACTCAGCTACCTGCGGACCACCAATAAAAATCGCACTATCCAGAACACTGTGCACAGCAACATCTATTTTATCTTTTATATGAAGATACTGCTGCTTTAAATCCACCATGTGTATAGGCTTCATAAGGTTTTTTTTAACGGGTGCAAAGATAGGGATTGAAAAAGAATTAAATTTAGTTGAGTTACAGACTTGATATCAAAATAAACGTACAGTAAACGGATTTTTAATTGAGATTTCTATTTTAAAAATTAGACTTTAGATTTGTAGCTAAAACAATTATTTTTTGATCATCTTTTACCACCTCTTTTTGCTTGTTTATAAAGCCGGAATTTATCTTGTTTCTTTTGGAAACAGGAAAGCAAAATTGTGGATCACCGGCAGGAGAAATGTTTTTAAAAAACTAAAAATGGCGGTTACCGGCTTAACAGATGAAAAAATTGTGTGGATGCATTGTGCAAGCCTTGGCGAATTTGAACAGGGGCGCCCCGTTTTGCAAAAAATAAAAAACGAATTTCCCGCCGCATTTATCGTAATCACTTTTTTTTCTCCTTCCGGTTTCGAAATTGTAAAAAATAATAAAGATTTTAAAAATATTTTTTACCTGCCAATGGATTCGCAACTTCATGCGGAAAAATGGATGAAAATTTTAAAACCGGACTTGGTTCTGTGGGTAAAATATGAATACTGGCATTATTATCTGCAGGAAATAAATAAAAGAAACATTCCATTATTGATGGTATCGGGAGTTTATAGAGATAACCAAACTTTCTTTAAATGGTATGGAGGTTTTTACAGAAATATGCTGCAAGCATTTACTCATTTTTTTGTTCAGAATGAAAGTTCAAAAGAACAATTACAAAAATTAGTTCCGGTTGAGAAAATTACTGTTTCGGGAGATACCAGGTGCGACCGCGTGATCAATATTGTTAGAAATTTTACTGAGGTTCCGGGCATCGCAGATTTTTGTGGCGACAAGAAAGTAATTGTTGCCGGCAGCACGTGGGAAGATGACGAGGCCGAGTGGACGCATTATGTAAGAGAACATCCTGACCTTAGATTTATTTTTGCGCCGCATGAAATTGATGATGAAAATCTTGAAGATGTTCAAAAAGAATTTGCCGGTTCTATCTTTTATTCAGATTGGATAGAAGACCGGTCGCAGTTTGATAACCAGGAACCAAATTGCCTAATTATAGATAACATCGGAATGCTTTCACGTTTGTACCATTATGCCACTATAACATACGTGGGTGGTGGTTTTGGTTACGACGGACTTCATAAC
>JBBQWJ010000300.1:0-3512 GCA_038210685.1 Chitinophagales bacterium | reverse complement strand
CCCTGGCGAACAATCAAATCAAGGGCGGTCATTGTTTCTTCCAATGGCGTTTCAGGATCAGGGCGATGATGATAAAAAATATCTACATAATCTAATCCCATTCTTTTCAGGCTTTGGTCAAGACTGGCCACCAAATATTTTTTGGAACCAAAATCTCCATAAGGCCCGTCCCACATTTGGTATCCCGCTTTTGACGAAATAATTAATTCATCACGGTAGGATTTAAAATCCTGCTTAAAAATTTTGCCAAAGGTTACCTCAGCCGCGCCGGGAGGGGGGCCGTAATTATTGGCTAAATCAAAATGTGTAATTCCGTTATCAAAAGCGGTATGCAAAATAGTACGGCAATTTTCGTAATCATCAATCTCACCGAAGTTGTGCCAAAGGCCAAGTGAAATTAAAGGCAATTTTATGCCACTGTTTCCACAACGTCGGTAATTTATTTTTTCATACCTGTTTTCATCCGCTTGATAAGTCATAGTTGTTACTTAATAATTTTAAGAAATTAGAAAATCGATTTGTACAAAATTAACGACTGAAATATTAACAGGCAAAGTAAATCTGAGAAAGAAATTTATTGGAGAGAAAATGCGAAGGGATTTTTGTAGGAGAAGAAGAAAAATTATGTAACCCGAAGGTGAAAATGTTGAAAATTACAATTGCAATTTTATCTCTTCATTGCTTTTATCAAAAAAATGAAATTCAGTAAGATGGTAATTAGAGTTGGATCTCGCTTTTATTTTTTCTTTAAACTTCAGGCTCCATCTCATCCTCTTGGATGGGAAGCCTTTGGTAAGGTAAGCGTACATAATTGGATGAACTTCAATCGTTAATCCTGTATGCTTTTGCATGATCAGGTAGCTGAGATTTTTTTCAATTTCATCTTCAAGTACAAGTGTAGATGAAATTTTTCCGGTACCACCGCAACTTGGGCACAATTCCATCGTGTTGATACTGGTTTCCGGCTTCATCCGCTGCCGGGTTATTTGCATCAATCCAAATTTAGTTAGGGCAAGTACTGCATGTTTTGCCCTGTCAGAGCGCATAAACAAGTCCATTTGCTCGGCCAGTTTCTTTTTGTTTTCAGGCAATTTCATATCTATGAAATCCACCACGATAATTCCACCAATATCTCTTAACCTTAACTGCCTTGAAATCTCAGCCGCTGCTTCCAGGTTGGTTTCCAAAGCATTTTGTTCCTGGTTGTTTCCTACACTTTTATAACCACTGTTAACATCTATAACATGCAAAGCTTCTGTATGTTCAATAATAAGATAAGCGCCACTTGGCAAATTGACGGTTTTACCAAAAGAGGCTTTTACCTGCCGGGTAACACCGTATGAATCAAAAATGGGTGAACCATTGCTGTGAAAAGTTAGGATATCAATTTTTTGAGGTGCAATGCGTTGCAGATAGGTTTTAGTATCGTTATAAATGTTTTTATCATTTACAACAATCTTATTAAAATCTTCGGTGAGTAAATCGCGGAGAATACTATTCGTTTTTCCTTCTTCACTCAAAATCTTTGTAGGAGGAACAGCATCTTTCAGGTTTTTCTGCATATTTTTCCAGGTAGCTATTAATCCCAATAAATCTTCATGCAGTTCGTTAGCAGGTTTACCTTCTGCAGCTGTGCGCACTATTACTCCAAAGTTTTTTGGCTTCACAGCTTCAACGATCTTCTGTAACCTTTTTCTTTCATCTGAAGAATGGATCTTCCTGGAAACAGCAATGATATCATTGAACGGTGTAAGGACAACGTATCGTCCGGGTAGTGAAATTTCGCAACTAAGGCGTGGGCCTTTAGCGGCGATCGGTTCTTTTAAGATCTGTACAAGAATATTGGGCTTACCGCTTAAAACTTCAGCGATCTTTCCTGTCTTTACAATTTCCGGTTCTACCTGGAAATTTTCAAAGTTAATTCCTGACGGAGAATTATCATTCATCGCCGCTTTTGTAAACTTTAAAATAGACCGGATGTAGGGACTTAAATCTGAATAATGCAAAAAAGCATCTTTTTCAAAGCCTACATCAATAAATGCTGCGTTGAGGCCGGGAATTAATTTTTTTACTTTTCCAAGGTACAAATCGCCCACACCAAAGCTTGAATTTGCATTTTCATTATGCATTTCCACGAGCTTTTTATCCTCAAGTAAGGCTATTTCAACTGCCTGTGGGGCAGCATTTATAATAAGTTCCTTGTTCAAACTTAAATTCTTTAATCAGTTTTAAAACAAAACAGAAGGAAAAGGATGAAGCCGGGTGTTTACCGGCGTGCGAAAGTCAAAGCAAGTAATAATTACTTCTTCTTATGACGATTCTTTCTTAAACGCTTTTTACGCTTATGAGTAGCGATTTTATGGCGTTTTCTTTTTTTACCGCAAGGCATAAATAGTTTTTTAATAATTTATAATAAAAGACAAATAATAAATTTTATTTTACCTGCCTTTGTTTACTTTGTTAACAATTACTGGTTTTCTTGCAAAATTTTAATTCGGGCATCAATTTCCTTAGTGAATGCCGGATTATTTACCATGTGTTCACTCTGCTTGTACCATTTAATTGCATTTTGCTTATCGCCTGCAGCGGCATAAGCATCGGCAAGCCAGGAAACAGCTTCAAGGTTTTGTGGGTCAAAACTCACTACCTTTTTTAACCTTTCAATGGCTTTATTGTATTGGTTTGAAATAACCCCTCCTATCCCTAACACCAACTGTGCCTGCATGTTATTGGAATCTTTCTTCACTACCTGGAGCAATTGTTGAATTCCTTTCATAGTCTGCTCAGGATTACCGATCATTCCTTCACCGTAAACGTAACAACTTCCCAATCCAACTTTCAAATCATCATTATCCGGATCAAGCTTAAGTGCTTTCTCAAAAAGTGAGGCTGCTGTTTGCGCTTCCCACACTTTCTGAGCCGGATTATCCTCCCTTTTCATGTTCTCTAAAATCAATCGGGCTGCAAAGGTGAGTTTTTTTTCTGAATTATCCAACTTGGCTGCTTCACTTAAATAATAAGCGTAAGGAATAAATTTTCCTGCTGTGTCTTTCCAAAAATTAGCAAGATTGGTATATTGATTTACTCCCTGGTCTTTTAAGTCGCCACGGGTAATGTTGTTTTCAATATTGGTTACATACACAAGTTGGGTTGCCGACAATGCTTGCCTGTCGGCGTTTAAAGTGTCTTTAATATTAAATAGTGGAGTTGCAGCTTTTGCCATTGTTGGCATTTCTTTCTTTGTAGTTGCTGTTTTTCCAAAGAAAAAAAGTAAGAATACAACAATAAGACCTGCTCCTGCTAAAATTATTCTTTTATTCAAAATCGTATCTGGATTTTTTATCAGGCTGCAAAGTTAGTGTATTACGAGTTTTTTAAGGAAGGTTCTTTTTCTTAATTTGCTCAACAAATTCTTTTGAAGGTTTGAAAGCCGGAATATAATGTTCAGGAATTTCTACTGCTGTATTTTTTTTAATATTACGCCCTATTTTGGCAGCTCTTTTTTTAGTAAT
>JBBQWJ010000299.1:0-3522 GCA_038210685.1 Chitinophagales bacterium | reverse complement strand
CATCAGAGCCAGCAAACCTGGCTTGATGTAAGCCAGAAAATGAATTCTTATCTTCAGGTGATGGAGGACATTTCACTTGAAGTGGGGAAGATGTCTCACAGGTTTTTATATGCTGAAGGCTGGAGACGTCATTTACATTTTGGTTTTTGTGATGCAGATTCCGACCCATTAAGTGATTTAGGAACTGATTACTTAATAAATGGAGCATATGAAAAAGATCTTGACAAAGAATTCTGATGGTTGTTATGTAACTTTATTTAATAAAACAATCCTGTTATTATTTAGCTTTTAATACATTCAATATGGCCCGCAAAATTAGTTCTATTGCTCCTGGCTGGTGGGATTACACCACCCTTGACACTGAGATTATAAAAGAAGTAGCCGAGCTTACTCCTGAAAAAATGCTGAAACTTTCAAGGCCGGGATTTAAGGTTGTCTTTTACGATACTCTTGAAGATTTCTACCTCGCTGAAGCACTTGAATACGTTACAGCATGGAGGCAATCTACTGCTGACAATCCGGTTGGTATTTGCGGCCCCATTGGCCCTACAGAACAACTGCCTTTGGTTGCACGCATCGTAAATGAACTGGGGCTATCAGTTAAATCCGCTCATTTTTGGGGAATGGATGAATGGTTTATTGACGGAAAGGAAGCTTCGCCGGATCATCCTTTGTCATTTGAAAAAGCTGACCGTGAAATGTGCTTCAACCGGATACATAAAGACCTTGTAATGCCTGATGAAAATCTCCACTTTCCAAAAGCTGATACAGCAGTTTATAGAAAAAGTTGGGATGGGGTTCGCTGTGCTGTAATGCAGGGAGGACAAGGGGATATTAAACACTGGGCATTTAATGACCCTCCAAAAAGAGAAGGAGCTTACAAAGACAATCCGCCCACACCGGAGGAGTACCGGAAATTAACAACACGCGTCGTTGATTTACACCCGATAACTATTGCCCAAAATGCCCGCACTTCGGGTGGCGGAAACATAGCTTTGGTTCCAACTAAAGCGATAACGGTAGGGCCTGTTGAAACATGGAAAGCGGACAAGGTTTCCATCTGGCATGCAGGCACGCATGATAATGCTTTTGGCCAGCGCCTCACAACTTTTATGATCTCGAAAATGATTGCAGATACCTCTGTGCCAATGTCACTGTTAGCCGATCATCCAAATGTTCAATTCAATTTTTATCGCGGAGGTATAGGTAGTTGCGAAGTTGAAATGCATTAATAAGAGACAGATTTTCCTGTTTCAAATCAATATCGATATTTTTTGCCCGGACCGGCAGGCTACGTAGGGCTAAGATGAATTCACTGTTTTCCTTCTGCAGTAAACCAACAAATAATTCACATTTTTATTTTTATTGCGGACGTCCTAACTGCTATTTTTTAAGAGCAGACGCGAGAATAAGTTTTTAGTGCAATTGAAGCTAAAAGAAAACAATCTTAAATGCCCAGGCAACTAGTTTCCTACAATTAATTATTCCCATAAGCTTTATCAAGGAATATATAACGGGCATCATTAGACGCTTTAACAGCTTTGGATTTTGTATTAATAATCATTACTTCAGGATCTACAGTATTTTTTTCTGCGGCCGGCCAGTTGGGTAAATCTTTACCATTGGGGTTTCCGGTTTTAATAAAATTTGCAAAATAATTTTCCATAGTTTCTGAAACTTTATAATCATCATTTGTCCATGTGTGTTCTTTTACCAGGTATAAATTACCCATGCAATATTCTATTTCAGATGCATGTGGCGCGCCAATTAGCTTAGGCATTTTAGATGCATCGGAACCTCTTTTTTCAGTGCCACCTGCCAAGCCGGGTGCAAGCGAATTATCAGTAAGAGGGGGCCTTATTCTTGAGAAAAAATACCTGTATACCGGTTGGTTACTATTTTTCCTTTGAAGATCAAACCATTTCCAGGTACTGTAAGCAATAAACCTGTCTGAAGCCAGTGCCGTTGCAGATAACTCAACTTCTTTAGCCGAGCTGTCGGGGTATAGTTTTAATACTTCCTCATAGTCTTTCGGGTAGGCTTCTTTTACTTTTTTTATATAGTTTTCCTTTGTATAAGGCTGGCCCTGCATAAAAGCCATACCGGGAATTTCTGCTGAGTTCCAGCCAACAAGTAAAGGTACCTTGGCCTGCTGTCCGGCCTTAAAGGTTTCGGGAACGGATTTCGTATAAAAATATCCATCAATAACTGTAGGAAAACCAAATCTCTTTGAATTGGTATATAATTCATAAATCTCCTGTGTACTCATGGCCCTTAACTGGGCTAATGAAGGCGATCCAAAATTTTTTATAAAATCAAGCCCGGCTTTCTCACCTTCATGCAAAGGAACGGGAGGCAAGGTAGGACTAATAGCAGCACCGCTTTCGCCAATAGCGCCCCCAAACAGGTTTTTCGACAAAGGTGAAGCCATCAATGCGCTTACAGAAATAGAACCTGCAGATTCTCCGGCAATAGTAACTTTTGAAGGATTTCCACCAAAGGCTGCAATATTTTTTTGCACCCATTTTAAAGCGGCTACCTGGTCAAGCAAGCCATAATTACCCGAACTTTTATAGGGAGATTCAGCGCTTAGGGCAGGAAGGGGTAGAAATCCAAAAATATTAAGCCGGTAATTTACAGTAACTACCACTATTCCTTTTTTTGCCATGCTAGCTCCATCATATCTCGGTTCTGAGCCATCACCGGCAACAAATCCACCACCAAAAAAATAAACCAAAACAGGAAGATCTTTTGTATTATATTTTGCAGGTGTCCATACATTGAGGTAAAGACAATCTTCGCTTAAACCGTCGGATCTTGAATCCATATCTCCAAATACAATTCCCTGAACCGGTCGTGGGCCAAACTTTTTTGTTTGCAAAACACCTTTCCAGTTATCCGGAGGTTGCGGCGCCTTCCACCTGAGATTGCCCACAGGAGGTTTTGCAAAAGGAACACCAAAGTATTCCTGCAAATCATCCTTTGTATTGTAGTTGCCCTCTATTTTACCGTTGGAAATTGTTGCCTGGACAGGGAAATTAAAATTGGTTTGGGCAATGGCAATGGAGGAACAAATACATATCAACAACAGAAAGCTTAATTTTTGCATGCAGATTTTTTAACAATAATATTGATATTTTAATGAATAATATTAAAAATTTATATACAAAATATGCAGCAATGTTTTGGTAATAATGGAATCTGCACCAGACATCCGTATAAACTATTGCATTCTTCAATTATAAAATTAGAAGAGGTTCCTTTATGAATTTTTTCTGTTTGCTCTCCTTAAAACTCAAAAATAAATCCGATAGTTGGCAATAACGAGGTGTTATCATTTTTCAAAATCACGGGTATGGCGTTGCTGCCATCGGCTTTTACCGGATTGCCATCAGTAGTTTCAAAACCTGAATTATCTGCCTTGCGTTTGAAGGTATAATAAGGCTGCCCTTCGGATTTAAATACTAATACATTTTGAAAATCCAAATACAGATCCAGGCTTGTTCTTTTAAAATTATATAT
>JBBQWJ010000298.1:0-3568 GCA_038210685.1 Chitinophagales bacterium | reverse complement strand
ACACAACGGACAGAAATATTTTTTTCACATTGATCTAATTTTTCCTGCAAAGCCAAAGCCATTTCACGGTTGAAGGCATTGTACTTTTCTGGCCGGTTAAGTGTTATAAACGCAATTGAATTTTTTATTTCAAAAAGAATGGATGTCATGGGGTTTGTCTGATTCGTAATCTCTTTTCAGTTAAAGTGGAAAAATTATTTGATAATTCCTTTTCGTGTTTTTTCAAAGCTTCTAAAAGTTTCCAATTCCTGGTTTGAATTTCAAGATTATAAAATCGCAGTAACAGAATTCCGCAATGCTCAAGTTTCAATCTGAATACTAATTCACCAAAATCCTTATCTTCTGTTATTAAAAGGGCCTTATGTTCATTTGCTTTTTGCAGCACCTCCAAATCTGGAATTGAGGCGTCGTTATCTATAATTGCTAAAATTGTAAAATTTTGTTCACGAAGAAACGTTACAATTCTATAATCCACACTTTCATCAGCTACTAATATCATCAGCTTGTAAATTCGGTGATATTATTGATAGAGATAGATGCATACAACATACATGCTTTAATATCATCTTCCGAAATCTTTGGATATGCCTTTAGTAAATCAGGAATAGAATAGCCATTTCCCAACTTTTCAAGGATTAGGTCCACCGGAATCCGTGTATTTTTTATGCAAGGTTTACCAAACATAATTTTTGGATCAGAAGAAATATGTGAATGCCAGTCCATAATAAATATTTAAAATTAAAATTAATCTTTATAATCTAAAATTAAGAAAGGAAAGCAATTAATGGCACTTAAAATAATCAAAAGGTTCGCCACAATCACTGCATTTATAAAGCGCTTTGCAGGCTGTTGAACCAAACTGGCTTATAACTTTTGTATCATGAGAATGGCAATGAGGGCATTCAACTTGCAGGTTATCTAAATAATTTTTATCGAAAGTTTTTCCTATAGGCGGTGCAATCCCATACGATTTCAATTTCTCCTTTCCTTCTTCGGTCATCCAATCTGTTGTCCATGCGGGAGAAAGCTGCTGAGTTATTTTTATATTAGTAAAACCATTTTCTGAAAGTGCTTTTTTAATATTCATCCCTATAAAATCCATTGCCGGGCAACCGCTATAAGTGGGTGTAATAATTACTTCAACTACCTCATCTAATATTTTTACATCACGCACAATTCCAAGATCAAGCACTGATAAAACCGGGATTTCAGGATCATTCACAGCTCTTAGAAGATTCCATACCTTTTCTTCGACAGATACTGGATTGGCGGTATTTTGATGGATGTGATTCATAATAATTTTACCATTCTAAGCCCGGATAAGCTCTTTGTAGAAACTGCATTTCAGCAAGAATGTAACCAAGATGTTCTGTGTGTACACCGGTTTTTCCGCCGCTCTGCATCCATCCCTCTTTGGGAACAGCAAGAGTTGCTTCTTTAAAAACGGATGCAACTTTTTCAACCCAATCATTTTTAATACTACTAACGTCAATGGATACACTATTTTTTAAACGAGTTTCAAAATCAGCAGATACAAACATTTCGCCGGTAAACGGCCAAATATCTTCAATCGCTTTTTCCATTCTCTTTTTGCTTTCTTCGGTTCCGTCTCCTAATCTTGCTACCCAATCGCTGCCCCACTTCATGTGGTAAGTAACCTCTTTCAAAGATTTTTCTGCTATCGCCGCCAGTTGTTTATTACTGGAATAAATTAATTTTTGATAATAATAAAATTGCCAGGTGCTAAAGAAAAAAACTTTTACAATGGAATAAGCCCAGTCACCATTTGGTAATTCAGTTATCAATAAATTTTTAAATTGATTAGCATCACGCAAATAAGCAAGGTCATCTTCTGTAACTTTTTCTGCGCTGCTTTTATCCAGGTTTGCAACCCCGGCAGCATATTGATAAAAATTCCGCGCTTGCCCTATCAGGTCTAAAGCAATATTGGTGATAGCGATATCCTGTTCAATCATAGGCCCATGGCCGGTCCACTCGCTTAACCGATGCCCCATAATTAAAGAACTATCAGCAAGAAACAGCGAATAATCCACTAAATCATTTTTTGCATTATTTGTTGGTTTACTGTCCATTTTAAAATTTTAATCAACAGAAATTTTACATGTACTTTAATTCATCGGGAAGATCATAAAAAGTAGGATGCCGGTATACCTTATCATTGGCAGGATCAAAAAGACTTTCTGCTTCATCCGGATTAGTGGAATGAATATATTTGGATTCCACCACCCAAATGCTCACACCTTCCATTCTGCGTGTATAAACATCACGCGCGTTTTCTATCGCCATTTGAGCATCTGCCGCATGCAGGCTTCCCACATGTTTATGGTCAAGGCCTTGTTTGCTCCTTATAAAAACTTCCCAAAGAGGTTCTGAAGAGTTCATTATTGATTATTTATTATTAATTATTTCTTTAGCGCTTTTCAAATATTTGATATAGATATTTAATTCTTTAAGGCACTCTTTATAGTCATCATTAAATATTTTTAATTGATCATTTTGTACATACCCTTCGTCGAAAGCTGTTATTAAATGATCCATCGTTTCTGTTAAAGAACCTCTTGCTTGCCTGCAATACTGAATATTTTCCTGGTGATGAAATCTTCCAAAACCTTCTGCAATATTAGCTGTAACTGAGCGGCTGGAATCTAAAATTTGTGCTTTGAAACGATATTCTTCTGATTTAGGAAAAGATCCTTTGACCACCGTTGATACATTTTTTCTAAAAGAACGGCACTTTTGGTAAACAGGTAAATCATAAAAATGATTGTAAGTAGCCATAATAATTAATAATTAATAATTAATAATCAGCCAAGACCCTTTTCTTTTCGGCATGAGCCTGTGCCGCTTCTCTCACCCAGGCACCATTTTCATGTGCCTTAATCCTGGCTTCGAGCCGCTCTTTGTTGCACGGTCCATTTCCCTTTATTACATTCCAAAATTCATCCCAATTGATCTTTCCAAAATCATAATGGCCACTATCTTCATTCCATTTCAAATCAGGATCTGGAATGGTAATGCCTAAAATATCTGCCTGTTCTTTGCAAACGTCAACAAACTTTTGCCTTAACTCATCATTTGAAAATCTTTTGATCTTCCACTTCATGCTTTGTGCCGAATGAGGAGAAGCGTCGTCATTTGGGCCAAACATCATAATGCTTGGCCACCACCAGCGATTCAGGGCATCCTGCGCCATTGCTTTTTGTTCTTTTGATCCGCGACAAAGCGTCAACAAAATCTCATATCCCTGCCTTTGATGAAAACTTTCTTCTTTGCAAATTCTTACCATGGCTCTTGCGTAAGGACCGAATGATGCACGGCAAAGTGGTACCTGGTTCATTATGGCCGCGCCGTCTACCAGCCAGCCAATTGCGCCCATATCAGCCCAGGAAAGTGTAGGATAATTAAAGATGGAAGAATATTTTGCACGCCCACTCAACAATTGGTCAACCATTTCTTCCCTCGAAATATTCAGCGTTTCTGCCGCACAATACAAATACAATCCGTGCCCGGCTTCGTCCTGCACCTTGGCAAGCAAAGTGGCTTTTCT
>JBBQWJ010000297.1:0-3574 GCA_038210685.1 Chitinophagales bacterium | reverse complement strand
TTCGGGCACAGTTTATTATCGTTTAAAGATGGTTGATAAAGATGGACAATTTGCTTACAGTGATGTTAAGAGTGTTCAATTCACAAATGCCGGTTTCGCAGTTACGCTGTATCCAAATCCGGTTCAAAGTTTTACTAAACTAAATATTACACTCGACCAGGCACAAGTAATAAAAGTGAGCGTGAATGATGCTTTGGGCAATCTTGTGAAACAAATGGAGATTAATGGCCAAAAAGGAATGAATGAAAAGACAATTGATTTGTCAACAGTTCCAACAGGATCGTATATGATCAGAATACAGGCAGGGCAAAACATCAAAACAATGCCAATCATAAAAAATTAGAATAACACTTTCAATAAAAAAGCCGGGGATCAGATCTCCGGCTTTTTTGTCTTTATCCTAATATAGTAAACAAACAAATTTTGCTTATTTCTGTTTGATTAATCAAATAGAAAATGCAGTGTTTAAAATTTCTTCCTGCTCTTCTGCATGAATTCTCGCATAGCCTGAAGAAGTGGAAGCACTCGCCTGTCTGCTGATGATGCCAAAATTGATAGAAGTCAGATTCATCCTTAAGAACGAAGCCGCCCCCATATTCAAAGGTTCTTCCTGAACCCAATACCAAATGGCTTTATTATATTTCTTGTAAAGATCTTCCACCTGGTTTAATGGCAATGGATATAACTGTTCCATTCTCACAATGGCAAGGTCTTTACGCTTATCATTTTCTCTTTTTTCGTTCAGATCGAAATAAATTTTTCCTGAACACATTAATACTTTAGTAATAGCAGAAGTATCGGTTATGGAACTATCATCAATCACTTCTGTAAAGCCACCCTGGGTAAAATCTTCTATTTTGCTATAGCTTCCGGGATGGCGGAGATTGGCTTTTGGAGAAAAATTGATTAACGGTTTTCTAAAGGGCCAAGCCAATTGCCTTCTTAAGCCATGGAAAAAATTGGCAGCAGTGGTAACATTTGTAACCACCATATTTAACTCTGCGCACATTTGTAAAAAACGTTCCATTCTTCCGCTGCTATGTTCCGGCCCCTGGCCTTCATATCCATGTGGCAGAAGCAAAACCAGGCCATTCATCCGATGCCATTTTTGTTCCGCCCCGGTAATAAACTGATCAATGAGTGTTTGAGCGCCATTGGCAAAATCACCGAATTGCGCTTCCCACAAAACCAGGTTATTTGGATTGGCCATTGCATAGCCATATTCAAAGCCAAGAACCGCATACTCGCTCAAAAGAGAATTCCAGATTCTTAATAAACCTTGCTTATTAGAAATTCTGCTTAATCGATTAAAAAATTCATCTGTTTTTTCATCTCGTATCACAGCATGGCGGTGGCTGAAGGTGCCACGCCGCACATCCTGGCCACTCATTCTCACATCTTTCCCTTCTTCTAAAATACTTGCATAAGCAAGCAGCTCTCCTGTTGCCCAGTCAAATTTCCCTTCAGTTTCAAATAATTTTATTTTATCCTGAAGTATTTTTTTGATCTTTCTTAAAGGCGTAAAATCTTCGGGCACCTCCATTATTGAATGGAATAACTTTTCAATTTTAGCTTTGGGAACTGCTGTAACCGGTGAGCTTTTAAAATCCTCAGGCGTAGCCTTTCTAAGGCTTTGCCACCAAAGTTCAGGCTTTTGATAACTGTAAGGAAGCGGATGTTGTTTAATTTCATCCAGCCGCTCCTGCAGGTCGCTCCAGAATTTTTCTTCCATTTCTTTGGCAAGTCCGGCAGTAGCTTCATCGCCATGAACCGAAAGCCATTTTATATATATTTCCCTTGGGTTTGGTTGCTTTTCAATAAGCGCATACAACACCGGTTGAGTGAATTTTGGATCATCTCCTTCATTATGTCCATGGCGGCGATAGCAAACCATATCCACAAAAATATCTGAATTGAATTTTTGCCTGTAAAGCATCGCAATTTGTGAAACCTTCACTACCATTTCCGCGTCGTCTCCATTCACATGAAATACCGGCGCTTTAACCGTTGCAGCTACTGAAGTACAATAATCAGAAGTACGTGCATCATCAAAATCGGTAGTAAAACCAACCTGGTTATTGATCACAAAATGCAGAGTGCCTCCTGTACAAAATCCACCCAAGCCGCTCATCTGCAACACTTCATAAATAATCCCCTGTCCTGCAAGCGAAGAATCGCCATGTATTAAAATAGGAAGGATCTTATCGTAATCACTTTCATAAATTATATCAGCCTTGCTTCTTGCAAAACCCAAAACCACAGGATTTACCGCTTCGAGGTGAGAAGGATTAGGACTTAATTTTAAATGAACCAGTTTACCGTTATGCGTTTCGATATCACTGCTGAAACCCTTATGATATTTTACATCACCGCTGCCCATGGTAGAATCTACCGTTCCATTTCCTTCAAATTCTGTAAATATTTGCTCGTACGTTTTTCCCAGAATGTTGGCCAGCACATTCAGTCTTCCCCTGTGCGCCATTCCGATCACCACTTCCTGAACCTGGTTTTCAGCGGCTATATTAATGATGGCATCCAAAGCAGAAATGGTGTTTTCTCCACCTTCCAGTGAAAATCTTTTTTGACCAACGTATTTGGTTTGAAGAAATTTTTCAAACATCACTCCTTCATTTAATTTTTGAAGGATTCGTCTTTTTTGTTCCAAAGGAACCGGCTCCTGCATGGTAGTTTCAACCGCATTAATGATCCAGTCTATTTTTTCCGGATCATTCAAAGCGCTAAATTCTACACCAACAGATTCGGTATAGCACTTCTTTAAATGGTCCAAAATTGTTTTCAAAGTGGCTTTTCCTATCCCTGCAAATTTTCCTGCTACAAATTCAGTATTTAGATCATTTTCATTTAACCCAAAATGGGAAAGGCCGAGGTTGGCATTGCGGTCTTTTCTTTCTCTTATCGGGTTTGTTTTTGAAACAAGGTGGCCTTTATTTCTGTAAGAAAGTATCAGTTGATACACGCCAAATTCCTTATCCAGGTTAGAAACCGAAACCGGACTGGTTTCTGCAGTAGTTGTGGTTTTTCCATTTCCGTTTTGAGTGGAAACGGCAAAATCAAAACCTTCAAAAAACTTTCTCAGGTCTACATCTACACTTTCAGGATTTTTTTTAAAATCGGTATATAAATTTTCAATATAAGCGGGATGTGAACTGGTTATATACGAGAAATCTTTCATGTTGAAAAGGAAATTTTTATTATTCTCCGCTAAAATGGATTCGATAGAGAAGAATACGTCTTAAAACGGGTCTTTACTACAAATATCGTACGATTTATTAAGAATAAATTTATAAAGGCAGCAACATTATCAATTAATTTGGAAAGGAGCGAAAAAAAAATTGAATAATAAAGAAAAAATGATCTTTTGGTGATATTGGAAGGCAGCTTCGGTGGATTTTTGGATTCAGGAATATAAGAACAGTAAGTAAACATTCTTGGGCTAGTTAAGGTGTGCCTGCTTCCGATTTATTCCCTTTTTTTGTTAAAAATAACAATTATAAGAAATAATTTATCATATATTAATTTTAAAAAAGAATTACACCCCTTTTAAAGTATTCCC
>JBBQWJ010000296.1:0-3588 GCA_038210685.1 Chitinophagales bacterium | reverse complement strand
CTCACCAACTTGTGCGACTAATCCTTTCAGAACAAATCTATCGCGCATGCACTATCATCAGGAATGAAAAATATCATCATTCTTAGTTTTTATGTAGGTTTGACGCTTTTAAAAAATGAATATGTCTGTTACAATTATAATCATCATTATTACAGTGATCATTTCTCTTTTTTCCTTTAGCTCTCATAAAGTAAGAGAAGACCTGATCTTTTATCCCACAGCAATTACACAGGGAAACCAGTATTATCGTTTTATTACATATGGCTTTATTCATGCCGATCTTTCCCATTTATTTTTCAACATGTACGCTTTTTATTTGTTTGGGGGTGCCTGTGAAAATTCATTCGTTGCTATTTTCGGCAATTATGGAAAAACATTTTACATACTTATGTATTTCCTGGCTTTGATCGTTTGTGTAATTCCTGACTTTATGAAATACCATGGAAACCCAAATTACAAAAGCCTGGGAGCTTCTGGAGCTGTATCGGCAGTCGTTTTCGCCTATATTTTATTTAGACCGTTGCAGGGAATTGGTTTATTATTTATCCCGATTTTTATTCCGGGATTTATATTTGGAATTCTTTTTTTAATCGTTTCCTATTTCCTAGGAAAGAAAGGCGGCAGCTCTGTTAATCATTCAGCACACATCTGGGGTGCAATATTTGGGGTGGTTTTTTTGATCATTTTCAGCCAGCTTTTTTCAACTTATCCTTTACTTGATAATTTTATCAATGCTGTAAAAGATCTTGACCTACGTCATATTTTTACCACTGGTTAATTCAATCGAAAGAAAGTCTTCTGTTTTATCCTTTATCTTAAAACGATCATCAATTCTTTCACCAACAATCCAAAGAATTCTTCTATCGCTCTCTATAACCCATATTTTTTCTTTATCCGTCAAAGACATTTTCTGATCGATAAAAAATTTACTCAACTTCTTCTTTCCTTGCCTACCGGCAGGCAGGTTTGGCATTCCTAGTGGATAAAAATAATCTCCCTTTTTCCATTTTCTTAAGAGCAAAGGATATTTTATCCCTTTTGCATCAAGTGCAGCAATAAGATTAGAAGAAGGGATTTTAGCAGGTTTCCCCCCAACTTTTTTAATCATTAATTTCCCTAATTCAAAATCAATTTCCGCATCATTTTCATTAATTAAAATATGGCCGGCTGCTAAAGTATTGTGCGGAGCAATGATAAGCCAGTTACGGTTTTTTAGAATTTTATGAGTTGAAGATGAAACATATTTCCCACTTTCACTTTTTAATAAATTTACCACTTCACCTGTTTGATGGGCAGTAAAATCATATTCTTTTATGATCTCATAAATAATGGTTTTAAGTGGTTGAGCTTTTAATAATTTTAAAACAGGAATATGAATTTCATTTCCTTTCTGCTCAATTAATTTCATTTTATGAAGCTGAATAGCTTGTTGATATAAAACTTCTATTTCGTTAAATCTTTCTGTATTATTTATTAAGTTTTCCTGCACTTGAGGAAAAACTTTTTCGATAGATGGAATCAATTGATTCCTGAAATAATTGCGTGTATATTTATCAGAGGCGTTTGATGAATCTTCTACAAACTCTAAGTTGTTCTCTTTTATAAAGGCAAGTATTTCTTCTTTTGTTGCAAATAATAATGGCCTGATTATTTTTCCCTGTTTTGGCAAAATCGCCTGCAAACCCTTTATGCCTGTGCCTTTGAAGAAATTCATTAAAAGTGTTTCAATATTATCATTGGCATGGTGAGCTGTAAGAAGAAACCGTGAATGGTGAATAGTGAAGGGAGAATTTTCTGAACCTGAAGCCGGTATTGGAGTGGCAGCTTTCAACAATTCATCAAACCATTGATATCTTAATTCACGTGCAGCTACCTGGATAGAAATTTTATTTTCATCCGCATATTTTTTTGTATCAAGTTTTATTACATGAACTTTTGTCCAATACTTTTCTGCTAATTGCCTGGTAAATTTTTCATCTCTTTCACTCTCCTCTCCTCTTAATTGAAAATTACAATGCGCAATTTCAAAATGAAAACCTGCCTGGAAACAAAGCTCGCACAAAGCCACAGAATCTGCGCCACCACTAACTGCCAGCATTAACAAATCATTTTTTTGAAAAAGATTTTGTTGCTGAGCATTTTTAATAAATTCTTTTAGTAACGACATTTTTTATTTTTTGGGAAACCTTATTTACAGTAAACGAACAAATATCAGTGATTTCTGTTTTATAAACCACGGTTATTAAAGCTGATAATATAAATTATTGCCGATGGGCTGCGGGATGGAAACGAATATCCTTTTGCCACCTGAAGCGTTGTTCAATTGATAAAGCTGCCGGCAAAAGATAGTAGTGAACAAGCCCGTACCAAGTTGACAAAAGAACAATGGCTGGCAGCCCCAAAATTCTTTACCCGTTTTTATTGGGAATCTAATTTTCAAATTCGTCTTCGGCATCTTCATACGCTGCCTGAAGTTCACTATACGCGTGAGAATCATTCGCCGCCTCAGCCACTTCCATTCCTCTCGTATACACACGCATCGCTTTTTCAGGGTCACCAGTTCTTTCTAATAATTTTCCCAGGTGATAATAGGAACCAAGGTAAGTTGGTTCTCGTTTTAAGATTTCATTAAATAACTTTCTTGCCTCTTCCTCATCTCCTATTTTGATATATTCTAAAGCCAGGGCGTGTTGCAGAAAGCTATCTTTTCCTGATTTTTTCAAATATTCTTTCAGCTTGTTTATTCTGTCCATCAAAACTTTTTTACATTTTTTATACTTAGTATCTTCGCACCACCAAAAAAAGAATATAATGAAGATACTTGTGTGCATCAGCAAAACGCCGGATACAACAGCAAAAATAGCCTTCACAGACAACAACACGAAATTTCAGGAAGCCGGTGTTCAATTCATTTTAAATCCTTACGACGAATTTTATGCTTTGATAAGAGCGATCGAATTAAAAGAAGCAGATCCTTCTACCGTACTGCATTTGATTAATGTGGGCGGTGCCGATAACGATCCTATTATTCGTAAAGCACTCGCACTTGGAGGCGATGAAGCGATTAGAGTAAACAGCAATAGTCATGATGATTTTTACATCGCTTCGCAAATTGCTGAAGTTGCCAAACAAAATAATTATGACCTTATTTTTACCGGAAAAGAAACGATTGATTATAACGGTTCGTCTATAGGTGGCATGGTTGCAGATCTTTTAAACCTTCCTTTTATTTCATTGGCTACTAAATTTTCCCTGGAAGGAAATGTTGCAACTTTTGAACGCGAAATTGAAGGTGGTGAGGAAGTAGATGAAGTGATACTTCCTGCTGTGGTAAGTTGTCAGAAAGGAATGGCAGAACAAAGAATTCCAAACATGAGAGGAATAATGGGAGCCAGAACAAAACCGTTGAAAGTGTTGGAACCGGTGGAAGCAGAAACCTTTACCGAAATTTCTTCTTTTGAATTGCCTCCGGCAAAAGCAGGTGTAAAATTAATTCCTGCTGACCAGCCTGAAGAATTGGTAAGATTGCTGCATGAAGAAGCAAAAGTGATTTAATTAGAAATAGAAGATCAGAAAAACAAAATAGAA
>JBBQWJ010000295.1:0-3620 GCA_038210685.1 Chitinophagales bacterium | reverse complement strand
ATTCGTGCGTGGCTCTCCGTTATATACCTTATTTGCATGGGATCTCTTGCCGGTTATAGCGCTTATATCTGGCTATTGCAGGTAAGGCCTGCAACGCAGGTAAGCACCAATGCTTATGTAAATCCCGTTGTGGCTGTATTGTTGGGCGTATTTTTTGGCGGCGAGATGATTAATGGGCTACAGATTGGGGGCTTAGCGATCATCCTTCTAAGCGTGTTCATCATTAATTTTGAAAAGTATAAAAGCAATTAGGGTCTCAGTTTTGTACATGGTAAAATTGTAAAATCCTATTTCATTTGCTGATAATACGAATGCATGACATACCAGGCTTTCTTTTTTAATCCTTTATTGCTCAATAAACCTTTGCGGTTCCAGCCTTGCTGATATATAGGATTCAGCCTGCTTTCAGAACGAAAATCGGCTAAAACCCAGGGAGAGGTTCCACGCAAAAAAGGAATATTTTTAAACATACTCAACTGTTCCTTATATACTTGTGCCTGCCGTTCTTCTGTCCAGCAGCAATTACTATCAGCACTCCCGTGTTGGCCATATAAAGCTTCTGCCCCAAATTCTGACATGATAAGTGGTTTGTTATAGGGATTTTTCCATACCATTTCTTCAGGTTTCGCAGGCCATGGTACATACCAGCCAAGATATTCATTAACGCCCACCACATCAAGTGAGTTGCATAACGAATCGTCAATAGTTATTGTATTACCGTTATAACGTACATGGTTAAGCGCAGAAGTTACCAGTCTTGTACTATCCAAACTTTTTACATAACCTGCCATAGAAATGAGTGTTTTGTTTCGATCAGGAGAGGGTGAGGTCTCGTTAGCTACACTCCACATAATGATCGAGCAACGGTTCTTATCCCTTGTGATCATTTCTTTCAACATAGTGTCCGCTTTGTTTAAAATTTCCGGATTGCTGAATTGTATATTTTGCCAAAGCGGAACTTCTTCCCACAACATGATACCCCATTTATCAGCCAAACGAACCATGTACTCATTGTGAGAATAGTGGGTGAGGCGTACAAAATTACACCCGAGGTCCTTCGCCCATCTTAGAAGCATTTCTGCATCTGCTTCACTGTAGGCCCTGCGTTTTTCCTGCGGAATTTCTTCATGAATATTTATGCCTTTTAAAAATACCGGTTTCCCATTGAGTAATATTTCGGTTCCTTTTACCTGTATGGTTCTAAAGCCGATCATTTCATGAACGGTATCCGTTTTGGAACTCACCATTACATCATATAATTGAGGATCAGAAGGGGACCATAAACGTGGAGTGGCTGCAACATGAAACCAGGCTTTGCCATCGCTGCCGGTGGTAGCGGTATAATTAATATGAAGCTTGGGAATGCTTATTGAAACAGGTTCTGAAAGATTATTGCCGCCCACTTCAACCCAGCCAGCAATGGTATCAAAGCTGTTTTTTGCGAGCTGCACATTATAATCCTTAATAAAATTTACCGGTGTTTCAATTAAAGACACATCTCTTGTGATGCCGCCATAATTCCACCAATCAAAATTAAGCGCCGGGATTTCATCTGCTTGCCGTTGATTGTTCACCCTTACAATCACTGAATTAGTATCTTTTAGCTTACCCGTTATTTCAAATTGAAAAGGTGTAAAGCCGCCCTCATGACTACCAAGGTGCTCGTTATTTAAGTACACATCGCAACGATAATTAACTGCTCCGAAATAAAGAAATGTTCTTTTATTTTTATCCGGCTTATGTATAAATGTTTTTTTATACCATATCGTTCCTTCATAATAGGTAAGTTCGGGTTTTTGGTGATTCCAGTCACCGGGTACCTGTAAAGTAACAGATGGAACAAATCCATATTCATAAAAGTCATTTTTTCCGGTTGGCTTTTGGTCTTTCCATACTGGTTTCCAGTTTCCTGCTCCTGCATTAAAGGGATCAATAATAATTTCCCACTTTCCATTGAGACTGCTATGTTGCCTGCCATGAACATTGGCCAAAAGAGGTGCATATTGGGCATTTACTGTAAGGGAAAAGAGAACACAAATAGCAATGGATATAATTAATTTCATTTTACTAATCTAAATAAATAAATGGAGATTTCCGACTCAAATAAATTTCGCAGTTTAAAAACAGTAAACCAATAAATTTAAATGATTCCTGTTTTGTATCAGCCAGGTTATTTAAAAAACCTTGAAAAGAAAAGCATTGAATCAATCACATGTTCCTGCCAGTAGAACCATTCATGGCCGCCGGCATATTCTTCATAGTCGTGCGTGATATTATTTTCCAATAATTGCCGGTGGAGAAGTTGGTTATTTTCAAGAAGCGCATCAGAAGTGCCACAATCAAAACTGATAGCAGGAAGATGTTCCTTATATTTTAAAATGGTTTCTAAAACATCTTCTTCGGTCTTATCTTCCTGGGAAAAATTATCTAAACTTTCTTCCACAAGCGTTTTCATTTGCGCTATGTTGGTTATTGCAGAATGAGCAGCAATTGCAGTAAAAATAGTATGATATTTTACCCCAATTTTGAAGGCGCCAAATCCTCCCATTGATAAGCCTCCGATAAATATTTTCGATTGATCATCCACTTCGGGCATACATTTTTTTACTGCAGCCGGCACATCTTCTGCAATCCATTTTTCAAAATCAATTTGGTTGTGCGGAAGGTAGCCAGAACCATCGCCCCACAATCCATCTGAAGGCATTGCAATGGTTACCGGTGCAATTAGTTTTTTCCTGATCAGGTCGAGAGTTGAAATATGAACACCGCCACTTAGCGCCCAGTTCCATGAACTTCCATGCACACCATGAAGCAATATTACCAACGGGCAAGATTGCAGATCTTCAATGCCGGGCGGAGAAAAAACACAGATGTCTCCACGTCCTTTTAAATTTTCACTCTTCACTGTTATGTAACGCAAAAAATCATTTTCAAATCGTGGATTGGAAATTTCAATTGTTTTGAATTTTTTCATTTTAATGTTTGAAAATTACGGGGATAAGAGCAATACACTTTCGCGACAGAGACAGGTGAATTGAATACTCTATAAAGTTATTAAATAAAAGTAGTATATCCTTTTGATTCCTTTTTTTAAATATAAATTTTCTGCCAGGTGCGGCAATGGTTCCGGCTCCTTCATGCCCGGGTATAAAGGGTTTACCCCATTTAAGGGAATCGTGATCAGTGGGGCAAATTCCGGCGGCTTCAATTTTTACCAGGATTTCATCAAAAGAAGGCTCTTCAACTTCAATATGCTCAATAGAAAAATTACCTTTACCATCGGTAACAGCCGCTTTACATTTTATCTTTTCCAATTAATAGCGGGGTTTTTAGTAAAAACATTTGAGGATTTCCTTTTTCACAATACCAAAGGATTTAATTCAGAATCGGCAAATGCTCCCGGTTCTTTATTCATCATCCATGTTTTTAAATCATCCTCCTGCCATTTATTTTTAGGCTTTGTGGCTCTGGCATCACCGGCAATATAAATAATAGTAAAAACCTCACGCAATCTATTGGATTTATTGGCAGGAGCATTATGGATAGTAAAGCCAGTGTGCCAACTGGCATCACCGGCTTTCATGGTTTTTGCACGACTGATTTTAAAATTATTTTCCTTT
>JBBQWJ010000294.1:0-3658 GCA_038210685.1 Chitinophagales bacterium | reverse complement strand
AAATTGAAACTCCAGCAGATTTATTCACAGGTTTTTAGCAAAACAGATCCCCCTGCTTTTCATTTTCAAAATCAAATACAGCAAAATCAATGGTTACAGAAGATGAAATGCTCACTTTTAATTTATCTCGGACAGTAGTGCATTAAAAAGGTACCTTCTCAATTTTTAAATGATGTTTAATTTTTTATCGGCGTAATAGTAAACGAATAAATAAAAGGGTTTTCTATTTTTAAATAAGGATAAAAACACAGGTAGATTCAGCACAAATGTCCTCTTTCATGGATCACTTTATTTTGCACAATTCTTTCGATCACATCAGGCGTATTGATAATTGATTTTTCAATTTTCATAATGGAAATACAATCATCCAACTGAATAAAAAGTTTGGTGTTTTTTTCTTTTTCTTTTGCAGAAAGTGAATCGTCAATGCAATAATATTCTACGTGGAGAAGGTTTTTATCCGGCATTTCAACAATTGTTGAGAAAGTTTTTGTTTCCATCGGTTTCTTTTGTAATTAATCAAAAAGCAAACCAGTACTGTGGTTGAGATCAAAAAGTTATGCAGTAATGTGGATAAAATATTATACCTGCCGGGCCTTTTGCAATGCAGTCTCAATGGTAGACACTACATTTCCTTTACCAATTGCAAAAAGGAGCCGGGCTTCTTTTAATTCTTTTAGCACCTGCTGTGAATTTAATTCTGATAAAATTATTTTAGTATGATTTTTTTTGCATTGGGCATAAATACCTTTCAGAGTTTCTATTCCTGTTGCATCAATAATTGGCACATGTCGCATTCGGATGATTAGAACCTTCGGATGTTTTTTAAGGTACCTCAAAGCATCTTTAAACTTATATGCAGCGCCAAAAAAAAGTGGCCCCGTTATTTCTAAAATTTCAACATCCTTTGGTATTTGAAATTTGCCTTCTACAAGATCATATCCAAATTCATCATCTTCTATTTCATTAGTAAGAAAACTTACCTCACTCAACTTTATCATATTTCTCATAAATAGAAAAGCAGCCAATACAATTCCAACTTCAATGGCAACAGTCAGGTCAATTAAAACAGTCAGAAAAAAAGTGATAAGTAGCACGGCAACATCACCCTTCGGGCCTTTTAAAATGGACCTGAAATTTCGCCACTCACTCATGTTGTAAGCCACGATGATCAATATACCTGCAAGTGTGGCAATCGGAATAAGGGAAGCCCATTGTCCTGCAATCAACAGGATGAGTAAAAGTGTAGCGGAATGTACAATGCCAGCTACCGGGGTTCGTCCTCCGTTTTTTACATTGGTAGCGGTACGGGCAATGGCGCCCGTTGCAGGGATGCCACCAAAAATGGATGAAAAGATATTGGCTGTTCCCTGTGCAATTAATTCCATATTGGACCTGTGGTTGCCACCAATCATTCCATCAGCAACTACTGCAGATAATAGCGATTCAATAGAACATAATATGGCAATAGTAAACGCGGGTTGTATCAAATGTTTAATAGTAGCAAAATTTACAAAAGGTATTACCGGTTTGGGAAAAGAGGAAGAGATGTTTCCAAAACGGCTTCCAATCGTTTCTACCGGTAGATGCATCCACTGAACAGCAGCAGTAGTTATTAGTATAGCTATTAAGGAACCGGGTATTTTTTGGTTTACTTTTGGCCAAAAAAGTATAATGATCAATGTAGTTACCGCAATAAGTACTGTGAATAAATTGATGCTTTGAAAGTTCTTAAAATAAGCCAACCATTTCTCTAAAAAGTCGGCAGGAACGGTTCCCATTTTTAATCCTAAAAAATCTTTTACCTGCGAAGAAAAAATTATAAGGGCAATGCCACTGGTAAACCCGATGATGAGTGGATGAGGAATAAATTTTATAACCGTTCCCAACCTGGCAATGCCCATAATAATGAGCATAATGCCAGCCATAAAAGTGGCGACGATTAATCCATCCACTCCATACATCTGCACTATACCATAAACAATTACAATAAAAGCACCGGTAGGGCCGCCGATTTGAACACGGCTTCCGCCAAAGGCTGAAATGAAGAACCCTGCTATCACCGCTGTTATTAATCCCTTTTCCGGCGTAACTCCTGAAGCTATGGCGAAGGCAATGGCGAGTGGCAAAGCAACAATTCCTACAATGATGCCTGCAAAAACATCTTTGGAAAACTGTTTTCTATTGTAGGTTTTTAAAGTGTCAAATAATTTGGGCCTGAACATTCCTTTCATAACCTGGGATTTTTGTATTTTTTTGGAGCCCAATGAATATACAGGATAAGGGTTTCTTTTGGTTGTTTCCAATTGGAATCATAGGGTACAGAAAATGAGAGCCAGGTAACTCTTGAAAGTCTCAATATATAAGGTTGTAGAAATAAGACCAATACTATGTTGACAGCAAACCACCAAAATATACGGTTATCATTCACCGAAAAACCTATGAATAGCCACCACGCAACAAATGTGCAGACAGATAAGAAAATGCTGATGACATAACTTAGGAAAGTAGGCGCATAATAAAACTCTTTTTTTACTTCCAGTTGCTGTAGGCATAGCGGACAAGATTCTTTCATCTTTAAAAAATTATTTTTTGTGTAGGAATTTTTATTTAAAAAAACCTCACCTTCTCTGCAGTGAGGGCATTTAAGCATTAATATGCTTCCTAAATAGCTGATTTTTTTATTCACACTTTTCATGTCTATTCTTTTACTTTATACTTAAACCTGGCTATTGAATTTTTATGCTTTTTTTAAGGTTGCAAAGTTACCCTAATGAATCGTCGGACGCGGTTAAACTTATCACTTAAAAAAGTAAACTTTATCACTTTTAAATAGGTAATTTTACAAGATATATGAGCATACAAGGCCTTTTTCAGATTGATCAATGGGATTTTAAAAGCGAATCTCTTTTAGCAGATCTGCCTGCGGATGTTCATGAAATTTTAATGGCCAATAAAAGTGAACAGAAATATAAAAAAGGGGAAATTGTTTTTCGTGAAGGTGCTTTTCCCACAGGAATTTTTTATATATCGCGTGGAAAAGTAAAAAAGTACAAAGTTGATAATGAAAGCAGGGAGCATATTATTTATGTGGCCAATACAGGAGAATTATTGGGATACCATGCCATACTTGCCCAGGGCCGTTATCCCGATTTTGCCGCAGCATTGGAAGAAAGTGTAATTGGTTTTATACCCAAAGAAGATTTTTTAGATGCATTGGCCCAATCGCCTCTCTTAAATAGCCGGTTATTAAAAACATTAAGTCACGAATATGCTGTGCTGGCAAATAGTATTACACTATTCTCAAAGAAATCTGTACGTGAAAGATTAGCGCTTCAACTTATTGTACTGAGAGAAAAATATAAAGACCATTTTAAACCAGGTATGCCGGTTGAAATTAATATGGGACGCGATGACCTCGCCAGTCTTGTAGGAACTGCACGTGAAAATGTGGTAAGAATATTGACTGAATTTAAAGAAGATGGAATTTTAGATACAAAAGGCAGAAGAATAATTGTAAATAATGTAAATAAGCTCATAGCTATTGCTAATTTTAAATGAATAGAATCTTTGCCTGGTTAAAAAGAATGGCAATATTCAGAAATTTGAGTGTTTAAATTTTTACCTTAAAATGGAAAGGGGATTTAATTGTATAATT
>JBBQWJ010000293.1:0-3666 GCA_038210685.1 Chitinophagales bacterium | reverse complement strand
GAAAAAAACATGGCGCAAATAATACCACCGATCACTACTCTTGCTAATGGCCTTGAACTTTCTGAACCTATTCCATGTGAGATGGCTGCCGGTAATAATCCAATTGCGGCCATTAAAGCTGTCATTATCACAGGCCGAACTTTTGAGTGCAATCCCTTGTGAATAGCCCTGTAAAGTGGTTGTAGGTCACCTTTTCGCTGTATTTCCAGGTTGTGTTTAAATTCAGTGATCAATAAAACGCCAAACAAAATACAAATCCCAAATAAAGCAATAAAACCAATGCCTGCAGAAATACTGAAATTGGTTCCTGTTATAAATAAAGAGGCTATTCCGCCCACAATGGCAAAAGGTACATTTAAAAAAACGAGACCCGCATCTTTAAAATTGCCAAACATACTAAATAGTAACAGGAAGATAAGTAAAAGGCTCACTGGCACTACTTCCTGCAGCCTTTTTGTGGCTCTCTGTTGATTTTCAAAATCGCCCTGCCACACCATTGAATACCCGTTGTTAAGTTTCACCTGCCTGCTTATTTTATCACGCGCTTCTTCAATGGCGCTTCCCATATCACGACCTCTTACTGAAAATTTTATAGCAGAATATCTTTCATTGGCATCCCTGAAGATGAGGCACGGCCCGGTGCGCGTTGTAATATTGGCGATCTCTTTCACCGGCACTTTTGATCCACTTTGTGTGGGCACCATTAAATTGCCAATATCCGTTTCTGATTTCCGGTATTCTTCGGGTATGCGTAACCGTATGTCGAATTTTCTAATGCCTTCATATAATTGTGAGGCTGCTTTTCCTCCTATTGCCATTTCAATTACTGCGTTAGCATCGGCTGTTGCTACGCCATATAAAGCCATTTTTTGCTGGTCAAGGTCGATGTCCACTTCGGGCTGGCCTATATTTTTTATCACACCAAGGTCTTCAATTCCCCGAACGGTTTTAAGTACGTTGTATACATCCTGGGCTTCATCTTCCATGTAGTTAAGTGAGTCTCCAAAGATCTTCACGCAGATGGAGCCTTTTACGCCCGAAACTGCTTCTTCAATATTATCGGTTATTGGCTGGGAAAAATTAAGTTCTGCTCCCGGAATAACTGATAATTTTTTATTCATTTCATCAATTAATTCTTCTTTGGAAATGTGAGGTTTCCATGAATCTTCCGGGTAAAGGATCACATCAAACTCATTATTATAAAAACCGGCTACATCTGTTCCATCATCGGGCCGGCCGGTTTGGGATACAATATTTTTTACCTGCGGAAAAGCGATTACCATTTGCCTAACCTGCTTTGCTACTTCTACAGATTTATCCAATGAAATGCTGTAAGGCAATTGTACACGCAACCAGATAGAGCCTTCGTCCAGTTCAGGTAAAAATTCTGACCCCAGAAATTTGAAAGAAAACAATCCTATGGCAATTACCACAAAGGCAACGATGATAGAAGAGCGCCGGTGCCTTGTGGTGAAAGAAAAAGTTTTGAGCATCCAGCCGGTTAAATTCTCTACGACAGGATTGTGTTTTTCATGCACATTTTTTCTAAGAAGAATGCTGATAAGAACCGGCACCAAAGTAAGTGTAATGATCAAAGCGCCCAACAAAGCAAATCCCAGTGTGTAGGCAAGGGGAGAAAATAATTTTCCTTCCACTTTTTGAAAAGAAAAAACAGGAAGTAATGCGGCGATAATTATAAGCTTGGAAAAGAATATGGCTTTGCCCAGTTCGGCACCTTTGTTTTTAATTATTCCGAGTTTGGATAATTTATTAAATCGTTCCATACCTACTCCTTTCGCCTTTTCATCGAGGATCACAAAAATACCCTCTACCATTACCACGGCGCCATCGATTATAATCCCAAAATCTATGGCACCCAGGGAAAGCAGGTTAGCCGACATGCCCATCAGGTGCAGGCAAATAAAAGCAAAGAGGAGCGCCAATGGTATTACGATAGAAACAATTAATGTAGTTCGCCAGTTGAACATAAATAATGACACGATCAGCGTAACCAGCAAAATTCCTTCAATGAGATTATGGAGCACCGTGGAAGTGGCAAAATGGATGAGATCATCCCGGTCATAATAAGGAACGATTTTAGTATCGGCAGGAAGTATTTGATTGTTTAGCTTTTCAACTTTTTCCTTTAAAGATTTTATCACCTCTGTTGGGTTGGCGCCTTTGCGCATCAGGATGATGGCTTCCACCACATCATCTTCATTTGTTATGATCCTTTTACCTGCTGAATCAATGGCGTCGGTTCTTCCCACATGACCCAAACGCGGCAGGTTGGAAATTTTTACATCTGCCACATCTTTTACCAAAACCGGTATTCCATTTATATTTTGGATGATGATGTTTTTAATTTCATTTATATCATTGAGCAAGCCAATCCCTCTTACTACATAAGCCTGGTTGTT
Organism: Chitinophagales bacterium; assembly: GCA_038210685.1. Classification (GTDB taxonomy): domain Bacteria; phylum Bacteroidota; class Bacteroidia; order Chitinophagales; family Chitinophagaceae; genus Ginsengibacter. Next base: position 1,246 of record JBBQWJ010000293.1, on the reverse strand, counting down.
TTTATTGATGACATCCCCGCCAATATTTATATTGCTTTTTGTAACTGCATTGTATACATCTAAAGGTGTAATGCCAAGATTACTGAGTTTTCCAGGATCTACCTGGATCTCATAAGATTTTGTTTCGCCTCCAAAGCTTACCACATCTGCAACGCCCGGTACTGCTCTCAGCTGCCTGTCGATCACCCAATCCTGCAGTGTTTTTAATTCCCTTATATCACGGGTTTTGCTTCTTAGTGAATAACGATAAATCTCGCCGGTAGGGCCTGTGGGCGGTTGAATGGATGGAGAAATGCCGGGAGGTAGGTTGGCGTTTGAAATAAGATCGTTTACCTGTATCCTTGCCTGGTCGTTGGTTACATTGTCTTCAAAAACCAGTTTTATATACGACAATCCAAAAATACTTGTTGACCTCAGGCTCACTTTACGTTGTACTGGGTTCATGGCAATTTCAATAGGTATGGTGATGAACTTTTCAATTTCTTCTGCGCTACGGCCGGGCCATTGGGTAATGATGGTAATTTCGGTGTTGGTCACATCGGGGAATGCCTCTATCGGCATATTTTTGAAGGTAATAAATCCCCCGATCAGCAGCACTACAGTGGCAAATAAAATGAAATATTTGCGCTTAAGCGAAAAGGCAATTAGTTGCTTAATAAATTTCAGCATCGTTGTTATTTTAATTGTTCAGTTGATTGTAAATCAGCACTGCATTGGTGGTAATTATTTTATCGCCTTCATCCAGGTTGCCTTCTACATAACTTTTACCCGCATGAGCATTGATCACTTTTACGGGAATGGTTTTTATATCTTTCGGGTTTTTAAAAACCAGGACGAAATACCGGCTCTGGTCAAATATTAATGCATGTTCGGGTACACAAAGACTTTCATAATTCTCTTTATGGATCACCGTTACGCTGGCAAACATTTCAGGCTTAAGAAGGTAGCCAGGGTTGGGAAGGATCACCCTTATTTTCATTACTTTATTGGTTGGGTCAAGTACATTCAGCACTTGATCAATTTTGCCATAAAAGGTTTTTCCGGGATAGGAGAGAGTGGTTACTTCTACCGAATCTCCTGTATGTACCTGCGAAATATTCGATTCATAAACATTCGCGATCACCCAAACGTCTTTTAAATCGCTTATGGTAAAAAGATCATTATTGTTATCAGGCCTTATCGCCATGTTATTGTTTACCTGCTTTTCTACCACAAAACCATTGATAGGTGCCTTTATCACAAATTC
>JBBQWJ010000292.1:0-3711 GCA_038210685.1 Chitinophagales bacterium | reverse complement strand
GGCGCTACATTTTCAAAATCCACATCGCCTTTTAAAGCAAAACCGCTCTTTTTTGTTTCATCTTTAACACGGTTAATGCCCACATCAATTACCACAGCGCCATTCTTAACCATATCTGCTGTTACAAATTTAGGCCTTCCGATTGCTGCAATTACAATATCTGCCTGCAGGCAAATGGATTTTAAATCTTTGGTTCGTGAATGGCAAAGTGTAACGGTAGCATTTCCATAGTCATTGTTATTTCTGCTTAATAAAATGCTTAACGGCGTTCCCACATTATTACTTCTTCCGATTACCACCACATTTTTACCGGGAGTTTCTATTTTATAATGCTGAAGAAGCAACAATATTCCATAAGGTGTGGCAGAAATAAAGGTTGGAAAACCGAGTACCATATTCCCGATGTTTAAGGGATGAAAACCGTCAACATCTTTTAGCGGAGAAATGGTGTGGATTACTTTTTTTTCAGAAATATGTTTTGGCAAGGGCACCTGCACTAGAATTCCATCGATTTTAGCATCCATATTTAATTCCTCAATTTTTTGCAAAAGCATTTCTTCAGAAATTGAACTTTCATACCTGAAGAGAGATGAATCAATCCCTATTTCTTTGCAGTTTTTCACTTTAGAAGCTACATAAGTTTCACTTGCCGGATCATTGCCTACTAAAATCGCAGCGAGGTGTGGAACTTTTTTGCCTTCGGATTGTAATGCAGAAATCTTATTTTTTAAATCTTCTTTAATGGCTGATGAGGCCACTTTTCCTTCTAATAATTGCATGGCGCAAAATTAACTTAGATGAAGCGATTTTTTAATTTTTTATGCAACTGCCCAAAATCTTAAGTTTAATTTATATATTTATCCCACTAAAATATCTGCTGTGAGAAAAATCTCTTTTCTGTATTTTTTTCTTTTTGTGTTCGGTTCTCTTTCTGCGCAATCTTTACGAAAGCCTATTTCAGCTTCTTACATTGGATTAGGCGCTTACAGTATACATCATGTAGATGTATTTTCTGTTACGGCAAACCAGGCTGCGTTGGCACGAATTGAAGATCCTGCTTTTGGGGTTTATGGCGAAAAGAGGTTTTTGCTTGCGGAAACGAATATGTATTCTGCTATCATAGCCCTTCCTACAAAAGAAGGCAACTTTGCTTTCCAGGCAGATTACTTTGGTTATAAAAATTACAATGAATCTCAACTGGGAATTGCTTACGCAAGAAAAGTAGGAAATAAACTCGATCTCGGAATTAAATTTAATTATTATTCCTTTCGTATTCCCGGCTATGAAAATCCTTCAACTGTGAATTTTGAGATTGGCGCTATTGTGCATGTGAGTGAAAGAATAAATGCCGGCGTTCATTTTTATAATCCTGTAGGTGGGAAATTATCCAAAACGGAAAATGATAAATTAAGTTCTGTTTATTCATTCGGGTTAGGCTATGAAGCTTCCGATAATTTTTTGATGAGTATTGAAATGGTAAAACAGGAAGATTTGCCGGTAAATGTGAATGCTGCTGTTCAATATAATTTTGCCAAAAAGTTCTTTGCCCGGTTTGGGGTAGCAACCGAAAACGAAACGCCCTTTGCAGGCGCCGGAGTTTCGTGGGCTAATTTTCGGGTGGATGTTTCAGCTTCTTATCATCCTCAGTTGGGTTTATCGCCCGGTTTATTATTTATTATGAATTTAAAAGCCAAACAGGTTGATAGCAATTGAACCCATAAAAACGATGGCTTCGGTTTGCCTGTTTATTTTTATAACTGGTATGCCGCTTTCTGTAACGGCCCAGGAGGAACCTCCTGCTGTTTTAGAACAGCAACTGGAAGATATCACTGCTGCCAATGAAAATGTTGAAACGGAGGATGATGCTTATCTGCAACAATTGCATCATTTTTTGAAAGAACCGATCAATCTCAATTTTGCAGATGCCGGAATTTTGGAGCAATTGAATTTATTAAGCCCGATACAGATCAATAATTTAATTTCTTACAGAAAATTGCTGGGCAATTTTTTAAGCATTTATGAGTTACAGGCAATACCATCCTGGGATTTAAATTTATTAAACCGGGTAAGGCCTTATGTAACGGTAGCTCAAAAGACAGTTGTCTTTCAATCGTTACTTTCAAGATTGAAATCGGGGGAAAGTTCTTTATTAATAAGGGCAACACAAGTACTTGAAAAATCGAAAGGTTATTTATTAGATAGCAGCCTGGCAAAAAATTATTACCCGGGAAGCCCTCAAAAAATATTGGTAAGGTATAAATACAGATCAGGAAACCTTCTTCAATATGGGTTTACTGCAGAGAAAGATGCGGGGGAGCAATTTTTCAGGGGAGCGCAGAAGCAGGGATTTGATTTTTATTCTGCTCATTTCTTTGTCCGAAACCTGGGTGTGATCAAATCATTGGCCATTGGTGATTTTGCACTAAATATGGGACAGGGATTAACTCAATGGCAAAGTCTTGCTTTTAATAAAGGTGCAGAAATCATGAATGTAAAAAGGCAATCGGATGTTTTGAGGCCCTATAATTCTGCAGGCGAAATCGTATTTAACCGTGGCGTTGGAATTACCTTACAAAAGCACCATTGGGAAACAACCGCTTTTGCCAGCTACAGGAAACCCGATGCATCCTTAAATCCGGCAGAATTAAATAATGAAGAATTTGTTTCTTCACTGCAAACCTCCGGTTATCACAGAACCAGGAATGAAATTGCAGGCCATCATACTGAAGGCGTTTTTACGATTGGAGGAAATCTTTCTTATTCAACGGAAAAGCTTCACTTCGGAATCAATGGCGTTCATTATAATTTTGAAAATGCTATCAAAAAAGCGGCTTACCTATATAATATATATGCATTAAGTGGAAAACGGGCAGGAAATTATAGTGTCGATTATAGCTATACCTATAATAATATGCATTTTTTTGGAGAGGCTGCGGTTGATGAACATTTAAATAAGGCATTTATAAATGGATTACTCATCAATACCGATTCAAAAGTGGCTATGAGTTTTTTATACAGGAATATTTCCAAAGGCTATCAATCTTTGTACTCAAATGCTTTTACTGAAAATACGTTTCCCGTTAATGAAAGAGGTTTTTATTCCGGCATTACTATAACTCCTTCGCAATTTATAAGAATTGATGGGTATGCTGATTTTTACCATTTTCCCTGGTTGAAATACCGTACAGATGCGCCCACGTCAGGCAATGATTATATGCTTCAGGTTTTATACCAGCCGGATAAACAGCTTGAACTGATGTGGCGATTCAGGTATGAAAACAAGCCCATCAATTACAACCCGTATGATTTGACTTTAAATCCGGTAGTGGGGAGGCCAAAAAAGGGTTTACGAAGTCAATTGAATTATAAGATAAACAAGATTTTCACAATGAGGTCCAGGTTTGAACTGACCTGGTTTGATCGAAAAGGGACTGATCATCAGAAGGGCTTCCTGGCATTTGCTGATGTCATTTATAAGCCACCTTTAAAGCGATGTAGTGGGAATATCCGGCTTTCCTATTTTGAAACGGATGGGTATGATAGCCGTGTGTATGCTTTTGAAAATGATGTTAGGTATGCTTACTCTATTCCCGTCTTTTTTGATAAAGGGTATCGTTATTATTTGAACTTGCATTATAAGATAAGTCGCAAGTTAAATGTGTGGGCCAGGTTTGCTCAAACTATTTATGAAGGTAAAAGCGAAATAGGAAG
>JBBQWJ010000291.1:0-3761 GCA_038210685.1 Chitinophagales bacterium | reverse complement strand
AGCTTTTACATAGATATTGGCTGAGGCGTTGCATTTTCCAATGCTGGAAACAACATGATAATTTGTGTTTTGCACAGGAATAACCTGGGCGTATTTTGCCGTATCATTTAAAACAGTGTTGGAGGGTGTCCATAAATAGTGCAGGCCATCACTTAGCGGGTTCAATCGTATAGTATCTGTTAGGCAAATGGTTGTATCTGGTCTTAAGTTTAAACTAACTTTACTTACCACATTTACAAAAACTGAATCTGTAGCAATGCAACCGCGGCTTTGATTTAAAGTAGCATAATAGGTTGTAGGAACTTTTGGACTGACCAATGGCGTAAAACTGTTTTGATTGTTGATATTGTAGGCCGGTGTCCAGCTAATGCTTCCATTTCCAATTGCCGTCAATTGCAATGTATCAATGCTACACATGAGAGTATCATTGTTCAGCGAAAAATCCGGTTGTGTTTTTATAGGAACTGTTTTATTTAGGATTTTTGAACAACCTTTGGTGTTGCCTACTGTTAACTTTACATCATAATTTCCTGCCTGGTTATAGATGTAGGAAGGGTTTTTGTTTGTCGACGTGTCAACAAAAGTGTTTGGATCACCAAAATTCCACGACCAATTATTTACCGCTCCAAAATTGGTTGTTGTTTTATCAGTAAATAAAATGGAAGAATTGATACATAGTCCATCAAAATTAAATGCAGGATAAAAACCGGGATACACCTTTAAAATTTGTGTGGTTGAATCAGAACATTGTTGCCCGCGATTGACGACTAATTTGTACACAAAAACACCTGTATCTGTATAAACATGATTTGGTGTTTTTAAAACGGAGGTATTATTATTTCCTGATTTAACATCGCCAAAATTCCAATAAAAAGTGTTGTTGAGTGAAGAACTATTATCATTTTGAAAGGCTACATTAAAGCTATCACATACAACCGGTTTGGGACTCAATTGGGCACCGGCAAAATCACAATTGTTCACATTAATAATAAAATCCTTTCGATGCTCATTAATGAGAACTCCATTTCTGTAAGAAAGAACTTTAACGCCTAAAACATATCTCCCTTCGGGAGGCGCAATACCACTAATTATACCTGATTTTGCATCAATAATGGCTTTTATTCCCAAAGGTTGGCCCGACGTATAGCCATTTATATAATAAACAGAATTATAAGGTGGGGGAGCTGGATTCCCATTTTTAGCACTCCTAAACGCTCCGCCGTCATAGGCTTCGGCGAAATCATAAGCCAATGAATCATTATCGGTATCTGTTGCCTCGTAATCTAATTTAAAGGGTTTTCCTGCGCAAATTACATCTACACTTGTGGAAAATTCCGGAGAACTATCCTTGTATTGTGCGCCTGGAATAACGCAGGTAAAAGTAGACCCGGTTTCGTTACCATTATTATTGTTTACGTTTTCTAAATTATCAACTCTACAGCATGTTTGATAAGCAGCCGTATATCCTTTAGCATTGTCAGGGAGTTCTACAGTTAATTCAAATGTTCCCACATGATAATCAAGGTTTGGCGCATTACTGATACACGGAGGAAAGCTATTCACTTTTACTCCTGTTTCACTATTTCTTGTTACAATGTAATAAGGGTAAGGTCCCTTAAATTGCTTTCCAGTATCATTGTCAAAAATACCGATATAAACTTCCGTAGGCATGAGCGCCGTACCAGGTGGCGAATTCTGGTCACGGAATATTTTAAGCGTAATTAAATATTTACTTGTATTAGGAGCAGATCCTTTGCCCTTGTACTGATAAATCATTTCACCACCAATAATATGATGCGCCTGGCATTGGAATACAACCAGTAAAATTGCACCTATTAGTAGTAATGTTTTTTTCATGAAAGAAATATATGTGCAAATTACTTTTTCTCAATCTCAATTCTTAATAGAAATGATAAAAGGAAATTTTAAAGTTCTTTTACTTCTCCTGTAAGTTCTTCAAAAAATCGGTTAAAAAGAAATCCGATAATTCAACTTCTTCCCACATACCCATGTGGCCGGAATGCTGCAAAACATGAAATATTGAAATGGAGGGAATACTACATTGCTCAAGCGAAGCCTGTAAAGGGACGGCTGTATCAAATTTTCCGGCTATAAAAAGTACGGGGTTAGCAAAAGTTTTTAAAACAGAAGTTCTGTCGGGCCTTGTAATCATGGCCTCGTAATATTGTATTAAAGCTCCAGGTGAAATGGTCTTAGCAATATCTAATAATTGTGCTATCAATTCCGGCTTTTCATTTTTTGATTCCTCACAAAATAAATTAGGAACCGAGGTTTTTAGAAATGCTTCTGTTCCATTTTTGCGGATAAATTCAATTCCTTTTTTCCTGGTCGCCACCTTTTCTTCGCTATCAGCATAAGCTGAGGAATGAAAGAGTCCGATAGAGTTTAAAAGTTGCGGATATTTTTCTGCAAAAGCCAGCGTAATATAGCCACCCATGCTATGACCAATCATACAAAATGTACCATCATTTTTTTCTGCATTAGTAAAAATTGTCTCATCAACAAGTGCTTTTAGAACTTCCGCATAATCATCTATGGAAGCTTTGCCTTCAGGCATTTCAGAAGATCCGCTGCCAGGCAGATCGGGTATAATTAAAAGGTTGGTTTCTTTGAGTGCATCAATCTGTTTGTTCCAAACATTTCCATCTTCGGCAAACCCATGCACTAATAAGACAGGATTTCCTTTACCAACAAGCCGGTAAAATATTTTTTTATTTTGAAATTCAATCCATGGCATCTGTTTACTTTTTTCTGAAGATAAAAATTAAACTTCTGAAAATCATAATAGCGATAATGGGAATAAGAGCGAAGTTTAAATGTTGGGGAACTATTTTCCAAAAAATAATAAGCAGGATATTAAAGAGAGAGAAGAAGATAAAATATTTTTTTGCCCACTTCTTATTGGAATGTATATAAAATGCAGCAACAATATTTGTAGGCCATGCCCATAACAAATTATAATTATCACGACACATGATGTGATCGGTACCAAACCACATGAAAAGTATAAGGATACCCAACAGCCCTGTGATAAAAATTAAAAATCCATCGAATGAAGAAAGGATTTTTTGAATGGATTTATTTTTAGAAAAACTCAGAAAAGCGATTACGACAAACAGGCAAAGGAAAAGAAAAAATGGATTCGTTAAATTGTCTTTCGTATGCTGTGAATACGTCTGCCGGACCAAAGTGTGTTTATCAGAAACCAGGTTTCTGCCATTAACCGTAGAACTATCACAAGTTTGCATCAGGTAATCCGGTAAAAACATTACCTGGTAAGGAGTAGCGGTAACATCCATTTTGCTTCCCAGTAAAATATCAATGCCCAGTTTACTCCATTGTTTATCGTTGTAATTCAAATAAACATAAATGAGATCACGGAAAGTTACTTTCTTTTTTAAGGCTTCTCCGAAATGAACCGTAGAATCTGTTGACTTTTCAATAAGGTCGCGAAGCCGGGTGGTACAATTATCAAACGTAAAATCATACTTGTACATCCTGTTTTGCGCCATCATATTCGTCTCAAGCAGCATAATGATGTTTTGCTTTTGCTCGCAGGTAAGGTTTAAAACCTGTTCTGTAATTCCCCGGTTTTCCTGTTGATACTCGGCAATGAAATTATCAAAATTATCAGTTGACAAATAAAAGGAAAGTTTGCCCCTCACAAATTTCATGTAGAAATCAGGTTCGTCAAAATTGAAAGTGCCGTAATTATAAACAATATCCTGGTTAGTAACGGT
>JBBQWJ010000290.1:0-3780 GCA_038210685.1 Chitinophagales bacterium | reverse complement strand
AATAAGGGTTTTGCCATCTTTTGTCCAGTTGGGCGCCTGCAATGAAACATTTTCGGAGTACAAAACCTCTCTCCTTCCTGTCTTTACATCCATGGTTTCAATATTACTTCCCAGGTATTGTCTATAGGGAACCAAGTCTTTAGGTGCCGGAACTACAATTCTGACATTTTCAAAAGCTGCTTTTTCAACCACATCTTTGTTATGAGCACATACAAATAAGCCCACATAAACATCCCCATCAAAATTGACACCAGCAATTTGTTGAGAAACGAAAGTTTCTCCAAAGTGAGCGACAGACATGGTAAAAGTATCACCCCTTCTTTCCAATTGCACCACATCCGGCCCTTTAATATCAAATTGTTTTTCTTCCACATTAGTATGCGGCGCTTTTCTGTATTGAAGAGAAGTAAGGCCATTACCATGAATGGTTGCTGCTACCATTGTTGAACTGGTATCAAGATTTTGCCTGATCATCCAGCCAAATTTCCGATGCTCTTCAACTCCCTTTCCTAAAAATTTTCCACGCGCGCGCAAAATAAAATCGCCTTTCATTTTCTTCCACACAAAATGAAATTCATCATTGGTAAACCAAATGTTACTTCCAGAACCGGAAAGTGAATATTCCTGGGAAGAAGAATTATAAGAAGCATTGCCCGTGTGAAGTACTTTTCCAACATCAGTCTGCCCGTCAAAAACTCCCAATTTTTGAGAATAACTATTTACAGAAATAATTAAAGCGAATACTGCAATGTAAAATTTAATGAAGCGAAAGGATTTAAAAAGCATACGTATTTAATTGAGATTAATAATCCGAATATTCGGTAGAATGCATAAGGATACTATCAATGTGCGAAACAGAAACATTATTTTCATTGAACGGGTCTGCAGAAATCTCTTTCCATTTAGGATCATTACCAAAAACTTTCCATTGCGCATTTCTATCTTCCACACTTTTAAATATCGGCATGTACATAAGATTAGGCATGTGGCTTCCGGAAATCACTTCTGCATAAAAAACAGGATTAAAGCCAAGTTTTTTGAAAATTCCCATCTCATCTTTGTTGAACATTGCTCTTTTTTTATCAGCAAGATGCCGTGTTGGGCTTTCATAACTTCTCAATTCGAAAACTCTTTCAGCATCTTTTTGTTTCGGTACGTTTAAAAACGTTTGGCCTGAAAATGCCTGCAATAAAATAGATTCCAATCTTTGAAACGCAGGATTTTTAGCATCTGCATGAAGAAAATTTTCTGCAGAAGATTTATACGCAGCATCCCCGTCAAGTCGGTCGTTTATTTTCATCCACTGGTCAAGAGAAGTAAACGGAATCAACACATAAATCAGTTTATCAGAAGCTGTATCATTGCTGATGGGTTTAAATACCCCGATATTTTTAATTCCATACCGATGCAAAGCCGGCAGGTATGCGTCTTTCAAAAAATTATCTGTCATGCTTACCTGGTTATTATCTTTTAAATGATACAACCTGATTTGAAAGATGGGACTATTTGCCTCTTTGCCGGGAGGCAGGGTTGGTGTGCTATAAATATTTTGAGAGAAAATTAATACAGAAAAAATTACACAAAGAGCTTTCATATTTTTATTGATTTGTAAATTAAGAAAAAGGAGAATTTATTGTTTTACTGGCTTTGATTAAAAAAATTAAACCAAATTCTTTTTTATATAAGCAATACTTTCAGTAATGCTTACAAACGGATCACCCGGAGTTTGGTCCTGTTCTACAAAAAAGTATTTCATTCCTGCAAGGTTTTTATATTTAAATATTTCTTTAAAATCGATAATTCCATTTCCTACTTCAGTAAAGTTCTGTTCAGGCGTTTTGTCCATATCTTTTACATGCCACAAAGGAAAACGACCCGGATGTTTTTTAAAAAGAGCGATCGGATCCTGGCCTGCTTTTTTAATCCAATAAATATCCATTTCCATTTTCACCAGTTCTTTATCTGTTGCCATCAAAATATCATAAGGATATTGATCACCTTGTTTTTCAAATTCAAAGTTGTGGTTGTGATAGCACAATTGAATACCGGCTTTTTTACATTTTTCTCCGGCTACATTTAAATCATCAGCTACTTTTTTATAATGATCAAGTGTGCCACGCTCCGTTGGAGACAACCACGCGCAAACCATATATTTTAAACCCACTTTGTGAGCATCTTCTATTGCTTCGTCCCAATCATGTAGCATTGTTCCTTTCGTATCCTTTCCGTTCATTTTATCTTCACCTAACCTGTAATGGCTGCTGTACATTACAAGGCCATTATCTTTTAAAACCTCTTTAAATTCTTTCGGGTTCATTCCATAAAACTTTTCATCCCCGGTATAAGTAGCGCCTTCGACAGAATTGTAGCCGATTTTTGCCACATGTGCCAAAGCTCCTTTTGGATCTTTTGCCATCGCGTCCCGGACCGTATATAATTGAAGTCCGATCAATTGTTTTTGCTTTTTAAATTCGGCAGGGGTAATAAGCAAGCCTGCAGAAAGAACTGTGGTGGTTTTCAAAAATGAACGTCTTGTTGTCATGTTTTTGTTTTTAAAGAGGATAAAATTTTTGTTGTTTAACCAGTCTGGTTATTACCAGATTGCGCAATACTGAAAAGGGGAACAAGGTACGCCTTTCTGATTTTATTTTTATTATTAAGAAACAATGTTTTTATTTTTTTTACAAGTCCGATGCAGGCACGGCTGTTGTGATAAGGGCATTTCTTCAATCTGGCTTTATCTTCATACATTACACTGTTATTTTCCGTAATTCCCCAAAACCACTCGTCGTTTTTTTGGATCAAACCTCCATTCAAGCGGCACATGTTCTGCCGTGAGAACGGTGTTCTCAAATCGGTTATAAATCCCGTTCATAGATTTTTTCTCTTCATTCCTTTTGAGTAATAATCTTTGTGCTTCTTATCCAGGTATCTAAACTTGTCGTGAAAATATTCATTAAATCCAAAATTATTTTCAACAAAATGGTGATGAAAATATTTATAAATATTTTTTTGAAAACCAATACAATCAAGGGTGCGCCAACCATCCGGATTTACAGGAGCACCGAAAAATGTCGGATTTGCTAGTCAATTTTATTAAAGAAAATAACTTGGATAGTAATCCATAAAGACTAATTTATAAATTATTCTCCATAAATTTCTTTGAATAAGATTTGATCATATCTCTTACATTTCTAAACTCCTGCATGATCTCACCTTCACTTCCTTTTGCTTTTGCAGGATCAGGAAAATTTCGATGAAATTTCTTTGCTGTGGATGGAAATAAAGGGCATCTTTCTTTGGCATTATCACACACGGTAATTACATAATCAAAGTCATTTTTTTTATATTCATCTATATGATTGGAAGTGTGATGTGAAATATCAACACCATCTTCTTTCATCACTGCAATAGCCTTTGGATTTACACCATGGGTTTCTATTCCGGCAGAATATATTTCGGCTTTTCCATTTGCAAATTGCCTTAAATAACCTTCCGCAATCTGGCTGCGGCAACTGTTGCCTGTACAAAGAATCAATACCTTTTTCATTTAAATTTCAATTTATTTAAGAAGCAAGTGAAGTTTGTTTATAATATTTTTTTCTAAGCCAGAAAGCCACATTTACCAACGAGATCAATGCAGGCACTTCAACCAAAGGGCCGATGACCCCAGCAAAAGCCTGCCCTGAATTGATACCAAAAACACCGATAGCAACCGCTATAGCCAATTCAAAATTATTTCCTGCCGCAGTAAATGCGATGGAAGCATTGGTGGAATAA
>JBBQWJ010000289.1:0-3803 GCA_038210685.1 Chitinophagales bacterium | reverse complement strand
TTTAATTTGCCTGTTGTAGAATGTGATGGCTTTGAAGCTGATGATATTATAGGAGGTCTCGCGCAGCAGGCGGAAAAGGAAGGCTATGAGGTTTTTATGGTTACACCTGATAAGGATTTCGGTCAGCTGGTAACAAAAAATATCAAGATTTATAAACCTGGGTACCAGGGCGGAAAAGTGGAAATAATGGGGGAGAAAGAAGTGTGTGAAAAATGGGGAATTAAAAATGTAAGTCAGGTGATTGACATCCTGGGATTGATGGGTGACGCTGCTGACAATATTCCCGGTATTGCTGGTGTTGGTGAAAAAACAGCTTCTAAATTATTAGGACAATATGAAACGCTTGAAAATGTTTTAGCCGATGCAGAAAACATCAAAGGCGCATTGGGAGATAAGGTAAGAGCAGGAAAAGATATGGCAGTCCTCAGTAAAAAACTGGCAACTATAATTACAGAAGTTCCCTGCCAGTTTCACGAAGAAGATTTCAGGATAAAAGCTTATGATACCGAATCGTTAAGAGAAATTTTTACTGAGCTTGAATTTAAAGGATTGGGTAGAAGAATATTGGGTGAGGAATACAATGTTTTTGTAATTGAAAAGAAGGTGATTCAGACAGATTTGTTTGGAAATGCCATGGAAACTACTCCATCTCCGGAACCCAAAGAAGAAAAAGTTGAAAAAGAAAAACCCGGTCTTCTTGCGGAAAAAAATATCTCAAACACGCAACACAATTATTATTTGGTTGAAGGTGACGAGGCGATTGATGAGTTGATTGAAAAGCTGTCTGGTCAAAAAGAAATCTCCTTTGATATAGAAACTACAAATGTAGACGCCAATGAAGCTGATTTGGTAGGTTTAAGTTTTTCTTTTAATCCAGGCGAAGGTTATTATGTTCCATGTCCTGATGATGAGGAACAGGTAATTAAATTATTAAAGCATTTTGAGCCGTTGTTTAATGACGAATCAAAAAAATGGATCGGGCAAAACATCAAATATGATCTGTTGGTTTTGAAATGGTATGGCGTTGAATTGCAAGGAACTTTGTTTGATACGATGCTCGCGCATTATGTAATTGAGAGTGAAGGTCGCAGAAATATGGATCTTTTAAGCGCTCAATATCTTGGTTATGTTCCTGTTTCCATTGAAGAACTGATCGGCAAAAAAGGCAAGAACCAGGGAAATATGCGCGATGTGGAAATTGAAAAAGCAAAAGAATATGCAGTGGAAGATGCTGATATCACTTTGCAGTTGAAGGAGGCTTTTACACCATTTCTAAAATCCAAAGAAGTAGAGAAAGTATTTGAACAGGTGGAATCTCCTTTAGTAAAAGTGTTGCTGGATATGGAGTTTGAAGGAGTGAATGTAGATGTTGAATTTTTAAATCTTTATTCAAAAGATCTGGAAACAGAAGCAAAACGTTGTGAAGAAAGTGTGTATGAACAAGCCGGTATCAAATTCAATCTTGCTTCTCCAAAACAGTTGGGAGAAGTGTTGTTTGAAAAAATGCAAATTGGAGATAAAATTAAAAAAACAAAAGGTGGTCAGTATTCTACTGGTGAAGATGTGTTACTTAAACTCGCAAAAGACAACCCGATCGTTGAAAATATTTTGAATTTTCGTGAGCTTACCAAATTAAAATCTACCTATGTTGATGCACTTCCGCAATTGATTAATAAAAAAACGTGCAGGGTGCATACATGTTACGGGCAAGCCATCGCGGTTACCGGAAGGCTTAGCAGTAACAATCCCAATCTTCAAAATATTCCCGTAAGAACAGAAAGAGGTCGTGAAATAAGAAAAGCGTTTATTCCACGCAATAGTGATCATCTTATCATTTCAGCCGATTATTCGCAAATTGAATTAAGAATTGTTGCAGCAATAAGTGGGGATCCTGCCATGTCAGAAGCTTTCCGGCAGGAAAAAGATATTCATACGGCAACAGCAGCGAAAGTTTTTAATGTGGCAGAAGATGATGTAACAAAAGAAATGAGGTACAAAGCAAAGAGCGTAAACTTCGGAATTATCTATGGGCAGGGTGCTTTTGGGCTTTCACAAAATTTAGGAATAAGCCGCACCGAAGCAAAAGAAATTATTGAAAATTATAAGAAGCAGTTTTCTCATATCCAAAAATATATGGATGAGAGCATTCAGTTTTGCAAAACTAACGGTTATGTGCAAACGCTGATGGGAAGGAAGCGCTGGCTGAAAGATATTAATTCTTCTAACTTTACAGTTCGCGGTTATGCGGAAAGAAATGCCATTAATTCTCCGATACAGGGAACGGCTGCTGATATGATAAAGCTGGCAATGATCAATATTCACAACGAGTTTAAGAAAAATAAATTCAAATCTAAAATGATCATGCAGGTGCATGATGAATTGGTTTTTGATGCGCATAAATCTGAAGTGGAGATTATAAAACCCATTATTATTGAAGGAATGAAGAATGCACTTGCGCTTCCTAACAACGTTCCCGTTGAGGCTGAAATCGGAGTTGGCGAAAACTGGCTTGAAGCACATTGATCTTGCAGGAGTGACGGTATGCATTCAACATTAATTTTCATTCACGTATTTTTATAAAAAAAACTTTTTGAACCAGACAATTTTTGCAAAAGATCTAACTAAAAAATACGGTAAACGCACCGTAAATAATAAGGTTTCGTTCCATGTGAGCCAGGGAGAAATTGTGGGTTTATTAGGCCCAAATGGTGCAGGAAAGACAACTTCATTTTACCAGGTGGTAGGGTTAGTTAAACCAGATGAGGGTGATGTTTTTTTAAATGACCTGAATATTACCAAATTGCCTATGTACAAAAGAGCAAAAATGGGTTTAGGCTATTTGCCACAGGAGGCGAGTATTTTCAGGAAACTAACAGTGGAAGATAATATTTCCGCGGTTCTTGAAATGACGAAACTTTCGAAAAAGGAACAAAAAGAAAAACTTGAAACCCTTATTTCGGAATTTAATCTTGATCATGTGCGCAAGAGTAACGGAGATGTGTTAAGTGGTGGCGAAAGAAGAAGAACTGAAATTGCGCGCGCGCTTGCGGTGGATCCAAAATTCATTTTGCTGGATGAACCATTTGCAGGAATTGACCCTATTGCTGTGGAGGATATTCAATCAATTGTTACCAAGTTGCGTTATAAAAATATTGGAATATTAATTACTGATCACAATGTGAATGAAACCCTTTCTATCTGCGACCGCGCTTACCTGCTTATTGAGGGGAAAATTTTTATTGAAGGTTCTGCAGAAGAACTAGCGAAAGATGAACAGGTGCGCCGTCTTTACCTTGGAAGAAACTTTGAGTTAAAAAGAAAAGATTATTTACATTCAGATGTTTTTAAATGATTGGTCATTGAATTTGATCAGCCAAATAACCCTAAATCAGAAACTTGAAACTCCTGAGTCCTGTCATATCACAATTAGCAAGAATGCGTTTGTGGGGTGTTGAGAATTGGATAGCTTATCCCATATTAGCGCAGCGGAATGTTTTGCAACATTTGGTGACACAGGCACAATACACTGAGTTTGGCAGAAAGTACCATTTCTCCAGGCTCTTTACAGTAAAGGATTTTAAGAACCGTATTCCCATTCATGAATACGACGATTTAAAACCCTACATCAAACGGATGATGGAAGGCGAACAAAATATTTTATGGAACACCCCCATTAATTGGTTTGCAAAAAGTAGCGGGACCACTTCTGATAAAAGCAAATTTATTCCGATAAGCGATGAAAGTTTGAAAGACATTCATTTTAAAGGATCGAAGGATGTGCTTTCTAATTATTATAAAAATTT
>JBBQWJ010000288.1:0-3827 GCA_038210685.1 Chitinophagales bacterium | reverse complement strand
CCACTCCTTTTGCCACATCTTCCGCCAAAAGCAGCGGGCCATCCATATCCACATAATCAAGCAGCGGCAATAGTTGTGCGATGGCTCCGGTTCCTATCGAACTTTCATTCATACAACCCACCATCACTTTCATTCCGAATTCACGTGCATTTTTGATCATTCGCAAGGCTGGCGTAATGCCGCTGCACTTGGTAAGTTTAATATTGATTCCATGAAAATACCCTTTACATTTTTCCACATCATGTTCTGAAACACAACTCTCATCAGCAATCAGCGGCAACGGAGAATTTTCATACAAAAATTTCATCCCTTCCCAATCATCTTTTGCCAAAGGCTGTTCTATAAATTCCACGCCAAGTTCTGAAAGGATTTTTATTTTTTCCAATGCCTCTTTTGCCTCCCATGCTGCATTTGCATCAATGCGAAAAATTGAATCGGTATGCTTTCTTAATGCCTCCATAATCTGAATGTCATTGTCAGTGCCCAATTTAATTTTGTAAATCGGCCACGGATTTTCTTTCATTTTGGATACCATTTTGTCAATACTGTCGATGCCGATGGTAATGTCTGTTAGAGGATTTTTTGAAATATCTAAATTCCACAGTTGGTACAATTGTTTGTGTTTCATTTTCCCATACATATCCCAGGCAGCAAGGTCTAACGCACAGACCAGGAAAGGATCGTGTGGAATAAGATGATGCAAATAATGCCAGTATCTTTCAGGCTCAGTAAAAGAAAACTTTTCGATCATTTTCTTTTTTTCTTCAATATCAGCGATCATTTTATCAACCGAAATATTGTAGTAAGGAATCGCCGGCGCTTCGCCATAACCTTTGATACCAAAGAAATCAAGCTGTACCAATAAAGCCGGCTGATGCGTTTTGGTTCCTTTTGAAATGGTAAACGGATGTTTGAATCTTAGATTAGATTTTTTGTAGTCGATTTTCATACTTCTTCAAGGCACGGCTTATCTGCCACTTTCTTTTATAAATATTTTTAACTCGTCGTTAAACTCATTTTCATTTAATAACGTTTCCAGGTTCAAATGCATGCGGTAATGCCAGTAATGATAAGGATCTGCAGGAATATTGATCCTTTCCTCCTGCGGATTTTCTGCACGTAATTGCTGGTTCATCCCCATTAGATCCGGTAATTGAAAAATACTCCACATGGCCGGAGAATATAAATGTTGCAAAATAATTTTTTTATTGATCCAGTCTTCACAGGTTTGAGGCGCTTCGCCGTATTGCCCAAGCATATAATTGTAGAATCGTTGCGTTTGTTCGCGGTTCTCTTCCCACCAACCGCGTATGGTACTCATGTCGTGAGTGGAAGGCATAACTACTGACAAATAAGGCGCATCATCAGGATGAAAAAATTCTTTCCCTTCTGATTTCGGCATCCTTTCAATTTCAAGTCCCAGGATACCGATTTGATTCATTACATCGGGCACGCATGGAGGAACCATTCCAAGATCTTCGCCACAAACAAGCATGTTGGTATTGCGTTTTAAAGAAGGCAATTTTTTCATTCCTTCTTTTTTCCAAAAATCATTCTGCCTCCTGTAAAAATAATCTATGTAAAGATTCCACAAGCCATTTTTGGTATAATCATCCAGCATATTAAATGAAGAAGTTTTATCCATTGAAATTCTGAAATGAAACTTCTGCTCACTGGAATTTTCTGCTTCAAAAAGAATTACATTACTGATAAGATCAAACAACCCTTGCTTCAAATCCTTGTCAGCGCTACTTTTCAGCGTTTTTACAACTTTCGCTTGTGTATTTACAAACTCTTTCAGAGTGTAAAAATCATCTGAAATATAATCCAGGTATTTTTCTTTTACTTCGTCAATCCTTTCTTTAAAAATATCTGAAATAATTCTGTGGGTGATAAAAGGTTTACAATAACGGTCATAGTTAAAAGGAATGTTACGTTGGTAAAATTCAGAAATATCGACTGCGATTGCCGGCACAAATCTTCCCATTATCCCTTCCACAGAATCCAGCGGAATGCTCCATATTCTAAAGAAACCAAGAATGTGATCAATTCTGAAAGCGTCGAAATAATTGCTCATCTGGTCGAAACGTTTGCGCCACCAGTTATAATGGTCTTTGCTCATTTCTTCCCAATTGTAAGTAGGGAAACCCCAATTTTGTCCTTTTACTGCAAAATCATCTGGCGGAGCCCCGGCCTGCTCGTTCATATTGTACAACGCAGGATTTACCCAGGTATCGCATCCATACCGGTAAACACCAATCGGAATATCACCTTTTAAAACCATCTTTTGCTGGTGAGCATAATCAGCCATTTCTTTCAATTGCATATGCAAATGAAATTGTACAAAATAGGAAAACAATATCTCGTCATAATGCTTTTGGGAAGGCGCCACGAGTTTTTGAATTGCCTGTTCATTATAATTTTTATGGCTTTTCCATTTTGAAGAATCGGGCGTTTTATATTTATCGCGCAGGTAACAAAAAGCCGCGTAAGGAACCAGCCAATGGCGGTTCAATTCGAAGAATTCAAAATAATCAAGATCGTTTTTAAAATCTTTTTTGCCTGCATCAAACAATTCTTTTAATGCAGTCATTTTAAATTTCATTACCTGCTCGTAATCAAATTGCTTAAGATCATTTAATTGCTTTTGCTTTCTTTTTAAAGGCTTGATAATAGAAGAAAACTCTTTTCCAGCTACCTTTTCAAGATTAATGTAAAGGGGATGTAAGGCAAAGGCTGATATAGTAGCATAGGGATATGAGTCATGCCATGTATGATCGGCCGTGGTATCATTAACAGGCAATAACTGAATCAGTTTTATGCCGGTTTTATTAGCCCAGTCAATCAATAATTTGATATCTGAAAATTCGCCTACTCCAAAACTCTTTTTACTTCTCAAACTGAAAACAGGAATAGAAACACCCGCACCTTTCCACAAACCGGGCTTGTAGTTTACAAACCCATCGTTAAAAATAGTAAGACCTTTTTCTTCCTCCTCTAACTTGCGGATGAGCCGATTTTCACCTATTTCAAAGCTTACCAATTTCTTTTCCTTAATATTATAAATGCCGTATTTATAACTGGCGGGCCACTCATTTTCTTCCAAAAAAACTTTTGCAGAATACCAATTGTTGTGGGGAGCTAACAGTATAGGCTCTTCAGTATTCCAGTTCTTTAAATGTGTGGTAGATCCGCACAGGCAAATGGTTTCACCCGGATTTAACAACGGAGCCTTTACACGAAAAATATGGGAAATTTTTTTGGAAGAAGGAACTTTAATTTTTGTGGTTGGGGGCAATAATATTTTACGGAAAGCGGCTGTAAAAAAAACATTCCATAAGTTTCCGGCACTATTCCATGTATCAAATACAGAATAAGATTTTTGTTTCCGGGTTGAAAGGTCGATATATCGGTTTTCTTCGCCATCAAATATTTCAATTCCTTTAATGTCTTTCAGGATATATTTGTAATGGATCTCATCATCAAAATCATCAGGAAAATCAATATTCGCCACCCAAAAATCATCGTTATACCAATGAAGCGGGATGGCGAGGGCAGAATTGTTATCGCCTAAAAATATATTATTGCCTGTTATAAATAATTCCTCACCAAATTCGGTGTGATATCGTAAGTAAAAATTGATCTTCATGTATTCTCTGTTAAAAAAACACAATTTAAACCGTTTAGTTTAAAAATGTAAAATATACACAATTAATAATTCGCTGGCGTAATTACACACCAGTAAAGCAACAAATATCCGAAGTTTTTATTTTACAGGATTTCCTGGTTTTCAGGCCTTCGTTTTTCAAATCATTTTCGTTTTTCAA
>JBBQWJ010000287.1:0-3835 GCA_038210685.1 Chitinophagales bacterium | reverse complement strand
TTATTAAATTTCAAGATATGCAAAATTATCTTTTAAAACAGATATCTGTCGTTAATGAAAATAATATTTCTGAAAAAGATGTTTATATAAAAAACGGGCGGATTGAAAGAATAGGAAATCATGTTGATGTAAAAGAAAGAGTTTCGGAAATTAATGGAGCCGGCAAACATTTATTTCCCGGCGCTATTGATGACCAGGTTCATTTTCGTGAGCCGGGATTAACCCACAAAGCTGACATTTATTCTGAAAGCAAGGCAGCCGTTGCAGGTGGCGTTACTTCATTTATGGAAATGCCAAACACAATCCCCAATGCGCTTACAGGGGATTTATTGGAAGATAAATATTCAATAGCCAGGCAAAAATCACTCGCGAATTATTCTTTTTTTATGGGTGTGAGCAATGATAATGCAGATGAAGTTTTGAGGATGAACAAAAGGAAAAACGAGGTTTGCGGAGTAAAAATTTTTATGGGATCAAGTACTGGAAATATGCTGGTAGATAGCGAACCAGCTTTGCATAAAATTTTTAGTGAAAGTGAATTGCTGATTGCCACTCATTGCGAAGATGAAAAAATTATTAAAGAGAATTTCAAAAATCTGAAAAGTATAAAACCGGTTCTTTCTGCTTCTGATCACCCAGTTATAAGGGATGTAAATGCATGCTATACTTCCTCTTCGTTTGCAGTTTCGCTTGCAAAAAAATACAACAGCCGTTTACACGTTCTTCATATAACCACTGAGAAAGAGCTTGAATTATTTACAAATGAAATTCCATTAAAGGAAAAAAGAATTACTGCTGAAGTGTGTGTACACCATCTTCATTTTACAGCTAAAGATTATGAGAAACTCGGTTATTTAATAAAATGTAATCCTGCCATAAAAGCTTCAGAAAATAGGGAAGCACTTTGGAAAGGCTTACTGGATAATCGTTTGGACGTGATAGCAACCGACCATGCGCCGCATACTTTGGAAGAAAAGCAAGGTCCATATGAACATGCACATTCCGGTTTGCCGTTGGTACAGCATCCATTATTATTAATGTTGTCCTATTATAAAGAAGGCAAAATATCTTTGGAAAAAATTGCAGAAAAAATGAGCCATGCCGTGGCAGATTGTTTTAAAATAAAAGATCGCGGTTACATTCGGGAAGGATATTTTGCGGATGTAGTTATAGCTGATATAAATAAATCAACCACAGTAAAAAAAGAAAATCTTTTGTACAAATGTGGCTGGAGCCCGCTGGAAGGAGTTACTTTTCCTGCTGCTATTACACATACTTTTGTAAACGGGCATTGTGTTTATGGAAATTCGGGGTTTGATGAATCTATTAAGGGAGAAAGATTATTATTTGAAGTTTAAAAAATATTGCAGTAAAGCAAGAAATAAGTATAATTATTATTTTGCCCAACCAGTTTTCAGAAAAAATATTAAAGAATGGAGACAGATAAAACCACGCTAAATGACCTTTCTGTTTTTAATCATGAAGACGAATTTTCTGTTTTTGATAAATTAAACCTAACACGGACAACAGGCGGCCGCGAAAAGCTGCGGTATATTTTTAATCACTCATTAAGTGATATTGATTCCATAAAGAACGTGCAGGATACCTTAAAGCTCATCATTCAAAATCAGCAACAGTGGCCGATTTCAGTAAGCAACGGATCTGTAATGATGATCTATAAATTTTATGAGAGTTCTATTGATGAACCTCCTTCAAGGCCTGCGCCGATCTCTGCTTATTTGTATAAATTGTTACATGGTCCCGATTTTTCGCTGATAAAATATTCTGTTGGCCACGCCTTTGATTTTATAAAAGGAATGAAACAAATATGCTTTGTTTTTTTGGACGACAAAGCGCCGTTGAATTTAAAAAAGCTTTTGGAAAAAGCGAATGTTTTAATTGAAAGATTCCAGTTTCAAATTGTCTTTAATAATGAAAAAGCGGAAGATCTTTCTATTAGTGAAATGCTTTCATTCGCCTACTATATTCGTTATCATTTCAAACAAAACTTTTTTGAACTGATAGATATTTATTCGCAATTAGACGCATGGTACGGAATGGCGTTGGCAGTAAACGAATATAAATTGTCATTTCCTGTTTTTATTTCTTCCGAAGAGCCGATGTTGAAATCAAAACAATTGTATCATATTTTACTAAAAGATCCGGTGGCCTATGATGTTGAATTGAACAAGGATAACAATTTTATTTTTTTGACCGGCGCGAACATGGCCGGCAAAAGCACTTTCATTAAAGCCGTTGGCAGTGCTGTTTTCCTGGCACATATCGGCATGGGTGTTCCAGCTCAATCTATGCAGCTTTCATTGTTTGACGGATTATTGAGCAATATAAATGTGGTAGATAATATTTCAAAAGGCGAAAGTTTTTTTTACAACGAAGTGCAACGCGTTAAAAATACTATCCTCAAAGTAAATGATAAAAGGAAATGGTTAATTCTCATTGATGAATTGTTTAAGGGTACCAATGTGGAAGATGCCA
Source organism: Chitinophagales bacterium (assembly GCA_038210685.1). Taxonomy (GTDB): domain Bacteria; phylum Bacteroidota; class Bacteroidia; order Chitinophagales; family Chitinophagaceae; genus Ginsengibacter. The sequence continues at coordinate 1,339 of JBBQWJ010000287.1, read as the reverse complement.
TGAAATGCAGTACGGTAGTGGTTGAAGGGTTAGTCAAGATCAAACGTTCGTTATTTATTTTATCAACACATCTTTATGAAATAAGCGAAAATTTAAAAGGGCATCCTAATATTGATTTTAAATATTTTGAAACGGAAGTAACAGACGATAAACTCATCTTTAATTATAATTTAAAAAACGGTGTAAGCAATGACCGCCTTGGATACCTGATTCTTAAAAGAGAGAAAGTAATTGATCTCCTTGAAAATTTATAGCTGCTAAAGTTTTTTTATCTATACAAATCTATTCGCCACTTTTTCAGTAATTTCATTGCAACTAATTATTAGTTCATGCTAGTCAAAACTTTCGGCAGCGCTGTTTATGGGGTTGAAGCAATTACTATCACGGTAGAAGTAAATGTGAGTTCAGGAAAATTTACCACTATCGTAGGCCTTGCAGATAATGCAGTAAAAGAAAGCCTCGAACGCATGGAAAGCGCTATCAAAGCTAATGGTTACCATTTTCCAAGAACAAAAGTAGTTGTAAATCTTGCGCCTGCAGATATTCGCAAAAGCGGAACCGCATTCGATTTGCCGATTGCGATGGCCACTTTAGGCGCGAGTGAACAATTGGAAAATGCAGAGAAGCTAAATGATTATGTGATCATGGGCGAGTTGAGTTTAGATGGAATGATACGGCCCATCAAAGGCGCTTTGCCGATTGCGATACAGGCAAGAAAAGAAAATTTTAAAGGACTAATTCTACCAAAAGAAAACGCCCGCGAAGCAGCGATGGTAAACAAGTTGAATGTGTATGGCGTAAATCATATTAATGATGTGATCGATTTTTTTATTGATGAAAATTCGATTCAACCAACAATTGTAAATACGCGAGAAGAATTTGCAAATGCGCAAAGTGATTTTGAGATAGATTTTTGCGATGTAAAAGGACAGGAAAATATAAAACGGGCTTTGGAAATAGCCGCCGCAGGCGGCCATAATGCAATTTTGATTGGTCCTCCGGGTGCAGGTAAAACTATGCTGGCAAAGCGCTTGCCCACGATTCTACCTCCGCTTACTTTGCAGGAAGCATTAGAAACCACAAAAATTCATAGCGTAGCCGGCAAACTTCCAGAGAATGCCACTTTAATTTCAAAACGCCCTTTTCGTTCGCCTCATCACACCATTTCAGATGTTGCGCTTGTTGGAGGTGGCGGAATGCCACAGCCGGGAGAAATTTCTTTGGCGCATAATGGCGTTTTATTTTTAGATGAATTACCTGAATTTAAAAGAACGGTTTTGGAAGTTATGCGCCAGCCGATGGAAGAAAGAAGAGTTACGATTTCAAGAGCAAAAGTATC
>JBBQWJ010000286.1:0-3913 GCA_038210685.1 Chitinophagales bacterium | reverse complement strand
AATTTCCGCCTGGTCATCGGGGACTTTTACATTTTCAAAATCACGCGCAAACTCTTGCCTGGTAGGATATTTTTTAATAATAGTGGCAGCAAGATAAACCGTATCCTGAACCATTAATTGTATAATACTTTGTTGATTTCCATCCAGATCTTTTGGGATGGTCACCAGTTTAGGTTTGTACCCAACGCTTGTAAATTCTATCTGGTCGCCTTTTAAAACCACAATTGAAAAAACACCCTGATCGCTGGAGACGGTTCCCTGGTTGCGTCCTTTCACCGCAATACTTACCGCAGGCAAACCCTGCAGACTATCTGCAGACATAACCACACCGTACAATTGCACTACCGAATCTTTGTAATTCTCAAATTGTGCTTTTACTACAACAGGAAAAGCAAACAAAATGAATAAAAAGTAAAGTATAATTTTTTTCATATCTGATCAATAAAGGTCGGATTTTCTGTCATAAGTTCAGTTAAAGTAAACAAAGTAAGGTTATCAATGTTTAAATTTGCAACCACTATTTCTTTTTAACAAAAAATTGAACCATGACTGAAAGTGACATTCTGAAAGCCTTAAGCACCGTAGAAGAACCCGATTTTAAAAAGGATCTTGTAACACTAAATATGGTAAAAGATATCAAGATTGAAAATAAGAAAATTTCATTTACCGTAATTCTCACCACTCCTGCCTGCCCGTTGAAAGATTTGATAAAAGTGAGGTGTGAAAAAGCAATCCATTCAATGGTGGATGAAGAGGCTGAAATTACTATCAATTTTACCAGCAATACTTCTTCTTTAAGAACTGATAAGAAAGATGTTTTGAAAGACGTTAAAAATATTATAGCCGTGGTAAGCGGAAAAGGCGGGGTAGGAAAAAGTACCGTTGCGGCTAACCTGGCGCTGGCGCTGGCTGCCAGTGGTGCAAAAGTTGGATTAATGGATGCCGATATTTACGGGCCAAGTGTTCATATCATGTTTGGAATACGCGGAGAAAGGCCGCAAATGCGCGATGTGGAAGGCAAAGGCAAAATTGTACCAATAGAGAGGTATGGAATAAAAGTGATGAGCATAGGTTTGCTGGTAGATGAAAAGCAAGCAGTGGTTTGGCGCGGCCCAATGGTAAGCAGCGCTATCAGGCAATTTGTGACCGATGTAGATTGGGGCGAACTTGATTATCTCGTAATAGATATGCCACCAGGAACCGGGGATATTCACCTTACTATTGTTCAAACTGTTCCTGTTACGGGAGCCATTGTAGTAACCACGCCGCAATTAGTAGCGCTTGCAGATGCGAAAAAAGGAATTACCATGTTTAGCCAGGGAGGATTAAAAGTGCCTGTTATCGGGCTTGTAGAGAACATGAGCTACTTTACACCAGCCGAATTACCCGACAATAAATATTACATTTTTGGGAAAGAAGGCGGAAAAAGACTGGCGGAAGAATTTGATATTACTTTCCTGGGTGAAATTCCTTTGGTGCAATCCATTCGTGAAGGTGGCGATTTGGGAATTCCGGTAATGATTGGTGATGATTCTATTTCCAAAAAAGCTTTTGCTGATTTTGGCGATAACGCGGTGAGAGCTATTTCAATGCGAAATGCAGAATTACCTGCAACGAAAGTCAGTGAGATTTTGGAGAAGGTGTAAGAGAAGTTTTCCGTGTATCTTTTCATATTGGAAAATAGAAATACCAATTATTTGTTTATCTACTGCCGTAACCAAACCTATAAGGTCTATTTCTGTCTTTAAAAATTAAACAAGCTCAAAAAGACCTTATAGGTTTTATTGAAATTGGAAAATAGAAATACCAATTATTTGTTTATTTACTGCAACTTATTAAACACAGCATTGAGATTTAATTTGGATTTCAGAAGAATTTAAATTTTTAACCCGATAGTTATGGCTATTGGGTTTTTTTATTGGCTTTATTAATAAAAAATTACTGAAGTTTGAATACTTTAGTAAAATACTCATCCGGAATAATTCTTTACTGCTAAAAATACAAAATGACCGTTCAGGAATATTTAGACAAAATCAACAGACGATTTAAAACAGGTATTAGCACAGAACACACTTACAGAGGCGACCTCCAAACCTTATTAGAAAATTTAGCTCCAAACATTTTAGTAACCAATGAGCCGGAAAGAATTGCTTGCGGTGCTCCCGATTACATTCTAACAAAAAATCAAATCCCGGTTGGTTATATAGAGGCAAAAGACATTGGTGCGGATTTAAAAAGTAAATTATTCAAAGAACAATTCGATCGCTACATTGCCGGTTTGCCTAATCTCATTTTCACAGACTATTTAGATTTTCATTTTTATGTAAACGGAGAATTTAAAACGAGCATTAGAATTGCAGAAATTGAAAACAATCAAATAAAGCCAATTCCTGAAAACTTTGAACATTTCAAAAGCCTAATTGCCAATTTTTGTTTGTTCATTGGGCAAACAATCAGAAGTTCAAAAAAATTGGCTGAAATGATGGCAGCCAAGGCAAAACTCTTAGCTGATGTAATTGAAAAAGCCATTGACAGCGATGAATTAACACAGGAAAACAGTTCTATTAAAGAGCAGATGAATGCCTTTAAAGAAATATTGATACATGATATTACCTCAAAAGAATTTGCTGATATATACGCGCAAACAATTGCTTACGGAATGTTTTCTGCACGATTACATGACCCGAGTTTGCAAACTTTTTCAAGACAGGAAGCTGCTGAATTAATCCCCAAAACCAACCCCTTTTTAAGAAAATTATTTCAATATATAGCCGGATATGATTTAGATAAAAGGTTAGTATGGATAGTTGAAAGTTTATCAGATATTTTCAGAGCCACCGATATAAACGCTTTATTAAAAAATTTCGGGAAGGCAACTCAAACCCAGGATCCGATCATACATTTTTATGAAACGTTCTTATCTGAATATGATCCCAAACTCAGAAAGGCAAGAGGAGTATGGTATACGCCAGAGCCGGTAGTTAATTTTATTGTGAGAGCGGTTGATGATATTTTGAAAACTGAATTTAATTTAAAAGATGGATTAGCAGATACTTCAAAAACAAAAATTAAAACAAAAGTATTTACCAAGGCCACAAGCGACCAGCGCTCAAAAATAAAAGAAGATTTTATAGAAACGGAAGTGCATAAAGTGCAGATACTTGACCCCGCCACAGGAACCGGAACTTTTTTAGCCGAAGTAGTAAAGCAGGTTTATAAAAAATTTGAGGGCCAGCAGGGAATATGGAGTAATTACTTAGAAAATCATTTAATACCCAGGTTAAACGGTTTTGAATTGCTGATGGCATCTTATGCAATGGCGCATTTAAAATTAGATTTACTAATGACTGAAACGGGCTATAAACCCACGCGGGAACAGCGTTTCAGAATCTATCTTACCAACAGCCTTGAAGAACACCATCCCGACACGGGCACTTTATTTGCCAACTGGCTGAGCACCGAAGCCAACGAAGCCAACCACATAAAAAGAGATACGCCGGTGATGGTGGTTTTGGGAAATCCGCCGTATAGCGTAAGCAGCAGCAATAAAAGCGAATGGATAGAAAAACTGACTGCCGATTATAAAAAAGATTTGAACGAAAGAAACATTCAGCCACTCTCTGATGACTACATAAAATTCATAAGATATGGGCAGCATTTTATTGATAAAAACGGCGAAGGCGTTTTAGCCTACATTTCTAACAATAGTTTTTTAGATGGCATTATTCATCGCCAGATGAGAAAACATTTATTAGAAAGTTTTGACACCATTTATATTTTGGATTTGCACGGAAATGCAAAGAAAAAAGAAACGGCCCCCGATGGAAGTAAAGATGAAAGTAACTATTCAGTTCCCTTTAAAAGGTATAGTTTTCAAATTTCGGAAGTTTATCCACATTTATTTTGATGATTT
>JBBQWJ010000285.1:0-3952 GCA_038210685.1 Chitinophagales bacterium | reverse complement strand
TTCCCGGCCGATAATAGATCCTTTAATTTCATCACTTTCGAGATTGAAAACTGTAATAGAATTTTCAATGGCCTGCTCAGCCGCGGTGCGTTGAATGGTTTGAATGATAATTTTTCGTGCTTCTTTATTAGCCCGCAATTTAGCGTCATCCACAATTTCCTGTTGAATGCTCAGTGCCTGCGAATTGGCTTCATTTTTCAATGTTTCAATCAATTGAGCCTTTGCTTCTTCAACAGATAAACCTGAAACTTTTTCAAGCCTTTTAATATGTTCTTCCTGGTGCTTTTCAAGCTCAGTACGCTTAATATTAACCACTTCAATCTGCCTGTTGAGGTTTTGTTTGATCGCCTCATTTTCCTTAATTATTCTTTCAACATTCTGGTCTTTTTGGTTAATCGATTGTTCTTTTTGCTTGAACCTGTTTTCTGCGTCGCTTAACTTTTGGTTACGTTGAACAACAGTTTTTTCATGCTCGGCTTTTAATTGTACAAAATGTTCCTTTGCTTCCAGCTGCTTTTCTTTTTTAACAGTTTCGGCTTTTGACTGTGCGTCAGAAATAATTTGTTGAGCTTGTTCTTTTGCGTTTTCTAAGAGTTGTTTTGTGTTTTTTGCAAATAATATTTTTCCCAGTAAGATGCCTGCAATTAATGCTACAGCACCTACTATTATGGGGAGAAGTTGTTCCATTGTTTTTTAATGATTTTAATTCGGTTCATAATCTAAATCCACTTTTAAATAACCAATCAGGAAATACAAAATTGGTAATTAACGAAGATAACAAAATTGTAAAGAAAGAATTGATTATAAATAATTTAATCCCATCCGGCAAAGATCAAATTATAGAAATAAAAGAAGTGGTGGAAGGTTATAATCCTACAAAGGCCAAAAATTTATAGCAATACGTTATGACTTATACTTCTTGATTATAATGGAAGCATTGTGGCCTCCAAAACCAAAAGTATTACTCAAAGCTGCAGTTACTTCCCTTTCCTGGGCTTTATTAAAAGTAAAATTGAGCTTTGGGTCAAATGCGGGATCATCCGTAAAATGGTTAATAGTGGGTGGTATAACATTTTTGGTAACTGCCAGTATACACGCAAGTGCTTCTATTACACCAGCGGCACCGAGGCAATGCCCCGTCATTGATTTTGTAGAACTTATATTTAGATTATGAGCTCTTTCACCAAATACAGCTAAAATTGCCTTTGTTTCGGCAATATCTCCCAAAGGAGTGGATGTTCCATGAACATTAATATAATCAATATCTTCCGGCTCCATTCCTGCTTCAGCAAGCGCTAAACGCATTACATTTTTAGCGCCCAATCCTTCAGGATGAGGAGCGGTAATATGGTAAGCATCTGCAGTAGCGCCTCCTCCTGCAATTTCGCAATAAATTTTAGCGCCCCTTGCCAATGCATGTTCCAGGTCTTCCAAAACCAATACACCTGCGCCTTCTCCCATTACAAATCCGTCACGATCTTTATCAAACGGACGTGAAGCGGTTTTAGGATCGTCATTTCTTTCACTCAAGGCTTTCATTGCATTAAAACCTCCTACTCCTGATTCAGAAATAACGGCTTCACTTCCCCCTGTGAGAATAATATCCGCCTTACCCAATCGAATGGTATCAAAGGCATCTATTATTGCATTCGTGCTGCTTGCACAAGCACTTACTACCGCAAAGTTAGGCCCGCGAAAACCATATCGCATAGAGATTTGCCCTGCGGCAATATCCAATATCATTTTAGGAATAAAGAACGGATTAAAGCGGGGAGTACCATCGCCACGGGCAAATTCCATTACATCATCCTGGAAGGTGGTGATACCACCTATGCCACTGGCAAAAATAACTCCTACCCTATCCGGATCTACATTTTCTTTTGAAATACCGGCGTCTTTAACTGCTTCATCACTTGCTACTAAAGCAAATTGTGTAAAACGGTCAAGTTTCCTGGCTTCTTTTCTATCAAGATAATCTGTGGGTTCAAAATTTTTAACCTCACAGGCAAACCTGGTTTTAAATTTCGCGCAATCAAATTGCTGAATATAATCAGCGCCAGACACACCATTAGTCAAGCTTTCCCAATATTCCGGAATGCTTTTTCCTAAAGGCGTTATGGCTCCTAATCCAGTTACTACTACTCTTTTTAATTCCATAAGCTTACCTGCAAAGTTAAAATAAGATGATTACTTAGCATGTTCTTCTAGGTATGCTACTGCCTGTCCTACGGTGGTGATGGTTTCCGCTTGTTCATCAGGAATTGAAATATTGAATTCTTTTTCAAATTCCATAATGAGTTCCACAGTGTCCAAACTGTCGGCACCTAAATCGTTAGTGAAGGATGCTTCAGGTGTTACCTCAGCCTCGTCAACTCCTAACTTGTCAACAATGATTTTTTTAACTCTTGTTGCAACGTCTTGCATGATTGTAAAGTTTAGTTAATATGGCCACAAAAATATACTTTTTGTGATAAAAAAAAATAATAACTATTCCCCAAAAAAAAGGATATTGAAAGTTTATTAAATTAAACATAAATTATTGTTCATTACACTGTAAACCAATCACATTTACCTGATTAATTTTTTTCTTCTTTGCCGGTGGTGTTTATTTTTTTTCATTTATGTAAAAGAAAACTTATTTATTATTATTTTTTATTGAAAGAATAAGTGAAGAATAAAACCTGTATTTTTATTCTTAAATAATAAAATACCGCAGCTCACTTATGCCTATTAAACAAATAGACCACGACTCTAAAGAATATGATCAAATGGTTCAATTGCGTTATGAAATATTGCGCAAGCCATTAAAGCTTTCTTTTGACAAAGAGGAGTTGGAAAAAGAAAAAACCGATATACTTATAGGCGCATTTGAGGAAGATAAAATGCTGGGTTGTTGTGTTTTGAAAAAAGTAGACAAGCATTGTGTGCGGCTGAGGCAAATGGCCGTACAAAATAATTTACAAGGAAAGGGAATAGGCGCCAGCATGATGAATTTTGCAGAAAACGTAGCGCGCGATGCCGGTTATAAAAAAATTATGATGCATGCAAGAAAAACGGCAATTGGCTTTTATGAAAAACTGGGCTACACAGTCACCGGAAAAGAATTTCTAGAAGTTTCAATTCCACATTTTGTGATGGAGAAAAAACTGCGCTTTATAGATTAGTGCTGCTGCAAAAAAGGAAATTAATAATTCGTATTATTTGTTGGGTTACTGGCTGGTTGTTCTCTGACAAAAACAGAAATCTTTGTTTTTTGTTCATCTACTGTAAGAGAAGCCATCATTTATAATTTCTCATATTTACTATTTCATTGCAAAAGGAATATTCTTTTTTGTCGTTGCTGCTAATAATAAGCAACCGGTTCTGGCAATATTTCTCTATTAAATCATGATATAGTAAAACTCCTTCTTCATCAAGATTGGTAAGGGGTTCATCCAACAATACTGTCGGCACGTTACTGAAAATTGCCTGGGCCAGCTTCACACGCTGCTTCATTCCGCTGCTGTAATATCTTATCTGCTTATGAGCTGCGTTTTGCAAACCTGATAAAAAGATAATTTGTTGAGTATCCAGGCCAGGAAGCCATCCTTTCATGTTGTTATGAAAAGAAAAAAATTCCATGAGTGTCATTTCTTCCACTACATCAAGGTAAGGAGCAGCATACGATATCTTTTGAAAAACTTTTTCGCCTTCAAAAGGTTTGGCGTTTTCAAAATACAATATGTTGCCTTCGTTAAATATGGAAGATCCTGAAATAATCTGTAATAAGGTGGATTTACCTGAACCATTTGGCCCCGTAATCGCATAATGTTTTCCTTCTTCAAACTGAAAATCAAGGTTTCGGAAGATCCAATCCCTGTTGTAGCGTTTACCAAGTTTCGTGAGACTAATTTTCATCCACGTTCTCTTTGAAAGAAACTTTTAATATACCACGTTTGCTGTCTTTTATAAA
>JBBQWJ010000284.1:0-3979 GCA_038210685.1 Chitinophagales bacterium | reverse complement strand
TTAATAAATAAAGGAACAGATGAACCCTACAGGATGTTTACAAGTAGAGCAGAATATAGAACCTTACTAAGACAGGATAATGCAGATCTTCGACTTACCGAGAAAAGTTTTAGAATAGGTTTGGCTTCACAGGAAAGAATGCTTAAGGTGATTGAAAAGAAAAAAGAAATTAAAGAAATAGTAACTTTTCTGGAAGACAAAAAACTGGATCCAACGGAAGTAAATGATTACCTGCAAAACATTTCTTCCGCTCTAGCTCTCCAAAAGGTTAAGGCAGCACAAATATTATTAAGACCGGAGGTTACTTTGAAAAGAATGGTAAAAGCAATTCCGGCAATAGAAGAGCAACTAAGTGGTTTTTCAAATGAAGCAATAGAGCAGGCAGAAATTCAAATAAAATACCAGATTTATCTTGATAAAGAAGAAGAAATGGTAAAAAAGATGCGTTTACTGGAAGAACAAATTATTCCAGAAAACTTCAATTACGAAAAAGTATCTTCATTATCTAATGAGGCACGCCAAAAATTTAAAAAAATCAAACCGCAAACTCTCGGACAGGCAAGCAGAATAAGTGGCGTAAATCCGAGTGATGTGCAGATCCTTATGGTTTATATGGGTCGCTAGTTGCGTGTATGCATAACCGTTATAAACAATTAAAATGAAATTAAAATTACCTACAGGTGTTAAAAAAAATGAAGTCTTTGAAATTGTGGAAAAATACCTTAACAGTTATGGTTTTGTGATTATAAATTCTGACCAAAACCGCCCCTGGGGCGGATTCTTTGTGATAGATGACCAGCAATCCCAAAAATTTATTGACTTCTTTTATGCAGATGTCGAGGATTCTAAAAAGCAAAGTACTGGAAAGGTTAGCCCTAAAATATTAATCGTTGAAAAGGAAAAAAGGCTTAGCTGGCAATACCACCATCGCAGATCTGAATTATGGAAAGTAATAGGAGGAGAGGTAGGAGTTATTCAGAGTGATAATGATCATGAAACAAGCGTTCAAACAAAAAGGTTTAATGATGTTATTACCTTAAAAAAAGGCGAACGCCATAGGCTCATTGGCTTAGAAACGTGGGGAATTGTGGCGGAAATATGGCAACATACTGATAAAACAAACCCAAGCGATGAAAATGATATTGTGAGAGTACAAGATGATTTTGGAAGATGAACAGCACTAAAAAAGATGAAATCAGTTCGAAGTAAATCATTTGACCTTGAGCCTTAGCCTCAAAACCTCTTCTCAATTAAATTCCAGGATAGAATAGCAATTGGCAAAACAATTAAAAGGCATAAGAATAAAAAGGTAGTAGGGATTTGTTACTCCCTTTGTTATCAAAGCCTGCTGCACAGGAAAGTGAAATACATACAAATAGTCAATTCTCTCATTATAAAATTGAAACAGGGCACACTATTATTTTTTCTCAACCTTTGAAGATGCCAATACCGCCAATGAACAGTTGTATTATGACAATGCGGGAACGCAGATTACCGCAAGGCCGGGAAGTTTTTATACCAGCACCACTAATGGCAGCAAAGTCCAGTTGCTGCGTAAAAGCGTTCAAAGCAAAGGCGCAGGAAAACTATTAAAAGTAATGGCAGGCGATAAGCTGGATATAAAAGTAGATTATTATATTGCCACTACCGCTACCAACAACAACACTGCTAACGGATTAAATACGATTATCAACGCATTAGGTTCCATAATAGACAACAGCCCCATAACCACAACGCTTCATGGCAGCGGTAGTTCCATTACCACCAGCCTCAACGGCAGTACACCCTTTACGGGCTTTATGTCGCCGCAGAACGGTACAGCCGGAACCGGTTTACCAAAGGCATATCTTAATATCATCTTTTTTGACAACCAGTTTAAATACGTAAGCGGAGAATCTGTGCAGGTAAGCACTGAAGGCAGCGGTCAAACTATTTACCGGATAGGGGGAAGCGCAAAAATAGCGCCCAAAAACGGTTTTGCTTATATTTATGTAAGCAATGAGAGTGATAATTTAGTTTATTTCGATAATTTGCAGGTAACCCATGAACACGGGCCGCTGTTGCAGGAAAGTCATTATTATCCGTATGGATTAGGAATGGCGGGCATCAGCAGCAGCGCAATTACCAATGCCGCTACTAATGCCTACAAAGCCAATGGAGCCACTGAACTGGGTAGCGGGGAATGGGCAGATGGGAAAGGATTGGAACTTTATGAAACCACCTTTAGAAGTTATGATGCTCAGATAGGAAGGTTTATGCAGGTGGATCCATTGATGGAGAGTAATGCTAATTCAAGTGGTTATGTATTTGTGGGGGATAATCCGGCATTGTTTATTGATCCAATGGGATTACTTGAGGTTGTTAATGAGGGCGGCCCTCCTGATGAGGGCACAGGGGATAGAGGAGGTTACATGGACCAATGGGCATATATACTCGGTATGTTGATAGATACCCCTTTTGGTGGTTCTTATAGTTCGGGAGGTGGCGGCGGAGGTGGTTCATTTGGAATCTTTACCAGCGATGCAGATGCTTTTATGAATGGAAGCATGGCAATGGATCGAAATAATTCTTGGGGCAACGACGGATTTGCAACTTCCTTTCAAGATGCACAAAAAAGATATTACAAAAATGGTGGTACTGAAGCCGCTGTTGGTTATTTGGCGCCCAATATTTATTTGAAAGGTTTTTCAAAACAGGCTATCGCCAACTTAGATGCGCAAATTGCCAGAAATGCAAGAATGGGGCTTGACGGTAATCACCAAGAAAATAATGGACTGGAAACTTCTCAAACAATACTTGAAGCTGCAGGTTTTAGTTATGAAAGTACCAGAGAAGGCATCAAAGGCGCACAAATATTGGCCAATAGAATAGGAGGAACAGATTCAGAAATACTAACTGGAGGTGATCTTGCTGAAGGGGTAGGAAAGGGATTTGCATACCTGGGGGCGGGGCTAACAATTTATGATGGTGTTGAAAATGGTTGGAAACCACATCATACTGCAGATTTAGTTGTTGACGCAACAATTTATACAATTTCAGCCTCTGTTCCAGTAGCTGGGTGGATTGTTGGTGGCGTCTGGTTTTTTGGTAACATCATAACTAAAGAATTGACTGGTAAAACCGTAACTGAAAATATATTTGATGATGGAGAATAAAAAAAATAAAATAAAGATTTCTCTACACATAAAGAGGGGGCTGAAATAATATAAATTATTAAAAATGTACGACTTTATTTATTTCATAATTTATCAACAACAAATAGAAAAAGGGAAAAGTTTGGGATTTGCAAGGTATAACGGTTGCCTCATTGTAGGATTAACTGTAATTATTCATTTAATGCTTCTATTTTCAATCTTGAAGACAATATTCTCTGATTGGTTTACGCATCACCTTGGAAAAGTTAGTGAAGGAACAAATCTTTTCTTTACTATAGCAATATTTTGTTTGGTTTTTTACTATTACAATGCAAGGAAAACAAAAAGAGTTATGAATAAATATGCTGGAAAGGTTAAGCAAAAAAAAATATTTAATTTGCTCAAGATAACCGTCATTATTTTTATTCCTTTAATGATAGAAATAATGTTGGCAAGAAAATATTAATTGCGGAAGCACTATTACATGCGATCTTAAAAGTAGTTCACACCTTTTGACAGTTTTTCTCCCTTGTTGGTCTTCCCACAAAAGGAAGTCCTTTGTTGGTGTTGAGCGATGGATAAGTGTGGCTGCTTCACCAATAAAATGAAACGAGGAAAGCCTTATCTTCAAGCCTGATATGCAAATCCTTATTACAGAAAGTCCTCAATTTTTTACGGCCACTATTTTGGAGTGGAAACGGCTGTTAAAACCAGAAAAGTATAAGGATATTATCATAAGCAGTCTTCGATTCCTTGTTGAAAATAAAAGAGTAAAGGTGAATTCATTTGTGATAATGGATAATCATATTCACCTGATTTGGCAAATGATGGCCGGGATGAAACCC
>JBBQWJ010000283.1:0-4035 GCA_038210685.1 Chitinophagales bacterium | reverse complement strand
TAAATAATGTAAATAAGCTCATAGCTATTGCTAATTTTAAATGAATAGAATCTTTGCCTGGTTAAAAAGAATGGCAATATTCAGAAATTTGAGTGTTTAAATTTTTACCTTAAAATGGAAAGGGGATTTAATTGTATAATTAAAAGTTAATACGTTTGGTGATTGACTATCTTTTGATGTAAGGATACTCTTTGCGATTAATTTCGCATTAAATTGAACCACTAAAAAATGGGTTTCAATCACAATTATTGGAAACGATTTTTAATACCCTCATCGATACTTTTGTTGAAAATAAAGTTGGTATCGCAAAAAATTTTTTAGACGATTCTCTTGTGGCAAATCTTAAAGCCAATCTCTTAAATCTTTATGCTCAAAATAAACTTCGTTCTGCAGGAACAGGAAATGGCTCTGTTGCCGTGCAGGATAAATTGATGAGAGGCGATCTGATTTATTGGCTCGATCGTAAAAACAATGATGCCTGCGAAAATGATTTTTTTAAAGTGATGGATAGTTTCGTTGCACATTTAAACAGCACCTGTTTTACAGGAATTACCGGCTACGAATTCCATTACACCATATACGAACCTGGTAGTTTTTATAAAAAACATATCGATCAGTTTCGGAATAATCCAAGCCGGCAATTTTCGATGATTATGTACCTGAATGAAAACTGGCAGGAAGAAGACGGCGGCCAAATATGCATCTATCATGATGAAGCAGTTCAGAAAATTCTTCCGCAAAGTGGTAAAAGTGTTTTTTTTAAAAGCAATGAATTGGCCCATGAAGTTTTAGTTTCACAAAAACCACGTTTAAGTATTACCGGCTGGCTCAAAAAAGATTAATCGTTATACTACAAGAAAAAGTATTGGTGCCAAATAAAAATCGCAGTTATTTGTAGGTTTACTATCAATTAGTAATTTCTCATGAACCGTTATTTTATTTTAAATAAGCCTGCGAATATGGTTTCTCAATTTGTGAGTAGCGATGATGTTCCTTTGCTGGGAGGGATTGACTTTCAGTTTCCTGAAGGCACTCATGCAATAGGCAGACTTGATAAAGATTCTGAAGGCCTGCTACTTTTAACCACCAATAAAAAAATAACGCGTTTAATTTTCTCAGGAGAAAAACCACACAAACGCACCTATCTTGTAATGCTTCAAAATGAAATGAATGAAGCCACATTTCAACAATTTAAAGAAGGAGTAATCATAAAAATTAAAAATGGTGAAGACTACGTTGCCCGCCCTCAATCTTTACTGCGTGTAACCGATCCCGTTAGTTTGTATCCCTGGGCAAAAGATGTTCGGGAAGCCTATCCACATGCCTGGTTGCTCATCACACTTACAGAAGGAAAATACAGGCAGGTTCGTAAAATGGCACTCGCAGTTAGGCACCGGTGCCTGAGGTTAATTCGCTTGAGCATGGAAGATATTACCATAGAAGGCATTGTGCCGGGAGAAGTTAAAGAATTGGATGAAAAGACTTTTTACCAATTAGCAGGAATATAAAACTGCCTTGCCATTCACTAAGGTTAAAAGAGAAAATGAAAATCTCTTATTTTTGTTTGTTTACTGCATCTGCTTTCTTTAAAATTATTTTTGATATTTTCTGGATATTTTTACAAAGACTTAATAGAGAAATACAATGCTTTTATTAAATTTTAATAAATGAAAAAAATATTACAAATATCAAATGGCATCGCCTTGATTGTAACGCTTGTTATTAACTATCTATCCAATACCGGCATCTTTAACGGTAACACGATGGCAACAGTTTCGGCGAGGTATCAAAATTATTTTACTCCTGCAGGTTATGCTTTTTCCATTTGGGGATTTATCTATCTTGGTTTGCTGGCTTTTGTAATCTACCAGGGGCGCGGACTTTTTAAAAAAACAGGAGATGAATGGCCGGTGCCGGAAATAGGGTGGTGGTTCGTTGTTTCCTGTGCTGCCAATTCTTTATGGGTATTTGCATGGTTGTACGATTATACAGGTCTTTCTGTAATCATAATGATAATACTTCTTATTTCTTTAATAAAAATCGTCCTCAATACAAGAATGGAATTGGATGATTTGCCATTGAAAAAAATTGCTTTTGTGTGGTGGCCTTTTTGTCTTTATTCCGGCTGGATAACTGTTGCATTGGTGGCTGATATAGCTGCCTGGCTCACTAAAATCCACTGGAATGGGTTCGGTATTTCTGGAGTAGCGTGGGCGATCATCATGATCATTGTTGCCGGAATTATTAATCTCATTGTCACTTGGAACAGAAACATGCGCGAGTACGCATTGGTTGGCTCCTGGGCTTTAATTGCTATTGCTGTTGCTAATCGTCATGAAGCACAATCTATTTTTATCGCAGCCATTGGAGTAGCTGTAATTTTACTAATTAGCAGTGGCATTCATGCATATATAAACAGGGAAACCAATCCGCTAAAAAATTTATTTCAATAATATGCGGAAAAATGTTAGCGTCTGTTGGTTTAGAAGAGATCTGCGTCTTAATGATAATGCGGCATTTTATCATTCCTTAAAAAGTGATCATCCGGTTTTACCGTTGTTTATCTTTGATACAAATATTTTAGATAAGCTTCCTGCTAAGCAAGACAAGCGCGTTTCGTTTATTTATGAAACCCTTATTCAACTGAATAAGGAGTTGATAAAAAACGGTTCTTCATTTTATATTATTCACGATTCGCCAATTAATGCATTTGAAAAAATAGGCAACGCTTTTGAGGTAAAAGAAGTTTTTACTAATCATGATTACGAAACTTATGCCATTGAAAGAGATAATGAGATCAATGAATTTTTAGGCAAAAAAAATATTCCTTTTCATTCTTACAAAAACCAGGTGATCTTCGAAAGATCAGAGGTGATGAAAGCTAACGGTGAACCTTACACGGTATTTACTCCTTATTCCAAAGTGTGGAAACAAAAGTTTCAACAGGAAAAAATAAAAATATTTCCTTCTGAAAAAATATTAGGGAACCTTTTTAAAACCCAACCTTTCCATTTTCCTTCTTTAAAAGAAATTGGTTTTGAAAAAGTAAAATTCAAAATTCAGCCACTTGATATTTCTGATAACCTGATTCGCCATTATGGTGAAACAAGAAATATTCCTTCTATTGACGGAACAAGCTTTGCCAGTGTTCATCTGCGTTTTGGAACGGTGAGTGTGAGAGAATTGGTAAATGTTGCTGACGAATTAAACGAACAATGGCTGAATGAATTGATCTGGCGTGAATTTTTTATGATGATCCTTTTTCACTTTCCTTACGTGGTAAATGAAAATTTTAAGAAGAAATATGACGCCATCAAATGGAGGAATAATGAAATGGAATTTGAACTTTGGTGCAAAGGCGAAACCGGCTACCCTATTGTTGATGCCGGCATACGGCAATTGAATGAAACAGGATGGATGCATAATCGTGTACGCATGATTGTTGCAGGTTTTCTTTGCAAACATTTATTGATCGACTGGCGCTGGGGAGAAGCCTATTTTGCTGAAAAATTATTGGATTACGAATTGTCGTCCAATAACGGTAACTGGCAATGGGCAGCGGGAACAGGCTGCGATGCGGCTCCGTATTTCAGGATATTTAATCCTTCGGAACAAATTAAAAAGTTTGATCCAAAACTCATGTACATAAAAAAATGGATCAAAGATTTTAGGCCGGGTTATCTTCCTGAAATAGTAAAGCATGAGTTTGCCAGGAAACGCGCATTGGAAGTGTATAAAAAAGCTTTGGAAGAAGTAGTATAATTTGAATTGTTGATTTTGCAGTAAACGAAGAATTGAATGGTATTTTTATTTTAATTCAAAAGTGCTGGCAGCCTTTCCGTAAGAAATGATTGATGTTTTTTTTAACTATTATTTGAAATATTTTTACACTCTCTGCCCGGTTAGAGAAAAAGAGATATTTTGTGTACATCAAAAATGAGAAATAACTAAATTTAAAAGTATTGTATGATGAGAATAATTCGTAATTGTTTCATTGGTTTTTTAGCAATGATATTCTGTGCAAACAGTTCTGTT
>JBBQWJ010000282.1:0-4038 GCA_038210685.1 Chitinophagales bacterium | reverse complement strand
CACAATGTTTTTACAGCCGGCAACCTGCAGAATTTCGGCACCTTGTTCTAAAAAATCTTTCACCATCTTTTCATCGTTTTCATCGTACGAAACGGATGTTATCAACTGTGGAATACCCCATTCGTCTTTTTGATCCTGGCTCAACCGAACATGATTTTCATGCCTGGGAATCACTTCCCCCTGCATACTCATGTACACGCCCCACGGTCCCGCTTCACTCAGTGAGTCTTTGTATTCGCCTCCGATAGTTTCATTGGTTGTTTCATTTCCCCTGGTTCGGTAAGCGCCCCAAAAAATAAGATAACCACGAAGAAAATCAGTTTGCTGTTTGTAAACATTTCTAAAGCTCGGCATTAAGGGGGACACGGGCCTTCGGCCATAATAATAACTGTCTTCAAAACCGTCAATAGTTGCACTTAAAGAGCCCCTGTAATTTTGAAAGGCGATATATCTCCCCAGGATATCATTATCATTACCCAATCCTTTTGGAAAACGTGCAGAAGTTGAATTCAACAAAATGAGGTTACTGTTTAAACAAGCCGCGTTTACAAAAATGATCTTTGCAAAATATTCGGTTGACTGCTTTGTATGCGCATCAATGACACGAACACCAATAGCCTTTCCTTTTTCTTCATCATAAATAATTGAATGAACAACAGAGTCGGGCCGAAGCGTAAGATTGCCGGTTTTTTCGGCCCAGGGTAATGTTGATGAATTTGAACTGAAGTATCCCCCAAAAGGACAACCACGCTGGCACAAGTTACGGGCCTGGCATTGTCCCCGCCCCTGCTGTAGTTGCAGATCTGTGGGCTGGGTAAGATTTGCGCAACGGCCCTGCAGCATTTTTCTGTCTTTGTAAAATGCATTCACTCTTTCCTGCATTTTTTTCTCCACGCAATTCAGTTCCCAGGGCGGTAAAAATTCACCATCCGGTAAATGTTCAATGCCGTCTTTATTACCACTGATGCCTGCAAATTTTTCAACATGAGAATACCAGGGCGCAAGATCATCATACCGTATCGGCCAGTCAACTGCAAAGCCATCACGTGCCGGAGCTTCAAATTCAAACCTGCTCCAACGCTGCGTTTCCCTTGCCCACATCAGGGATTTACCGCCCACCTGGTAACCGCGTATCCAGTCAAAGGGTTTTTCCTGCACGTACGGGTGTTCTTTATCTTTTACAAAAAAATGCTGTGCAGTTTCATCGAATGCATAGCACTTGCTTACTACAGGATTTTCTTTCTCAATTGCCAGGGGCAATCTTCCGCGGTGTGTAAATTCCCATGGGCTTTTCAACGCCGTAGGATAATCTTTTTTATGAACCACATTGCGTCCACGTTCCAGTAATAATGTTTTTATACCATGTTCGCAAAGTTCCTTCGCAGCCCACCCACCACTGATGCCGGACCCGATCACAATTGCTTCAAAAGTATTAGCGGCAACACCTTTTGTATTGATGTTTACGTTTAATGAATCTCCTGGCATGGCATAATGATGTTATAGAGTAAATTTAAATAACTCGCCGGTATCTGCAAAAGGTTGTCCGCAAAAGGTGTCACCTTAAGCACGAAGAGAAAATTTTTTGTCCCAGCAGGGTTTTCATTTTTGTAAAACATTCACGAATGCTTCTTATGAGCATAGCAGTGCGTCATTTCTGCCAACGTTGGTCTTCTCCTGATCAGCCCGAAGCCCAGCCGCCGCCGTTGTTGCGTGTTCGTGCGGATGATTTTGCAGCTTGGCAATCACCAACAACCAGAGAGTTTTTCGGATAAGAGATGACAACTTTTAAAAAAGATAGATGATCTGGTGATTATTAGTTTTGGATTTCTTACGCATTTGATGAGTTAAAATAAATTACCGTATGGCTTCTAACTTATGTTGGTGAAGCCGGGCACAATGCCATCCGCACAAACACCAGACATCGGCGCTTTCTTTTTGTTGTTAGGGATATTCTTAATTTTAAGAGGAATACCAACGGGGGCTAATCAACTTTTTAATGGATATTGGCAGTAAACTTTATGATGAAATATGTTTTCTTATTGATGATTTTTTTCACAACTTCATCCTATGCGCAAAATCAGGAGAGAACTGTGTTACTTTATAATATTGGACTGGGAGGTATTACCTCAGGCATAGGGGGAATTATCAATAAGCCTAAAGAAATTTCTTGGGAGAAAGCGTTTATTAAAGCTTTTTGGCAGGGGAGTATAGGTGGCGGCGTTAATTTCACCGGGAAAAAGATATTGTACTTAATAAATAGAAATCAAAATGCAATTTATGCGTGGCCAGCTAAACTTTTACACTCCGCCGGTGTATCGATCATGGAAAACGCAGCTCTATGTCAACCCTTTCTGCAAAATTGGAACATAGATTATGGCCCTGTAAGATTTGATTTTTCAACCAACCGAAAAAGAAAATTCAAGGCAAGATTTTTACCTGAAGTAATTTATGCGGTGATAAGGGCAAGTAAAAATAACAGGCTTGATTTATCAAATACCATAGCTTTAGGCAATATAATTTTTGCCAATCATAAAGGTTCGTTTTTTGGAACTACTGACGACTTTTATTTGGGGGCTAGTTATGGAAGAGCTATTGAATATATAGCCGATATCACCGACTCAACAAAATATTCGCTTTTGGCCCATGAAATAGTGCATCAGTTTCAATATGGCGAATACCAGATTTTTAATACCTGGCTTAAGCCACTAGAAAAAAGTATTAAATCAAAAACGATACAAACGATTTTTTCAAAGTATGTTTATTTTGACATGCCTTATTTCTTTGTTCCATATTATTTAGAAGGAAATTATAACTATACGAATAAGTACAAAAACTTTTTTGAATTTGAGGCTGAACGATTTGCCACTAATAAATATGTACATCGATAATTATAGTTTTTTGCTTCACTGAAGGATTTTCTTGCCTTTATTGGTCTTCCACTTTCAACATAAAATATTTACAAAAAATAAAAGTTCCACCGATGCCTGGTATTCGTGCCGGCCTTGCAGGGAGCATCACCAACATTAGTTTCCGCTGGTTGGTATTCCCCGCGAAGCAGCGGGCAGGCTGTGCTGACGGACTTGCCTAAGGTATCACCAACATTGGGTCTTCCGATTCCCACAGAGACGCTGGTAATTCAAAAAAAAGTTTGGCAAATTTGAGGTAATGAATTCTACCTCTTTCTTTTTATAAAATCATTTACCCGTAGATGCGTTACCTTATGCTGAAATTTTTTCTAAAATGCTATCTCCTGCAACCAAAAGAAATATCTTCCGGATTATTCCTTTTGCCCTGGCATGGTTATTTTCCAGCCTGGTTTATTCCCTGGTCGAGAGAGGCCTTCTTAGCCATCTCACTAATTACCCTTCTACAGGAAATCCGTATCATTTCAGCACCGCCATTTTTACAGCCGCCATAACTGCACTTATGTTAGGGCTATTAATTGGAACAATTGAAATTCTATATTTCAATAAGCTGTTTCTCAAAAAGAGTCTTTTCAAAAAGATTATATATAAAACAACCATCTATCTCTCGATAATTATTTTGTTCTTGCTGGTAAACAGGGTTGTTTATAATTCTATTGAACTTAAAACAGGTGTTTTTACAAAACAGGTATGGAATAACACCCGCGAATTTTTTGTAAGTTTTGTCTTTTTCAGCACAGCCGTTTACCTTGCCACGGTAGTTAGTCTTTCACTTTTTTATACCGAAATAAGCGATAACCTCGGACAGGGCATTCTTGCTAATTTTTTTACAGGAAAGTATCACACACCTAAAGAAGAGGAAAGAATTTTTATGTTTTTAGACATGAAATCTTCCACTACAATTGCCGAAAATATTGGTCACATTAAATACTTCGAAATGCTCAGAGAGTATTTCGCCGACATGTCTGAACCGATTATTGAACACTCAGGGAAAATTTATCAATATGTGGGAGATGAGATTATTGTTTCATGGAAGCTCAAAGACGGATTGCAAAACAATAATTGTATTAAATGTTTTTTTGCTATTAAATCGGCAATCAACAATCAAAGAAAG
>JBBQWJ010000281.1:0-4054 GCA_038210685.1 Chitinophagales bacterium | reverse complement strand
GTCGAAATCATTCTTAAAAGATATGGATTTGAAGTATTGAGTATTTTAAAAGGGGAAGATGTATTGGCTCAAACAAAATCATTTTCACCTCAACTCATCTTGCTTGATGTTTTTCTTTCAGGAGTTGACGGAATTGACGTTTGCAACGCTTTAAAATCAAATCCGGTTACTAAGGATATTCCCGTAATTATGATCTCTGCTCATACTAACTTTAACGAAATAAAAAAGTTTTGCAAGGCAGATGATTTTATGCCAAAACCATTTGACACGAATGAATTGGTAAGAAAAATAAAATATTACATAGGGCCACAAGTAGCAGATTAATATTTTTCACTACTTCAAGTAATGAAGTTTTCTTCCTTTCAAATATTTTTCACGAATTATTTCATAAGTCTGCTTGTCATTCACTTTACTTTCGAGCCATGAAATAATATCGAGGTAAGCGAAAGCACGGGTTTCAAATTTGCTGGTTTCAAATTGCCTGATCGTATTCAATAAATTTTCAAATTCAGGTTTTAATTTTTTGGCAGATAAGTAAAATGATTTACGCAAAAATTTAAATATTTCTTCTTCAACCAGGCTAAGGTTTTGCATTTTTGCCATAAACCGGTAAACGGTTTTCACCAGGTATTCCAGCAACTGAAAATTACCCAATTCATAATGTGCTATCAAATGCAGCAGCCGCGCATAACACTGCAGATCGTTACGAAGATTTACTTTCCAGTTGATAATCTTGTTGAGGTAGTCAATCGCATTGTCAAAATCGCCGGCACCAAAATAAAGTGACGCGATCTTGTAATAAAATATCAACCGCCGATGTTGATCCATGAATAAATTATATTCTTCAAGTTGTTGCTCAATTTCTTCTACAATGCTCAACCCTTCTTTGAAAGTACCTTCTAGAAAATGCTGGTTAATTTTTGCGGTATATAAGTATATAAAAACTTGTATCCTATTATTGTCATTCTTTTTTACAATTTCAGAATTACCAAATTCCTCCAGCAAAGTGATTGTTTTTTCAAACCCGGCATAATTCCTAAGTGTAAAATGCGCATTCAATAAATTGTGCAACCCTTTAATATAATTACCAGTTTCTATCGGGATCATTATCGGATCATCCAAAAAAAGATTGACCCACTTTTGCGTATGCCTGTAATACATCAAATAATCCTGCCTTATAAAAGCATACCAACTATAACTCTGGCTGAAATACAATTTTTCATAAAATCCTTCCGGACTTTGAATGTCGCCCGTTAAATGCCGATCAAAATAATTTTCAACTTCCTGTTCGTCCTCAAGGTTTCTTGCCAACCCATTTTTAATATACCAACTGTATAATTGCAGGGCAAGATTGGAAAGCTTCGATTGCTTTTCCAGCTTTTGATTAGAAATATTTACATCATTGGTAAGTTCATCCGCGCGATCCTGCATGCTTCTTGTAATGTGAAGGCTTTCTATCTTTTTTTCAAGAACCAGTACTTCTATATAAAAATTTATCTGGTTGCTGGCTCGTGCGGTTTCTTTAATTTTTTCAAGGATTTTAAGGCTTTGATGATAAAGCCCTTTATTATAAAGTATGCGTGCATAATCCAATTGCTCATGCAGTTGCAAGTCAATATTATCACTACTTTCCAACAATCTCAGGCTTCCCAGGATCTGGCGGTAGAGGTGCGCTTTTATATTGGGAAGCTGTTGTTTTTTTATTGAGGAAGTCTTGGTCATCAACACACTCTCATCATACACATTCATTTTATCAATGGCATCAAATAACTGAACCACTTTAAGATCATTGTTCGACGAATTTCGCTGAACATATAACTTAAAGTTTCTTTTCTCTGATTTCTGAAGAGAATGAATTAATTGAAACAAAGAATCGGTTGACCTGTTTGGCATCTTACTTACATTTATCCCACTGTCATACACGAAATTTAATACATTTTATAAAACAGTGCAAAAACTATAAATGAAATTAGTATATAATTTTATTTATACAGAATTGAAGCTCCAGTATTAACCAAAATTTACCGCTGCACGGTTGATGAATCAAGCTTTATTATCAGTAAATATTGAAGAAATAATCATTTTATAAAAGGAAGTAAACAAACAAAAACCGCGGTTTTCTCTTTTTTAGAGTAATAAAAGAGTTAAAACGAAAACTCGCTGTCTTGTTGGGCATCGTAATTAATTTATACTAAAACCCTTTGCCAGTAAGTTTCTTACAACTTTGGTATTCATTTCAGAAGTGTAAGTTTCTATTATATTAAGTTAGATATACAAGCAGTAAACTTCTAATTTCGAAAGAACGTAGATGTTTTTCCCTTCCGCAAATTCATCTTTTTTAAAAAAATACTATGGAAAAGATCACAATTTTTGATACTACTTTAAGGGATGGTGAGCAAGTGCCAGGATGTAAATTGAATTCCAAAGAAAAAATCGAACTGGCATTGAAGCTCGAAGAATTGGGCGTTGATGTGTTGGAAGCGGGCTTTCCTATTTCGTCTCCAGGCGATTTCAATTCAGTTGAGCAGATTTCTAAAAATATAAAGCATGCCACAGTTTGTGCCTTATCACGTGCGGTGCAAAAAGATATTGAAGTGGCAGCGCAGGCTTTAAAATATGCTAAAAAGCCACGTATTCATACCGGTATCGGCACTTCTGATTTTCATATAAAAAGCAAATTTAATTCTAACCGCGAGGATATTTTAAAAAGAGCGGTGCAATGTGTAACATGGGCAAAAAATTATACCGATGATGTAGAATTTTATGCAGAAGATGCGGGAAGAACAGAAAATGAATACTTGGCAAGAGTGATTGAAGCCGTTATAAAAGCAGGCGCAACTACTGTAAATATTCCTGACACAACCGGCTATTGCATGCCGCACCAATATGGAGAAAAGATTGCCTTCTTAAGAAATAATGTAAGCAATATTGATAAGGCGGTTATCTCTTGTCATTGCCATAACGATCTTGGTTTGGCAACCGCCAACTCCATTTCCGGAGCAATTAGTGGTGCAAGACAAATTGAGTGTACCATTAATGGCCTGGGTGAAAGAGCAGGCAATACATCATTGGAAGAAGTGGTGATGGTTATTAAACAACACAAATCACTCGGTTTTTATACAGATATTGATACCACAAAATTATACCCGATGAGCCGGTTAGTTTCTGAGACCATGCGTATGCCGGTTCAACCGAACAAGGCAATTGTGGGAAGCAACGCATTTTCTCATTCTTCAGGCATTCACCAGGATGGATTTTTGAAGGACACGCTTACTTATGAAATTATGAATCCTGCAGATGTTGGCGCCGACAGTTCTAAGATTGTACTAACGGCAAGGAGTGGACGCAGTGCCCTTGCTTATCGTTTTCAAAAATTAGGCTACCTGTTTTATAGAAATGATATAGATATTTTATACGATCGCTTTGTGAAAATAGCAGACCATAAAAAAATAGTAGAAGACGAAGACCTTTCTGATATGGCATCCGTTTACCAGAAAAACACAATGAGTGTTTAATAATATAAAAACCTGCCTGTTAAATGGCTATGATGATATTGATTACATGATAAACATCAAAAACGAAATAACAAATTTTGAAAACCCTCTTGCTTGATAATTAAACCAGAATGAACAAACCATCAATCATAGTAAAAGACCTTGTAGTAAAAACTCAGGAGAATACTGTGCTTGATGGAATTTCATTCTCACTTCAGCCTAATGAACATCTTGCAATTCTCGGTAATTCAGGAAGCGGGAAAACGGCTTTAGCAAAGGCTTTGGCAGGAAAGACACATTGGAACGGAAAAATTTCGATCGATTGTAATGGTGAAAAAACGTCGCGGGTTGAATTGGTTGAGCAACGTTACTCCTTTAAAAATTTATGCGGCACCTCCGAATTTTATTATCAGCAACGTTATAATAGCTTCGATGCGGATGATGCGCCGACTGTTTTTGAAGAATTATTAAAAGCATCTTCAAGAGACAGTAAACCAACCTTGCCTACCGGCAGGCAGGCAAATAACATTGATTTTACTTTAGCAATTCTTGGAATTGAA
>JBBQWJ010000280.1:0-4101 GCA_038210685.1 Chitinophagales bacterium | reverse complement strand
TTGACTGTCAGGTTGATCCATACAGTTTTTCCTCGTGCATCAATCGATTTTTTTAGTAGTTGGTAACCGGAAACTGAGGCTGATTTTTTGCCCGTAATTTTTGCAATATGCCCGAGTATAATGCTTTCGTTTTCTGCTTCAGATGGCAGAAGTTTTATAGTAATTTTTTGTTGCATAGTATCAGTGCCAGGTGTTTATCCCGGTAACTTTATAAACTAAAATGGAAGATCGTCGATAGTATCTTCAGAAGAGGAAGTAAATGTATCTAAAGGTTCGAAATATTCATTATCAGAATCTGAATTTTTGCCAGAGTTTAAAATCTGCTCAATGCGCCATGCGTCAAGATTGTTGAAATAAGATACGCGCCCATCTTTTTCCCATTTGCTTCCACGAATGTTGAAATGCACTTTAATTTCATCACCTACATTTACACGATCAATAATGGCGGTGCGATCCTGTACACATTGAAACTTAATATAGTTAGTAATTAGTTTGCCGTTTATATCTTCAGATTTTTCTAATACGAACTCACGGGTTTTAAAAGATTCAGTTCGTTGGGTTGTATCAAATTTTATTAGTAGTTTTCCTGTTAATTCATAACTCATAGTAATTCAAATTTTTTTTAAAGGTAAATCCATTCGCGGTAAAGATGATGTATTGGAGCAGAATATCAAAAAATGTTTTGCACATTTAAATAAAAATTTTAAAATTAATTTTTGAGCTGTAGCCCATGATTAAAATCACTTTTTTAATCCTCAATTAAAGAGTAGTTTGGGTTTGAATTCAATGCAGTGGTGCCTTTTAAATTTGGACGCTATTTAGAAATGAATATTATTTTATTTTTTGAAAAAGAAAATTAGTTTTAATTGTAAAAAAACATAGAATAAAAAATTTTTTTTTCAACAAATTATTTTGATATTCGCTTTGTTGTTGATGGAAATTTCTGCAAATTTTTTTTGTATTAATTTTTAACTATCCCACAGGAAAACTTTTTCTAAAACATAATAAAACGGCTTAAGAAAAATAATGGATAATGCTTGCGAAACAGTTTGGAGTAATTGTCTCAATATTATAAAAGATATAGTTGAGTGGCAGCATTACAAAACGTGGTTTGAGCCTATCAAGCCAGTACTGCTTAAAGAGAATATTTTGACCATCCAGGTTCCCAGTCAGTTTTTTTATGAGTATATTGAGGAACATTATGTAAACCTGCTGGCAAAAACACTGAAAAGGGAATTAGGCAAAAATGCGAGACTGGAATACCGGATAATGATGGATAGCGGCAATAGCAAAAACAAACCGGTAACGATGGATGTGCCAGGGCATGGTTACAAATCGTATTCGAACAATGAAATGGATTTTCCTTTAGTAATATCAAACCCTGTTAAGAACCCTTTTGTAATACCGGGTCTTAAAAAGATGCAGATTGATCCGCAGCTAAATCCATCTTATACATTCGATTCATACATAGAAGGAAATTGCAACCGTGTGGCACGCCGGGCGGGAAAAACGGTGGCGGAAAAGCCTGGTTCTACGTCCTTCAATCCTTTAGTAATTTATGGCGGCGTTGGATTGGGAAAAACTCATTTGGCTCAAGCAATTGGAAACGAGGTTAAGAATCTACATAGCAATAAAGTAGTTTTATATGTAAGTTCTGAAAAATTCATTAACCAGTTTGTGGATCATGGAAGAAATAATGCCATCAACGATTTTATTCATTTTTACCAGCTTATTGATGTTCTTATTATAGATGATGTTCAATTTTTTAACCGTGCAGAAAAATCACAGGATGCATTTTTCGCCATCTTTAATCACCTTCATCAAAGCGGTAAACAATTAATTTTAACTACCGATAAACCACCTAAAGATTTGGAAGGCGTCCAGGAAAGATTGCTTAGTCGTTTCCGCTGGGGATTGAGTGCTGATTTGCAGATTCCTGATTACGATACCAAAATTGAAATTCTTGAAAGGAAGATGAAGAATGACGGCCTGGAAATGCCGAAAGAAGTAGTAAAATATATTGCTTATAATATTCAAAATAATATACGGGAACTGGAAGGCGCATTAATTTCCCTATTGGCACAATCTTCGCTTAATAAAAGGGAAATTGACCTTGATTTGGCTAAAAAAGTTTTAAGAAATTTCATCAAATCTTCTTCAAAAGAGATCACGATCGGCACCATCCAAAAAATGGTGTGTGATTATTTTGATGTGCCTTATGAAAAGTTACTTCAAAAAACCAGGAAACGGGAAATTGTTCAGGCACGCCAGATCACTATGTTTTTGGCCAAAGCTTTTACCAAAAATTCTTTAAAAACGATTGGTGAACATTTTGGCGGTCGCGATCATACCACCGTTATTCACAGTTGTCAAACCGTGAAAGACCTTATGGATACTGATGTTTTATTTAAAGAGAGCGTGATTGAACTTCAGCAGAAAGTTCAATTGGCAGCCATGTAGAATATAACATAATTAATACACCTAACTTTTTCTGCAAACTCTTTTATGATTCACAATAAAACAGGAATTGCTTTTATTTGTTGCTTCACTGTTGATAAAATTCACTCTCATAATACTTAAAAATACCTAAGGATGATATCAAAAAAAATGGTAGCATGTATAATGCTGTTTTTTGCAACCGGGTTTTCTTCATTTGCACAAATGAAAAAAGAAAACACAACCGTAAAGGTCGACATTGGAAAAGACACGATTATTAATTACAAAGTACCTGAAAAATCAATAACTCAAGGTTCTGTAAACGTTGAAGGGAAACGTATCAATTATAATGCGGTAGCAGGTACTTTGGTTTTGAAGAACACTCTTGATTCACCAACCATAAGCATGTCTTACTTTGCTTATTTCAAAAATGATGAAAAAGACCAATCGAAAAGACCCGTTACTTTCATTTACAATGGCGGTCCGGGAAGTGCCACCATTTGGCTGCACATGGGCGCCTGGGGACCACAAAGAGTGTTTATAGATGATACCTCTCGTACAAAAGCACCTTACAAAACGGTTAATAATGATTTCAGCCTTTTGGACGTGAGCGACCTGGTATTTATTGATGCTCCGGGAACCGGTTTTGGAGAAGTTATCACAAAAGAAAGGGGAGGCGCCGGAGAGAGAAAAGATTTTTTTGGAATTGACCAGGATGCACGGGCTTTTAGAGATTTCATTACACAATTCCTTTCTGAATACAACCGCTGGAATTCTCCCAAATATCTTTTCGGAGAAAGTTACGGAACATTTAGATCTGCAGTTGTGGCCAATCTTCTTCAAAATGATGGCGTAGGCCTTAATGGTGTTATTTTGCTTTCGCAATTATTAACTTATAGCAATATGAGTGACATTGCCAGTGATAATCCCGGTGATGATAAGCCTTTTGAATTGGTTTTACCGTCTTTAGCAGCAACAGCATGGTATCACCATAAGCTGCCAAATCAGCCTGAAAAATTGGAGCCTTTTTTAAAAGAGGTGGAAGATTTTGCAATGAACGAATATTCTGTTGCTCTCAATAAAGGCGCTACAATCGATTCCTTATCTTATAATGAAGTTGTACAAAAATTACATAACTACATTGGGCTTCCGGAAAAATACATCAGAAAAGCCAATTTAAGAGTAAACGGGCCGCAATTTGAACAGGCGCTTTTAGGTGATGAGAACAAGGTTACCGGCCGTTTGGATTCCAGGTTTTCGGGAAGCGCATACAATCCTTTAAGTGAAACTTCTGAATATGACCCGATGGATTCTTATATAGGCGCACCTTTCACTGCTACGTTCAATAATTATGTAAGAACTGAGCTCAAGTTTGGCAATGGAATGAAGTACAAGAATTTTGGAAATGTTGGCCCATGGGATATGAAACGCAGTGGCTATGTTGGTTTCCCAAATGTAATGAAAGACCTGGCCCAGGCTATGATTTATAACCCGGATTTAAAAGTAATGCTGAACATGGGTTATTTCGATTTGGGAACTCCTTTTTATGAAGGTGTTTACGAGATGCAACATTTACCAATGCCGGCTTCTTTGCAAAAAAATATTCAATTCGATTATTATTATTCAGGCCATATGGTTTATTTGCATCCTGAATCGCTTAAAAAG
>JBBQWJ010000279.1:0-4150 GCA_038210685.1 Chitinophagales bacterium | reverse complement strand
ACATCAACAAAAATTGCCTGGATTTTTCCTTGCGTTTCAGCGCCCAGCTTAACTTCTTTTTCAGGCTCAAAAGCGCCTGTAAAATATTGCTGCGCATCAATAGGCCGAAACTTCAAAGTATCTGCCTGTACATTTACCGGTAGTTCTTTGTCGTAATGATAAATCTTACTTTGGGCTGTATCCTTGTTCCTTTTCAAAAGGAAAACAACAACAGCTAAAATTACCAGCGTGATGAGTATGTAAACTATCTTTTTCATTTGTTTTATTTTATTACAATTCTTAATTTTTAATTTTTAATCCGATAGCTATCGGATCGCAATTGATTCCTCCGCTCAACGTTCAGGCCGCTTGCTCTGCTTCTTATCCTACCACTCAGCGTCCCGACCGTGCCCACCCATTCGTAATTTTTAATGGCCCTTCAGTTTATTTAGTGGAAACTGAATGCATGTTATAGTTGTACTTGGCTTTAACCTTAGTAGAATATGGAAAGGTGAAATCTTTAACCTTATTACCTTATTCGGTTTTTAAAAAATAAGGTAATAAGGTTCTAAAAAAGTATACAATTTCATTCTACTAAGGTTTTAAAAACATCACAATGAAACTTCATTCCACTAAGTTTACCGAAGAACCTTTTTAATTTTTAATTCTTAATTGACCCGAAAGTTTCTTCAATTCCAAATCTGCTTTCAAATAATCCACTACCGCAGATATATTGCTCTGCTGCATTTCACGCAAAGCATTGTCTGCCACAAGCACATCATTTAAAGAAGCCACTCCCTGTTTTTGCTGCATAATTGTTTGTTCGTAAATGGATTGAGCCTGTTGAATTTGCATCTCAGTTAATACAATTGATTTTTGTGCGGTATTTTTTCCGTTCATCGCATTTCCAATTTGCATGTCGTTTTGTTCTGTTACCAGCGCCTGTTGTAATTCATTATTTTGAATTTCTATTTTCTTTTGAACCTGCTTTTTCTGTAAAATATTTCCGTCAAAAAGATTATAGGTAAACTGAACGCCTGCAAAACCGATAGGATGAAACTTTAAAAAATTATCTGGTTTTTTATCATACCCAAAACCATTGATGCCATACGTGCCGAATAGCGCTATGGTAGGCAAGGATGATTTTTTTAAAGTGCTTAACTCATTATTCAAAAGACGATTTTGCGTAGCAGCAATTTGAAAATCAAGAGATGGATTACGGCTATAACTTCCATCGGGATTATAAAGAATTTCATCTGATATTTCCATTTCTCTAGCAGGTGAAATGCCCATTGAAAATTTAAGCGCCTGCATTACCTGCTCGAGCTTACTCTCTATGATTGCCTTTTGTGTATTTAGTTGGTCTGCCTGAAGTGCTACCTTGTTGACATCAGTCCCCTTAGCCATTAACTGTTCTTTGAGTAATTGCATTGTTCGCAACAAGCGATTTGCATTTACAAGATTGCTGTCAATAAATAAAATCTGGTGATTTAAAATCTGTGCATTATAATATAGATTGGAAATCTCAAAATAGATTTGCTCTTCTGATTTTTTTAATTGCAGTTTAGTTAACTCAGTTGCAATTTCTGTGGATTGGATAGCGCCTTTGATTTGCGGATTATACAAAGGAAGTGTGAGCTGCAGATTAGCATTGATATTATGTGGTACGCCAAACTGCACTTCTTTATATTTTCCTTCCGGGCCGCCAAACAAAGACATAGGCATAAACTGGTAAGGAAGATTAGTGTAATATCGGTAATCTGCATTCGCATTCACTTTCGGCAACAGATTTCCTTTTACTTCTTCCTGTTTTTGATTTCCAATCTCTATATTATTTCTTTGTATCTGAAGGTTCTTGTTATACACCTGTGCTGAATCAATACATTGCTTCAAAGTCCAAACCTGGGCCGACAAAGTCTGACTTATCCCTATCAGTAAAAGGAGAAATAACAGGTTTTTTGATTTTTTATAGTAAGTGCTAACTAACATTTTTTGATAAATTTTTTTGAGAAATTTTAATACTTTTCCTGTGAAATATATTTATAAGATATAAATGCAAAACCTACGGTTAAAAGTGTTCTGAATATCATAGCACTTATGGTTTTATGTTCATAAATATCGCCGGAATAAATATGAATACCAAACCCGAAAAAGGCGATAATCAGTATGCCTACAGCGATATTCAGCGCCATGGTAGTCCATTTTTTCCGTGTAAAAAAACCATAAGCCGCGGCGAGGTAAAGAAGAGAGCATATAAAATTTGCAATCACTACAAACAATACATAATTGCCTTCTTTCTCCCTTATATCGAATAAATCAAAGATCACTGATGTACTCATGAAAAGTGTAGCGATACCAAAGAGAGCAATAACAGCACCGGATATATACAAAATTATTTTTGATTTCATTTTGACTTATTTATTGTGAATGATTAAATCAACTTTATTTTTCAATCATTTTAAAAATTCCGTTTACTTTCCATCTTTCCGCCGTGGCCGGTGTCACCACCGACCACATATTGATCAATACAAATCAATTATTTTTTTAAAAATGAAGAATACATCCAAACCTGTTTTTCCTGCAAGCGGATATAGTCGCTCATTAAAGCAATTGTGCCTTCGTCATTTGCATCTGTTGATAAGGTGAGTATTTCTCTTTGTAAACCAATAATAATTTTGAAAGAAGCAAGAATGTTTTCCACTGCTTTTATACCGTTTGAAACTAAATCACTTTCTTTAATTACTGATGATTTGCTGTAGGCTGAATATTTAAACTCGGGTGAATGGCCCAGCGTTAAAATCCGTTCTGCCACTTCATCAATTTTTAAAAGCAGGTCATTGTATAGTTCTTCAAACTTAACGTGAAGCTCAAAAAACTTTTCGCCTTTAATGTTCCAGTGATAGCCCCTTGTATTCTGGTAAAAGACAGAATAATTTGCCAATAGTAAGTTTAGTTTAGCAGATAATTTTTCTGCTTTGTTTTTGTCAATTCCAATAGCGTTTGTCATTTTAAAATAATTTATTTGTTAAGAAATAGTTTGTGCTTTCATTTTATAAAAAGAAATACCCAGCCAGATTACGGAAGTTGTCATGGCCATGGCACCAATTAATACAAATATTGGTGGCGCTCCTAAATAAACTTCCGCCAGAATACCCAGTGGCATCAGTAAGCCAGCCAGCGCCAGCCATGAGATAGCGTTTACATGTTTCAACTTATCCCTAAAATGAAGTAACAGATAGCCTATCAGGATATTTAGAAAGGCAAATAGATTCCCATGAACATGGGCCAACCTGGTTTCAAAATGTTTACCTGATGAATAATTTGCCACCCATTCTTCTTTGCCCGGTGCAAAATCCCGTAAATAAATAAGCAGAAAACCGTAAGCCATAAAAGCCCCCATGGTCAGAAAGCCGATGGCGATGTTGTTTTTACCTTTCATGATATTATATATTTTAGTTTGTTTCTGTTTATTAACCAAAGTTCATTGTTTCTTTACTTTGAAACGGGAACATAAGTTACTGACGAGCCCTATTTATAAAAATTATTTTTGATTTCATTTCGACTTATTTATTTTAAATGATCACATCAACTTTTTTTTCTATCATTTTAAAAATCCCATTCAATACTTTGTTTCCGTCTTTAATTAAATCAGATGTATGGCCGGATATTTTCCATTTCAACACCGTAATGCGCATACTACCCAAAATGATGGTTGCCAAAGTAGAATGGCCTACAAAACTGGTGATAGAACCATCATCCTGGCCTTCTTTAACAATGGTATCTATTACATCGTGCATCATTTCCATGATTCTGATAACTGTCGCAGATAACTCCTTATTAAAATGAAAAATCCCTTCTGCGAAAATCACACTTACAATGGCCGGTTTTTGTACAAATGCTTTTAGCTGTGAAGAAAAAACATCACGCAATCGTTCTACGGGCGTTCTATCTTCTTTCGAAATGATGCCTTCCATGCGTTGGCTCATCTCCTGCATGAAATAAGTGAGCAAACCAAGCATTATATCATTCTTACTTTTGAAATGCCTGTATAAAGCCGCTTCGGAAACATTAATATCAGAAGACAGATTTTTAATCGTTAACTCCTGTATTCCATGTCGGTCAATACGCAGGGTAGCTGCTTCCATTATTTCTATTTGCCTGTCTGAAAAAT
>JBBQWJ010000278.1:0-4156 GCA_038210685.1 Chitinophagales bacterium | reverse complement strand
GAAATCGGATACCAAACTGCATTAAGAGAAAAGGACAACATCTTAAGATTGATGGAGTCTTCTTAATGCGCTCATTTAAAGTAAATCGGAATTCCGTTTTTTTGTTCGTTTACTGTTCTGCAACTTCTTTAAATAGCGAATGACGGAGATCATAGTCGCAAATGAGTAAACTCATTTATATTTCTTCCTGGCGGCCGTAATTTTGGCTAATTATTGATATCAACTATATATTATGCTCTCTCCATATGAATTATTGGAAAAATATAATACCTCGGTTCCGCGCTATACCAGTTATCCAACCGTTCCTTTCTGGAAGGAATTAACGCCGGATCTGTATTGGATCAAAAATTTCCGCGATAATTTTATGAAGCAGAATTCGAAAGGCGGCATAAGCCTTTATTTGCACTTGCCTTTCTGTGAATCATTGTGTACTTACTGTGGATGCAACAAAAAAATTACCACTCATCATTCGGTAGAAGAAGAATATATTGATGTGATACTTAAAGAGTGGCAGTTATACAGAAACCTGATGGATGAAGTGCCTGTAATCAGGGAACTGCATCTTGGCGGCGGCACGCCCACTTTCTTTTCGCCCCGTAATTTGGAAAGATTGATCGAGGGAATTCTAAAGAATGCTTCTGTTCATGAGGATTATGAATTTGGAATTGAAGGCCATCCGAATAATACAACTGATGAACATTTAAAAACTCTTTACAATATAGGCTTTCGTCGCATCAGCTTTGGTGTTCAGGATAATGATCCGGTTGTGCAACGTGCGATAAACAGGATCCAGCCCGTGGCAAATGTGCGCCGCGTTACCGAAAAAGCGAGAGAAATTGGTTTCCGCTCGGTGAACTATGATCTGATATATGGGTTGCCTTTTCAGACTTTGGTTGGCGAAGCAAAAACGCTTGATGAAACGATTGAACTCAGGCCTGATCGCATTGCTTTTTACAGTTATGCGCATGTTCCCTGGAAATCGAAAGCGCAAAGGTTATTTGATGAAAACGATCTTCCTTCTCCTGAACTAAAAACCAAATTGTATTTGCTGGCGCATGAAAAATTTAAAGCCGCCGGTTATTTTGATATAGGGATGGATCATTTTGCTTTGCCGCAGGACGATTTATATAAAGCATGGAAAAATGGTAAACTTCACCGAAATTTTATGGGATATACTACCACGCATACTTCTTTTTTATTAGGCCTGGGCGTGTCTTCAATTACAGATACAGGAACCGCTTACAGTCAAAATCATAAAGAACTGGCTAATTATATGCGCCTGGTAAATGAAGGTGATTTTGCTGCCAATAAAGGGTGTTTTCTTGATGAAACTGACGTGGCATTGAAAAATTATATTTTGCAAACTGCATGCAAAGGCAAAGTAACTTTTAGAGAAGAGGACGCGGAATTGTTACTGCAATTTCCATTGCAACATTTGCAGCAGTTGGCAGAAGACGGCTTGCTCGAATTAAATGAGGAAGGCTTTCGTGTTTTGGAAACAGGCAGGCAATATCTGAGGAATATTTGCCAGTCATTTGATCAAAAATGGTGGGAGGCAGAAGGTACCGTTGCATCGCAACTTTTCAGTAAATCCGTTTGATCAAATATCATTTGCTTAAAATCCATTTTTAGGTATCCAATTTTTTGTTGGATAAAACATAAACAAAATATTATTAGTTAAATGTTTTGATTTTCTTGAGATTTGTAGATTTATATATATTTTTAAACCCACATTTAATTCTGTTTATAACAAAACAATCACTAAGAAAATGAAAAAAGCACTTAAAATTATACTGATCATATTGCTGATCGCCTTTATAATTATCCAGTTTATTAGGCCGGCCGAAAATAAAAACGAGGAAATTGCCCAGAACCAGATAACTGCGGCTTACCCGGTTCCTGATGGTGTGATGAAAAACCTGAAAGTTTCCTGTTACGATTGCCACAGCAACACCACTGTGTATCCCTTTTATTTTAAAATTCAGCCAGTTGCCTGGTTTCTTGACGATCATATCGAGAATGGCAAAAGGCATCTTAATTTTTCTACATTTACTACTAACCCGCTTTGGAGGCAACATGAAAATTTTAAGGACATTGTTGAGCAACTTAAGAAAGATGAAATGCCTCTCACTTCTTATACACTTATTCACCGTGATGCAATTTTAAGTGCAAATCAAAAACTGGCTATTGAAGATTGGGCTACAGCGCAGATGAAAGGAATGGAAGCTAAATATCCGGCTGATAGCCTTGCCCGGCCTAAACGCTTACAGAGGCCTCAACAAGACTAAAATTTTAAAGATTGGTTTTTAAACCAAATTGAAAATTTACTGTTCCCGGGTAAGACCTTACGGGAACATTTTTATTTATTGGATCTATGGCGAAATTGATTGTCGGAGAAAAAGTAAGTGAAAGATTTCGGTAGATATTATATCCAAAACCAATTCCCGCCAACCCACTGAAATAAAAAGATTTTAGTCCATGGATGTCATGTGTTTTTTCATGTTCACTTTCATTTCCTCTTTTTACTTCAGTGCTGATTTTCCCATGCGATAATATATTAGCAGAAACTCCTGCCAACAGATTTATTGAGAGTTTGCTGCTGTTGAAATGATATTTTACCGCAAACGGAACACTGGCATATTGAAGTGAATGGGCTATTTTTTGGGTAGAAAGGCTGTCGCCAATCCGTGGGTTATTACTAAATGATGGCAGAATGTATCCTTTGCCTGAGGAAGTATTGATCTGGTATTTCACGGTTCCCTGGTTGTCGCGTTCCGCATAAATCTTTTCCGGCTCCATGTTCATTTTAATTGCTGAAAAACCGGCTCCTGATTCTAAGGACCATTTATTGTTTAACCGGTAATCAATCAAAACCCCAAATGAGTAAGAATAAGCCCCGTTTTCGTTTTTTTCCAGTTCGCGGGAGTAAGGATTGCCATATCGCCGGTCTTCATCACGAAGATGTGAAAAGGGAATGGCAGGGGCATAAAAGATTGCAGCAGAAAAACGTGGCGGTCCCGGAATATGAATGGTGGTTTGTTTGTTCACGATCCTTTCGGGATTTATGTATGGAGAAATTGTTGACGCGTTTTTGAAATTTTGGGTATTGGTAAAGCTCAATATTTCCTGTGGCACAAAATTTAAAGGTTCAGGTATCATCAACTGGTACAGTGGTTGAAAGGCAGTTTCTTTATCCTCTTCAAAATTGGTAGGTAGCTGTGTATTTCCTGGTTTACTTTCCACTCTATCATTGCTTTTCTGAATGGTTTTTTCTGGTGCTTTCCTCACATTATCCATTGTTGGAGCCTTTGAAATATTTGCTGTTCCTGATTTCAAACTTTCAGTAGGAAGGTTTAACCGTTGTTGGTTGGTATTCTTAGTTGCTGGTTCTTTTTTAGAGTTTACATTTTCTGTTGTTGCCGATTGGTTTTCTCCTGGTACCTTTTTTATATTAGTTGCATTTTTAGAAGAGTTTTGCGATTTGAAAGTCGCATCATTCTTTTGAGCTGGTTCAGCGGTGGCAATATTTTCAATTTTTTTGTTTCTTTCAATCTGCTTTTTCGATTCATTTCTTAAAACATAAATACTCAAAAGTGCCAGCATCACCACTAAAATGGCAGTAGCTCTTTTTAGAGAATAATATTTCTTTTTAAACTTTAAGCTATTGGCTTTTTCGAGTGATTGATCAATAGAATCCCAAACTTCTTCAGAAGGAGATTCTTCATTTCCTTCTAACCCTTTTTTAAACAGATCTTCAATATTTTGTAAATTTTTATCCATTCGTGGATTTTTGGTTTGCTATTTTCATACTGTTTTCGACAGCTCTTTGTAAAATCACTTTTGCATCATGCAAATTTGATTTGGAAGTACCTTCGGAGATACCTATTTCCTGCGCTATTTCCCGATGCTTTAATCCTTCAAAAACATATAGGTTAAAAACCATTCTATAGGCGGGAGGCAGATCTTGTACCATTTTTAATAATTCTTTTTTGCCGAGGCGGCTGAGAATATCTTCGTTTTCTATCGCAGCAATATGTTCAGTCTCTATATTTAATACAGAATGCAATTTTGATTTTCCGCGATACTTGGCGATCGCGGAATACACCATTATTTTGCGTACCCAACCTTCAAAAGAACCGGAAAATTTGAAGTTATG
>JBBQWJ010000277.1:0-4192 GCA_038210685.1 Chitinophagales bacterium | reverse complement strand
GAATAAAAGCCGTAATTGCTGAAAGTTATGAACGCATACACAGAAGTAATTTAGTGGGAATGGGCGTTTTGCCGCTTCAATATAAGGAAGGTGAAAATGCTGCAAGTTTAGGTCTGGCAGGTAATGAAACTTTTACCATCATTGGAATTGCGCATGATATAAAACCTTCAAAAGAAATAGAAGTAATTGCAAAAAAAGAAGATGGAGCTGAAATAAAATTCAAGGTAATTGCAAGGCTCGATTCAACCATCGAAATTGAATACTACCGGCATGGTGGTATTCTTCAATACGTGTTGAGGCAGTTTTTGGAAAAGGCGGATGCAGAATAAAAATAAGAGGAAATTGTTGGTTTACTGTCGATTACAAAAACAGATAAGGGTAAAGCTTGCCATAAAGTAATTCTACGCCAACAACTTTTCCAATTTCATTTTCCATTTTATCCAGTCAGTCATTTCTTTAGTCTGCAGATCAAAAAATCTTTGTGTGTGATTTCGATATACTAAGTGACAAAGCTCATGTATAATGACATACTCGATACAACCTCTGGGTGCTTTAATGAGTTCAGGATTCAGGATCAGCTTTCCTTTTGGTGTACAACTTCCCCAGCGTGTAGGCATATCACGGAGAACAATAGACGAAGGCTCCATATTGTATTTCTTAAAATTTTCGATAAGTTCTTTAGCAATTAAATGAAATTTTGCTTTTGCATTTTGCAAGTACCATTTATGTATCAATTGTTTTGCTTTTGTCTTATCGGTCGTTTTTACTTCAATAAACTTTCCTCTTAGTTTTACGCTTTCTTCTTTATCCGTTATTATTTTTAAACGATACTGACGGCCCAGGTATAAGTGTGTTTCACCACTTACAAATTTTCGTGCCGGTGTTTTCGGATGAAAAGAAAGGAAGAAACTTTGTTGTTTTATGATCCATGGGGCTTTTCGCTTTAGTTTAACTTTCACTTTTTCTAATGAAGTATCAACAGGCGCTTTAACCATCACATATAAATCAGGAGTAACAGTTATACCCAGTGATTTTCGGTCTGAATATTCCAACACAAAATCAATTTTTTTGCTTCCGAATTCAATAGAGTGCTTCATTACTTATATCTTTTTTTAGCAACTTCAATACACTCATTTGCAATTTTATCCATCTCGCCAAAAGAAAGGTCAATATTATATTTGTCTCTTACTTCGTCAATGAGGTAATCGCCAATTTCAATTTGCAACTTGCCTGTTATATTTGA
Source organism: Chitinophagales bacterium (assembly GCA_038210685.1). Lineage (GTDB taxonomy): Bacteria > Bacteroidota > Bacteroidia > Chitinophagales > Chitinophagaceae > Ginsengibacter. The sequence continues at coordinate 2,949 of JBBQWJ010000277.1, read as the reverse complement.
CTTGAATTGCCAGTCTACAATAGGTTTTCCATCATCCAAAACCGCGTCATGAATCATTTCATCAATATTTAAAGCAGCCTGTGTCGAAATCTCTTTTTTTACAATGTCGTCTTTAATCTTTTCGGACAATGCTTCGATATTCAATCCGTAATACGCCTTTGCAATATCCTTATCTTTTAAAGCTTCAGGTATATCAGCATCCGTATGTGTTAAAACATTATTCATAATTTCCTGTACTTTTTTCAGGTATTGCGCTTCACTAATTCGTTTGGCTTCATAATCTGATATGGCTTCATTTAATAACTGAGAAAACTTTTTATAAAATGCCGGGTCTTCATCCATCTTTTCAGAAATATGTTTTGCTGTCCGGCTTGCGATCTTATCTGCCTTAGCTACCTCGCCTATTGTTTTTTCAACCTCCTGCTGAAATTTTTCTTTATCGAAAATATTCACCAAATCAGTAATCGTTTCTACTTTTTCTGTGGTGATATGTGTGTCAATTAGCTTTTGAATTTGCCCTTCATATTGTTTGTAATCAATTCTGTCAGAATACCTTTCTATTACTGCTAAACGAAGTTTAAGGAACATTGCCAGGTCTTCTTTATAACGATTGATTGTTTTTTCATCAACTTCATTATGAAATTGTATGGAAGAAAATGCCAACTTCAACGCCTTTGCATAAGCAGCCAGCTTATCATAAAAGACTACACGGATGGCTTCATCTTTTAATAAAACCTGGTAGGCTTCCGCGTCCCTTTTATTTTTTATAGTTTTAAAAATATCCCATAGCTCAGAATGTTTTTGGGGAAGCTTTTTAATTTCTTCAGTTATGTTTACTAAAGTTCCTTCAAGGTCGTCTTCATCAAATTCTTCAAAAGAAGAATACAATTGCAATGCATCATCCAAATTTTCAATTACTCCATAGTAGTCTATTATATAGCCAAATTCTTTATCAGGATAAATGCGGTTTACTCTCGCAATTGCTTGCAATAATTTGTGCCCTTGCAGGTTTCTGGTGAGATATAAAACTGTATTCTTTGGTTCATCAAAACCGGTAAGCAGCTTGTCCACCACAATTATTATTTCAGGATCTTTTTGATTTTTGAAACGGCTGATCAGGTTTCTCTCATATTTTTTTGAATTCCCATGTTCATCCATCATTTTATCCCAAAAACGTTTTTCCCTTTCATTTGATTTTGCAAAAACACTGTCCTCGCCTTCTCGGTCGTCCAATGAAGAAATCAACACTTCACTGGTTACAATTCCAATTTCATCAAGGAACTCCTTGTAGCGTATCGCATTTATTTTTTTATCACACACCAATTGTGCCTTAAAAGGCGTGCCCTGCCAGTTATCACGAAAATGCAAACTGATATTCCAGGCAATGGCATAAATTTTTTGTTCAGCGCCATTAAGCTGGTCTGCTCTTGAAAATTTCTTTTTTAAATCCACCTTTTGATATTCTGTAAGTGGTTCCGAAACCATACCAAAGAAAGTATCAATTGGATTTTCATTTACCTTTTGTAAAGCAACCCTTCCTTCATATAAAAGCGGAACAACTGCTTTATCCTTTACTGCCTGGTCAACTGTATAAGAATCGATAATGCCGCCGAACTTACCTGCTGTACTTTTATCTTTATGGAATAGCGGAGTTCCTGTCATCGCTATGAAACAAGCGTTGGGCAAGGTTTTCTGCATGTCAATATTAAAAGTACCATGCTGGGTGCGATGACCCTCATCTACCAACACAAAAATATCATGGCTGAGTAATGGCTTTCTTATCTTTTTCAGTGCCGCCACAAATTTGTTGATGATGGTTGTAACGACTGCATCACTGTTGCTTTCAAGAAGTTCAACCAGGCGCTGGCCAGTGGTGGCATTTTCAACAAACATTCCGCACTTTCGGAAAGTGCCTGTTATCTGATTATCTAAATCTGTTCTGTCTGTTACCAATATTATTTTTGGATTGCGGATTGTTTTTTCCAATGCAATAGCCTGTGCCAGCATCACCATAGTTAATGATTTGCCACTTCCTTGTGTATGCCAGATAACGCCTCCTCTGCGCCTCACCCCCAGCCCCTCTCCCAGGGAGAGGGGGGAAAGAATCCGGCGCATAGATTTTTTAATAGCAAAAAACTGCTGATACCGGGCAATCTTTTTTTCTCCATCATCAAATAAAATAAAATTGAAAATAATATCCAGCAACCGTTCGGGCCGGCACAATCCATATAAATATTCATCCTGTGCGGTTGGTAAAATAGTTTCTGATTCCAACGCATCAAAATAATACCTGACATACTTAAATCGCCCTTCAAATAATTTATTCTTTTGTTCTTGGTTTAACCGCTGATTTTTTATTTCCTTCAAATCATTTTTGTATCGATTTTCGGCTTCAGTGGTTTCAAATTTTTCCTGCCACTTCGACCAGAATTTTTCTGCGGTACCATTGGTTGCATATAAAGCATGATTGCAACTAATCGAAAGCAATAGCTGCCCATATACATATAATGAACGGATGCCATCTTCCTGCTGGTTGCGCAGTTGTTGGCTGATAGCCTGCGCCAATGGCTCTTTCATGTCCGGGCGTTTGCATTCTATGATACATAAGGGAATTCCGTTTGCAAACAAAACTATATCCGGGCGATAATGTTCTTTACTCGTACTCCGCATTACACTGTATTCTTCTGTAACGTGAAATACATTACTCTCCGGATTTTTCCAGTCTATATATTGCAGGGTAAAACTCTTTTTATCACCATCTACATTTTGTTCAAATGCCTTGCCGAGCGTAATTAAATTATAAGCCGTTTCGCAGGCTGAAATATAGCCTTCATTCATTGGCAAATCTTTCAATACACGAATGCCGTTTTCAATATTGGAATCGCTGATATAAGTTGTTTTACTGGAACTGATTCTTTTTTCTGAATTGATTTCTTTTAATTGTTTACG
>JBBQWJ010000276.1:0-4198 GCA_038210685.1 Chitinophagales bacterium | reverse complement strand
TGAGCATTTTCTGTTCTTCTAATATTTCTGCGAGAACTGCTTTTAAAACTTCTTCATTCATAGATGTAAACTTTTTTTGTGTTGTGGAAGGTTGATGTAGGTAGTTTGTTTTGGTGCCTGGATAAGATTCCGTTTTAGTTGGCCGTTGATCCTTTCCATAGAAAAGCCTAATTCGCTTCCCTTTACTTTTACGGCTTTGTTATCAATAAAAGAAATGCCACGCCCTTTGATGATCCCATAACCATTTGATTTAATTTTTCCGGCAAACTCATCATAGTTTTTTGAACTGCTGAGTGACTGGGCAATAACCATTCTTAGCCGTTCCTTACGGTTATCATTTCTTGGTAAATCTTTTTGTTGGGCGGGTAAAAATTTGCCTGGGCTTAATACCTGGATCAATTGGAATTTCTTTTCCATTGTGCGGCAGAAGTCTGAAATCTTTTTATAACTATTGCTATCCGACAATGTTTTGCCATCAAAATTGATGCGATTAACGACAATATGAAAATGTTGGTGTTCTGTATCATTATGTTCAACCGCAATAAACTGATTTTTATCGAACCCTAAATCTTCTGCACAATGGATGGCTATTTCTGTAAGTTGTTGCTTGCTTAACCGCTCCCCCGGAGCCAAACTTAAAGTAATATGCATCACCGGTTTTGATTGTTTTGTATTTAATTTTCGCACCTCATTAAACTGTTGTATCAATTCAACTTTATCGCCAAAGCATAAATTGTATTGTAAAATTTCCGCACGGTTTTTCACCATCGTTTTGTCTATATCATTCACCATCTTTTTATCTTCCAGGCAATACCGCAGGCAGCCGCCAAAAGATTTTCCAATAATCACTTTTCCAATCATTGTAAATAAGATTTAATGTTGTTAGCTAATTGTTTTACCTGTTGTGAAAGAACATTGAGCTCCGCTCTTTCTATAGCTGTTAGTTCATCATTGCAGTTTCGTTTATGAGCTATCTGATTCATGTTTGCCGCCAGATGGTTTAAGGTGGCTGTAAAGAATAAAACCTCTTTGGGAAGCGCTTTAATTTTTATGTCAATTTTTCCGGAAAGACCTAACGTTCGTAAATATTCTGATTTACTCATGTTGGCAGTTTTTGCCTTTTCTTCTATCAGTTTTCTTTCTGAAAGAGTACACATTACAGCAAGCTGCTGATTTTTTGTAACCGCCTTTTTGGGACGCCCTCCTTTTTTATTATATGTATGGTCAATTGATTTTTCCATGGTCTTTTATGCTTCGTGAATGCTTCAGAATGAGCGAAGCTTCTTTCATGAATGCGATAGCATGAATGAAAGCCAGCGTTTCGACGAAGGAGAAACATAGCTGGCTCCCAAAACTTACAGCCGTCTTCCACTCCGGTGGATATGATGTTGTTCGGACTTTTTTTCTTTCATCAGCCATTCATTGATGTCTTTGTCTTGTTGGTATTTGATAGATAAATCATTGTATTTATAGGACAAGCCAAGTGCACGTTTGGTGCAATTTTTACCGGCAGCATCATTGTCAAGTAACAAATAAATCCGTTCGTGTTGCTCCATGACGGGTCTTGCTTTTTCAAAAAAAGAAAGAGAATTGAGCACCAGAAAATTTGTCAGTTCAGGAAGCATTTGTTTACCTGAAGCTATCAAAGAAAGGAAATCAATGAACCCTTCAAAAACTGTAACAGCATCCCATTTTTGAGCATTCAAAAAAGTAAAATCTTTAGGTGAAACGGTACTTTTAAAATTAGGAGAACGCAATTCAAAACCACCGGAATTATTTTTAAATCCGATAGCATAAAACTGTTTCTGGCCATTCAGGTAAGTAATTTGCCGGCAATAGTTTTTGGCAATCTCCACAGGTATGTTTCTTGTTTCGAGGTAGTGACAAAGGATTGGATCATTGAGTGGATTTACCGCTATTAATTTTATTTTATTTTCCACAATCTCATCTGCTTTTTGTAGTGGCATTTTCTGCTGGTGAAAAGAAAAAGGATGCTCCTGAGTATTCAGTTTTTCTAAAAATTTCTGAACACTACAATGATGTAACAAAATTCCTAAATCTACCAGTTTGCCACCTTTCCCTATGCCGTGATCATACCACACATTCAGCTTTCTGTTTATTTTAAAAGAGGGTGTCTTTTCATCTCTTAATGGAGACAGATACCAATAGTCATTGCCATTTACTTTTTCAGGTTTTATGGAGAGGCTTTCCAGATAAGTAACTATGTCCATTCTTTTGGCTTCATTACAGTTTATTTTTTGTGGTGTCATTCTGATATATTTTTTATAGTGAAGAAAATGCGTGCACTATTTGCACTTTGTGCATTATGACCCTGGTTTTCCTTCCCATAGTGCAAATAATGCAGATAGTGCATGATTCTATAAGGTGATTTACCAAATCTTTTCATAGATACCATGCTTAAGCTTAGTGAATAAGTATTCGTCTGAAAGAATATTAAACAGGGTTCGCCTGCTCACTTTTTCTTTAGCGATTTCCCAGGCAGCGCTTGTGGTAAATGAATAGGGTAACTGGTAGTAGATAATTTTGTGTTCCATCGGATAATCTTTTAATGGATCGCGAAACTTTTCCATCAGTTTAAAAACCTTGAGCGCGTTGTGTTCAAAATATTCAATCAGTTCTGCCGCTTTGTAAAAAGTGTCTGCAGAGACCTGGTAGGGATCAATATCTGGCTCATTGCAACCAATACGCATTACATGCAGTATCAAAGCTATCCGCAAACTGTAAGTGTCTAATTTGGCATAGATCCCCGAGATGGCATCACTCTTTTCGTTGTTAATAGTATCATTGATTCTTCTTCGAAAAATCTTGTAAGCTTCATACCCTTCTTTTGATAGATTTAGTTTGTGAGCCGGATAACCATCGGCATGAAAAAAATCGGAAATCAATATGCGATTGATAAACGTTTGATATAGTTCTTCAATATATTCCGGCACATCCTCATCGGATAGATCTTCACGAATAACATTATCAGGAAAGGCAAATAAAAAACGATGAGTCAGGCCATTGTCAATTTTATTATTACCGAGGAGATTAATTAATACCTGTGGTTGTATGCTGCCAATGATGCTAATAAATGGCTTTTCAATAAAAATGGGTTCTGAACTCTTTCTGTTTACAGAAATACTTTTTCCGCTAAACAGGCTCAACATCACTTCTTCATCTCCGCCACCGGTTTTATATTTATTGAAAGATTTTAAAAATGCCGCCAGTTCATCATAGATGCCCGCGAACCCATGAGGGTTATCGTAAAGAGCTTTCAACATCGCTTCCTGCGTTGCATCTTTGATTACCAACTGTCTTCGTACGGGTTCTTCCGATGTGGCGCTTAAATCGCCGTTTTCTTTCTTTGTGCTCCTGCTTTTTTTGAACGTGGCGAATTCATCTAAAAATCTTTTGAATAAAAGTTTTTCCAATTTTTCCAGGGGCTGAGTGAAGATAGAAATAGGCCCGCTTTTGTTGATGCCCGGCTTGCCCACTAAAGCAACAAATAATGTAGGTAGTTCCGTCCATCCCCGTTTAACTGTAAGGCTGTAATGGCCACCGAGCGCTACCGAAAAAGCATACAAAACGGTTACTGCTGCATAGTCTATATTGAGATTCAGCGTGCTGCAGTAACTTATGATAATCTGCTGAAGTTGTTGAGGAAAAATATGGATAGGAAAGTCAGGGGCCTTAATCTGGCCTCCGCCATCTTCCAATGATTGTAAGCTTTCCATCGAAATAATTTTATAGGATTAATATTATTATCGGAGTAGTTTACATTGAATCCTTCCTGTAACGCTTACGGTTTTCCATCATCAGGCTGGTGGCAGTTTTTTTATTTTCAGTTTTATAGGCCGCCTGGTAATTCTCAAACCATTTCATAAGTTCTTTGTAAATAATTAGATAACTTTTCCCAACTAATCTGGCCGGAAGGTTACGGGAATGAATATATCCGCGTACCGTGCCGACTGGTTTGCAAAGGATCTTGGCAGCTTCCGGCAAATCAATAATCCTGTCAGGGTCTGTTGGGGTGGGTAGGTTTTGTCCTGGTGAATTGACTGATATAATATCAACAGTCGTTTGTATTTGTTCGAGCTTGTTTAGAATTAGTTCGAAGGGATTGTTTGTTTGCATGTCAATTATTTTTAATTGTGAATAATTGAATGCAATATGGAATGGACTACCTCTTAAAACA
>JBBQWJ010000275.1:0-4211 GCA_038210685.1 Chitinophagales bacterium | reverse complement strand
AATTCCCATAATGGCAGGATCAACACCGGCAACAGCCATACTTACAACTTTAGCCATGGGTTTAAGATCGTATTTCTTAACCATACTCTCATTGGCCAGCAATAACATGGCGGCTCCATCATTAATTCCTGAAGAATTTCCGGCGGTAACTGTCCCATCTCTTATAAAAGCCGGCTTAAGCTGCAACAACTTTTCAAGCGAACTTTTCCTGGGGTGTTCATCAGTATCAAAAATGATCCTTTCGATTTTGTTGGGTGTTATTTCTATCGGAACAATTTCGTCTTTCCATTTTCCGGAAGCTAAAGCCGCAAAATATTTCTGCTGGCTTTCAAACGCAAATTCATCCTGCGCCCTTCGTGAAATTTTCCATTGCTTTGCCACATTTTCAGCAGTCTCTCCCATGGAATAAGGATAGTATTTTTCGATCAATTTTTTGTTGGGAAAACGCCAACCTATAGTAGTATCATACAGCTCTTTTTTCCTGCTAAAAGCGCCTTCGGATTTCCCCATTACAAAGGGTGCCCTCGTCATACTTTCCACTCCGCCGGCAAGAAAAATATTACCATCGCCACACATAATCGCCCGTGAAGCGTCCATAACGGCCTGTAAACCACTGGCACATAACCGGTTAACCGTATTTCCAGGCACAGAAACCGGCAAACCAGCGAGCAAAGCCGCCATACGTGCGACATTCCGGTTGTCCTCTCCCGCCTGGTTAGCATCTCCCGCAATCACATCTTCAATTTCAGTTGCTTCAATTTTACCATTTCTTTTTACTAAAGTTTCAATCACATCAGCAAGAAGATCATCAGGCCGAATAGAACTCAAAGCGCCACCATAGCGACCTACAGCAGTCCTTAATGCATCAATAACGTAAACTGTTTCCATTATTTTTTATTTGTGGAGGTGCAAGATAAATGTTTTCGTTTTTCCGCCTTCAGCTTACCATCTTATCTTTGCACGATGAACGCGAAAAAAAATATCCGCACGCTTACTCTTGACGAACTTACCCAATATTTTTTATCTATAGGCGATAAAAAATTCCGGGCAAAACAAGTGTGGGAATGGCTTTGGAAAAAGCATGCCCGAAGTTTTGAGGATATGACTAACCTGAGCAAAGAGCTTAGGGAAAAGCTTTCAGAAACTTTTTCTCTTCCTGCATTATCCAATAATCTCTCTCAATACAGCAGCGACGGTACTATAAAAAGCAGGTTTAAAACTGTTGACGGACATTTGGTGGAAGGTGTTTTAATTCCTGTAGAAGACCGCCAAACCGCCTGTGTTTCTTCACAGGTAGGATGCAGCCTCAGTTGTAAATTTTGTGCAACAGGTTTCATGGACAGGAAAAGAAACCTGCACTTTGATGAAATTTATGATGAAGTGGCTTTGCTGAATGAAATGGCTGAAAAAACGTATGGGAAAAAGTTAAGCAATATTGTTTTTATGGGAATGGGTGAACCACTGTTGAATTACAAAAATGTACTTAAAGCAATTGAAAGGATTACGGCGCCTGATGGTTTGGGAATGGGATCGAAAAGAATTACTGTTTCCACTTCCGGGATTTCAAAAATGATCAGGCAATTGGGCGATGATGGTGTAAAATTCAACCTCGCATTATCTCTTCATGCGGCGAACGATAAAAAAAGAAGTGAAATAATGCCGATCAACGAAACCAATAATATCAAATCGCTGATAGATGCTTTGAATTATTTTTATGAGAAAACAAAGAACGATATCACCTTTGAATACATTTTATTCAAAGGTGAAAACGATTCTATACAGGATGCGGATGACCTTATAAAAATTTATAAGCAGGTTCCGGTTCACCTGGTAAATATTATTGAATACAATCCTATTGATGAAGTTGATTTTGTAAAGCCGGAAAAAGAAGCAACGCAAAAATTCATGGATTATTTAGCGGCACATCGCGTAAATGTAAGGTTAAGAATTAGTCGTGGGAAAGATATTGATGCGGCCTGCGGGCAGCTGGCAAATAAAGATTTGGAAGGCACTTTGGTAAAATAAGAATTGGGGTTAATTGTTTTTTTACTGTTTTCTATAAATTCAAATGGGAGACAGCCAGGCAAGATTCAAATTCTGTTTGAACAACTCCAATAAAATTATACAAATAGAATTCGTTACAGTTCGATATTAGAGAACTTTCTGTATATTTGTATCCTAGTTGAAGTAATGAAACGAATATTTGCAAAAAGTACACTTCGGGAATTTTGGGAAAATCACGCCGATTCTGAACAATATCTGAAAACCTGGTATGATACAGCAAAAAGTTCAAAATGGAATTCGCCGAACGATATAAAACAAGCTTACGTCAGTGCAAGTATTCTAAAAAATAACCGGGCAGTTTTTAATATTAAAGGGAATTCCTATCGCCTTATTGTTAAGTTCAATTACGAAAAACAATGGGCATTTATACGGTTTATCGGCACTCATGCCGAATACGACAAAATTGATGCAGACACGATTTAAAAAAAATATTATGAAGTTAAAACCAATTAAAACAGAAAAGGATTACCGAAATGCACTCGGTCAACTTGATGCGATTTTTGATGCGCCAACTAATACAAAAGAGGGCGATGAGGCCGAAATTTTATCCTTGCTCATCGAAAATTATGAAAACGAACATTATCCGATTGAAGCGCCAGACCCAATCGAAGCAATAAAAATCCGGATGGAAGAACTGAATATGCGCCAAAAGGATTTAGTTGGAGTAATTGGCGGAAAGAGCCGCGTATCAGAAATCCTAAACAGAAAAAAAAGATTGACGGTAGATATGATTCGGGAACTGGAAAGATTACTTCAAATTTCCGCTTCGGTTTTGGTAAACAATTATCAACTTGTGAAATAAATAACAAAGTTAACAATGAGTATAAATAACCCACCTAACCAAATTTTAAGCAAAAAATAAGTAAGAAACCAAAAATGAGAAAATGAAGGTGTTTAAATTTGGTGGAGCAAGTACCAATAGTTTTGACCGTATACGCAACCTCGCGCATATTCTTGAAAATCACAAAGACGAAAAGATCCTGATCGTTATTTCAGCGATGGGCAAAATAACAAACGCTTTGGAAAAAGTGCTCGACGCGTTTTGTGAAGAACGAAATGAGGATGCACTTCAGCTTTTTTATAAGATCAAAAATTATCACCTCGACCAGTTAAAATATTTAGTTACCCTTCAATGGCAGAAAGCCACCAACCAGTTAAATGATTTTTTTACTGAAGTGGAATGGTTGCTGCACGATAAGCCTGTAAAGGATTACAACTATTATTATGACCAGATAGTTTGCTCGGGTGAATTACTTTCTTCTACACTTATTTCCTTTTTCCTGAATGAACAAAAAATCCCGAATCATTGGATAGACGTAAGAGATGTATTGAGAACTGATGATACTTTCAGGGATGCAAAAATTGATTGGGATGTTTCAAAAAAACAGGTAGAAGAAAAATTAGTTCCGCTTTTTGAACACACTAATTTTGTGATAATCCAGGGATTTATAGCAAGTACAGACGAGAACGAAAGTACAACGCTCGGCCGCGAAGGCAGTGATTTTACCGCGGCTATTTTCGCTGATTTACTGAATGCTGAAAGTGTAACAATATGGAAAGACGTAAACGGGGTGATGAATGCTGATCCGAAAGATTTTAAAGAAGCCGTTACTATTGAGGAGCTGAGTTACAAGGAAGTGATTGAAATGGCTTATTACGGAGCGCAGGTAATTCATCCCAAAACCATCAAACCATTACAAAATAAAAACATACCTCTTTTTGCTAGATCATTTTTAGATCTGCGTTTAGCCGGCACCGTTATAACAGCAAAATCTTCTGCATCATTACCTCCCATGATCGTTTATAAAAGGAACCAGGTATTGATAACCTTGCAATCAACAGATTTCTCTTTTGTAGAAGGAAAGCCCACGAACTTTTTAAATGAAATATTAGAGAGTAACAATGTAAAACCAAACCTTACACAAAACACTGCCATAAGCCTGATGATTTGTATTGATGATATACCTGTAAAAACAGAAAATATTGCTCTTAAAGCTTCTGGAATTTTTGAGGTTCAGATTCACAAAGATTTGTTGCTTCTAACGATCAGGCATTATACACCAGGAATGATTGATCAGCTTACAAAAAACAAAGAAGTTATACTCGAACAAAAAACAAAAGAAACCATTCAGCTTTTGATGGAAAAC
>JBBQWJ010000274.1:0-4217 GCA_038210685.1 Chitinophagales bacterium | reverse complement strand
TTTACCAAAAAGGATAATGCCGCTTGCTACTCCTGATGAAGAAGGAATAAATGGGTTGCAAATGACACACGATATTGATTCAATTGCTTTGGCGGGAATTGCAGGCCACGCTTATCCGGGATGTGTGGTTTTGATTGCCCGTCATGGAAAAATCGTTTTTGAGAAAGCATACGGCAAATACAATTATGATACTCCGGAACCTGTCAATCTTAATTCAATCTATGACATGGCCTCAGTTACAAAAATTTGTGCCACTACACTTGGCGTGATGAAATTGTATGACCAGGGTAAACTTAGTCTTGATAAAACACTCGGCACTTATCTTCCCTGGGTAAGAAAAAGTGATAAAGCCAAACTGAACATAGAAAAAATATTATTGCACCAGGCAAGGCTCGTTCCTGATGTTGTCTTCTACAAGAAAACCGTTGACCCCGTTACAGGAAAGCCGCTTGCCCAATATTTCCGCCCTGATTCATCCGCTAAATTTAATGTGAGGGTTGCACAGCATTTATATTTACGAAGAGGTTATGAGGCCACGATGAACAAAAGTATTGCTGATAGCAAACTTCTTCCCGAGGAAAAATATGTTTATAGTGACAATGATTTTATTTTGATGGCGGATGTTGTCCGGGCAATTTCAGGATTGAGGATTGATAAATATGCTGATAAGTATTTTTACAAACCTATGGGGCTTCATTCTATTGGTTTTAATCCCAGGAACAGGTTTGATACCAATCTGGTGGCTCCGACGGAAGTAGATAGTTATTTCCGGCGCCAGCATTTGCATGCAGACGTTCATGATGAAGGAAGCGCCATGTTTGGCGGCGATGCAGGCCACGCAGGTCTGTTCAGCAATGCAGAAGATATCGGAGCACTTCTTCAAATGTTTTTAGATGGAGGATCATTCAAGGGCAAACAATATATTAAACCTTCAACCCTAAAATTATTTACTGCCTACAATTCAAGCATAAGCAGGCGTGGCATAGCTTTTGACAAACCACAAAAAGATAATTATACCACTACAGATCCTCATCCATATCCATCCAGATTTGCTTCACCACTCACTTTTGGCCACACAGGATATACAGGAACGTGTATTTGGGTTGATCCAAAATATGATTTAGTTTATGTATTTTTAAGCAATCGCGTGGATCCAATAAGAAGTGATAATTTATATAAATTAAATATAAGAGGATCTATTGAAGATGCGGTTTACAAAGCGATGGTTCCGGCAATCCCTGAAGTGTTGAAAAGAGAAGAGTTGGAAAGGCAACAATCAGTAAGTGAGAATTAAGATTAATTAGTAGTAAACAAATAAATAAAGCAGATTCTTATTTTGCTTCATCAATTTTTAATTAACGTATTAACCTAAACTTTAAAACATTTTAATCATGGAATATCCTTATCAGATAAAAACATTTGAAGAATACCACGCAAACTATAAGAAAAGTGTTGAAAAGCCTGAAGAGTTCTGGGCTGAAGTTGCTGAAAATTTTTATTGGCGAAAAAAATGGGATAAGGTTTTGGAATGGAATTTTAAAGAACCAAAGGTTGAATGGTTTAAAGGCGCTAAACTCAATATTACCGAGAATTGTATTGATCGCCATCTTGAAACAATGGGAGAGAAGCCCGCAATAATCTGGGAACCGAATAATCCTGAAGAAAGAACAAGAGTGGTAACTTATACTAGGTTGCACAAAAGAGTTTGCCAGGTTGCCCAGATGCTGATTAATAACGGCGTAAAAAAAGGCGACCGTGTTTGTATTTATATGGGGATGGTTCCCGAATTGGCTTACGCCGTTTTGGGCTGTGCAAGAATAGGTGCCATTCACAGTGTAATTTTTGGAGGGTTTTCTGCACAAAGTATTGCAGACCGCCTGGAAGACGCGAACGCAGAGTTTATTATTACATGTGATGGCGCTTACCGCGGTGGCAAAGACATTCCTTTAAAAAGAATTATCGATGATGCATTAATTGGTAACAAGACTGTAAAAAAAGTAATTGTTTATACCAGGACAAGAACACCTGTTTCCATGATCAAAGGACGCGATTTGTGGTGGGAAGATGAAATGGATTATGCATTATCCCAGATCGAAAAAAATAATGTGGTCACCATGCCCGCAACAGAAATGGATGCGGAAGATCCGCTGTTCATTTTATATACATCAGGTTCTACAGGCAAACCAAAAGGTGTGGTGCAAACCTGCGCTGGTTATATGGTTTGGACTGCCTATACTTTTGTAAACGTATTTCAATATCAACCCGGCGACGTTCACTTTTGCACTGCCGATATCGGATGGATAACAGGTCACAGTTATATCGTTTATGGACCTTTGGCAGCAGGCGGTACAAGTGTAATGTTTGAAGGAATTCCTACATGGCCCGATGCAGGAAGGTTTTGGGATATTGTTGATAAATACAAAGTGAATATTTTGTACACAGCACCCACAGCAATAAGGAGTTTGATGAGTTATGGATTAGATCCCTTAAAAGGAAAAGATATGTCTTCATTAAAAGTATTGGGAACCGTTGGGGAACCCATTAATGAAGAAGCATGGCATTGGTATGATGAAAAAATTGGAAAAAAGAAATGCCCGATTGTTGATACCTGGTGGCAAACAGAAACCGCAGGAATTTTAATTACCAATTTAGCAGGCGTTACACCTGCCAAACCTGGATGGGCTACTTTACCAATGCCTGGTGTGCAGCCTGTTTTGGTAAATGACCAGGGACAGGAAGTAACAGAAAAAGATGAGAACGGCCTGCTTAAAGGCAATCTTTGTATAAAGGCGCCGTGGCCCGGCATTTTAAGAACCACTTACGGAGATCATGAACGTTGCCGCAAAAATTATTTTGCTACTTACGAAAATTTATATTTTACAGGCGACGGCGCTTTGAAAGACGAAAACGGCAACTATAGAATTACCGGCAGGGTTGATGATGTATTGAATGTAAGCGGCCACAGGATTGGAACTGCAGAAATTGAAAATGCTATAAATATGCATGCGAGTGTGGTAGAAAGTGCTGTAGTTGGCTTCCCGCATGATATCAAAGGACAAGGCGTTTACGCATTTGTGATCACAGATAAAAAGCATTCTGAAGATGAGCTTTCCAAACAGGATATTTTAGAAACCGTTTCAAGAATTATCGGGCCAATTGCCAAGCCGGATAAAATACAATTTGTAAATGGCCTTCCTAAAACAAGAAGTGGAAAGATCATGCGGCGCATTTTGAGAAAAATTGCCGAAGGTGAAATGGAAAATTTGGGTGATACAACTACTTTGCTCGATCCTGGAATCGTAGATGAAATAAAGAACAACAAAGTGTAAAAAATATTTTAAAAATCCAGTAAAAAAACAAATAAGCTGGATTTTTATTTTTCTTTTGTTGCTTCAGTAATTTTTTTGTTTTTCGAACTAAGATTTTTCGGTTTATATTCTTCATCTCCTAATAATATTCCAAGTGATTGAAGAGTATTAATCCTGTCGAAAATAACTTTTGATATTGCCAGGTATGGAATAGATAAAAACATTCCCGGTATACCCCATAAAAGTTCACCGGTAACTACACCTAAAATAACCATTAAGGGATTTAACTTCACTTTTGAGCCAACAATTTTTGGCATTAAAAAATTACTGTCAATCAAATGAATGCCAACAATAGTAATAGCAACATATAATGCGTGTGAAGCATCAAGGGTAGCAAAAGTAATTGCTGTACTTATGGCCAGGGCAGTAAAAATTCCTACATAAGGAATCAGGTTAAAAACGCCTACAATCAGTCCGAGAAGAAAAACATATTTGATTCCTAATGTCCAAAACACAAGGCAACTTACTATAACTAAAATGGTCATTTCAAAAAATAAACCGGTGATATATTTACGAATAATATTTTTTATATGTTCTGAAATGTCATAAATAAGATCTTTGTGTTTTTCAGTGAAAGCGGCAACCACAAAACGCATCCAATGCCGGCGGTAGATTAAAATAAATAAAGTATAGATGATGGTGAACACGAGAATGAGAACTACTGAAGAAATAGACAAAACTGTTTTTTCAATAATGCTGCCACCAGAATTAAGAACACTTTGAGTGCTTTTATTTAAATACTCTGTTTGTTTTTGCAAGTTAAGATGAAAAGTATTTGCAAGCCAATGTTGTGTATTATTAAATAATCCGGTTAATTGCGTTTTTAGTAATGGCCACTCATTTCCCAAA
>JBBQWJ010000273.1:0-4219 GCA_038210685.1 Chitinophagales bacterium | reverse complement strand
ATTTATCAATCATTAATAGTGAACAAACAAATTTCTTCATTTCTTATTTTTATTAAGTTGAATTTCATTTCAGAATATATTCTCTTCTTAAGAATCTGCATAGAGGCTGAAAGCTGGGGGGAAATTGCATAAAAGTGAGTTACATGATAATTACTCCCAATATTAAGGAATCGAAATACATTTACATTAAGTAATCAGATTTAAAACTGGCATTTATGAATATCAATAAAAAATCAAATGCTATAAAAAACGGGTTTTCAAGCGGGCTGGCAAAATTGCTTACACCTTTTCAGCATTTTGTAAACCTCGAAGTATTGAGCGGCATTTTATTACTCAGTTGCTCAGTCGTTGCGCTTATTTTAGCTAATTCCTCTTATTCTGAAAGCTTTGAACATTTCTGGAATACCGAGATTGGATTTACCGTAGCAAATTTTCATCTACATCACACCCTGCATCATTGGATAAATGATGGACTTATGGCGGTCTTCTTTTTTGTAATAGGCCTTGAAATTAAAAGGGAAGTTTTAGTTGGAGAACTTTCCAATAAAGGACAAGTTGTATTACCTGTGATCACTGCTGTGGGGGGAGCGGCAGTGCCTGCATTAATTTATCTTTCCATTAATTATGCAAGCCATGGATTTGAAGGTTGGGGTATTCCCATGGCAACTGATATCGCTTTTGTTTTAGGAATTATTGGGATGCTGGGAAAAAGAGTGCCTTCCTCAATAAGAATTTTTGTAATTGCTTTTGCAATTATCGATGACTTGATTGCTATTTTGGTAATCGCTTTTTTTTATACCTCAAATATAGATTTTGTTTCACTTTTTATTGGTATTGGGATACTTGTTATTGCTTTTATTATAAAAAAAATTGGATTTTTCAATTCTACTCTTTTTCTTATTTTAGGAATTGCGAGTTGGTTCTTCTTCTCCGAATCCGGCATTCACCCTACTATTGCAGGCGTTATTATGGCTTTAACGGTGCCGGCTTCACGTAAGATAAATAAAGAGGATTATACTAAAAAAGTTTCCGGATTAATCAGTGCCTACGAGAGAAATGAGGGTAATACAGTTGAGGAAAAAGAACAGCAGCAGGTGATTATTAATGAAATCGAAAAGACGAGTGAGGACACAGAATCACTTTTGAGTAAATTATTAGTATCGCTTCACCCGGTTTCATCATTCATTATTATGCCGCTATTTGCTTTATCTAATGCCGGTGTACCTATTGACAGTTCCTTCTTCAAATCACTCACAAATCCTATAAGTTTTGCCATTATATTGGCATTAGTTTTAGGAAAGCCGCTGGGTATATTTTTATCTGTTTGGGCTTCAGTAAAATTAAAAATAGCTGCGATGCCAAAAGGTGCCCATTGGAATCATATTCTTGCAATGGCTGCCCTCGGTGGTATGGGGTTTACTTTATCTCTATTTATTTCAGTACTCGCATTTAAAGATTTGGAACTACTCAAATTTGCTAAAATTGGTGTACTTGCAGGTTCATTGATTTCTGTAATTGCCGGTGTGATTTTATTTTTGGCATTTGGAAAGAACGGGCACCTTCCCACCCCGGCCGGGCCTCCCACAGAGGACCCGACTGGAACAATCATTAGCCAATGATCAAAGCACTTTATCGCTTTTCTATTGAACCCGTTTTTTTATTTTTTATGATATACTTTTTTTCACCTGAAGGAAGTACTTCTTCTTTTATTAAATAATAATCTTCATCATAGCTCGTCATTTCCTTTTTCACTTTTTTCTCTGCAACCCCTCGCCAATCGTCAATTTGAACCGGTTCCCACTTTTTACTTTTCGCTGAAACGAAGGCCGCGTCTAAAATTGCGTTTACGACATAACCGTCATAAAAATTTTCAAGCGGTTGTTTATTGTTATCGATTGCATCAAACATATCAGTAAACATGTGATTGTAACCCAAATCATTTATTTCATCACCTACAGGGAAAAGCCAGCCTGAATTGCTTTCGGCTTTTTCTGCTATATAATTTCCGCCTTTGCCTGAAGTGAACATTTCAAAACCGGTACGTAAAAAATTATTCGTCCAGATAGTTCCTTCAGTTCCCATCACTTCTTCACGAAGATCCATTCCTCCACGGAATGACCAGCTTACTTCAAACTGCCCGATGGCGCCGTTTTCATATTTTACCAAAGCCACCGCGTTGTCTTCTGCTTCTATCGGGTGAACGCGTGTGTCTGCCCAACACATCACCTCTACAGGTTTCACATTTTTGCCAATATAATTCCTGCACAATTCCACGCAGTGGCAACCGAGGTCGATGATAGCACCGCCGCCCGATTTTTCTTTATCCCAAAACCAATCGCTGTGTGGGCCGGGATGTGTTTCCCTGCTTTTTGCCCAGATCACTTCACCGATCGCACCGCTTTGTATCGTAGCCATTGATTTTAAAGATTTGGGCGAATACACAAGATCTTCCAGGTAGCCGCCGGTAACGTTGGCTTTTTCAACGGCCTGCAACATTTGGTACGCTTCTTTGGCAGTGCGGCCAAGAGGTTTTGTACACAACACATGCTTTCCTGCTTCACAACAAGCAAGTACCGATTCAAGATGCATGTCGTTCGACAAAGCAATAATTACAGCATCCACATCTTTATGCGAAACACATTCTTTGATGCTGTCCGTATAGTTCGGCACCTTGTAATCATCGGCAAACTTTTTCGCGTTTTCAAGCGTGCGGCTGTAAACGATAGTGATCTCATCTTTTCTGCGTTGGCCAACTAATGCATCGGCATAAAAACGGGCGATAAATCCGGAACCAAGAATTGCTAATTTCATAATTACTTTTTGTTTTTTTGGAAAATTTTGTAATGCAATTACGTTTATAATTCATCAATCTTTTCTTAGATTTTAAGTGATTGATAGAAACAAATCTAAAGATTATTTTGGAGAGGAGGGAAGAGTTTAGTTTATTTCAGCGCTTCATCTTTTTCTTTTTCTAAAAAATTCGCTTCAGCGCCAATACCTTCGGTTTCCCATTCCATCAAAGCTTCATCAGGAACAGCTTTTAAAGGAACGATAGATGATTGTGAAGGTTCGTTGTAAGGAACATTCGAACTCCTGTTATAAACAGAGATTAATGACCAACGGGGGTTTTCAGAAAGATTGGCTTCGGAACGATGCAATAAATTGCTGTGAAAAAACAGCGCGTCGCCTGGCATAATTTCTACATAAACCAGTTCCATTATTTTTAAAGCGAGATCAACATAATGTTGAGAAGCGCCTACCTGCTCGCCTGTAAAGCCATGCTCTATGCGTCCCATTTTATGCGAACCTTTTATCACCTGCAAACAACCATTTTTTTTATTGGCTTCTGTTATTGCGATCATTACAGACATCATTTGATCAGGAAATAAAAATTCATTTTTATACCAGTAACCATAATCCTGGTGCCACTCCCAGGCACCGCCCACCTTTGGTTCTTTCTGCATCAGCTTGCTGTGAAAATGGCAAACGGCGCTGTTGCCATCCATCAGTTTGTCAACAGAATTGACCATGCGCTCACTTTTGGTAAGCAAGCCGTATGAGTCATTGCCCGGCGTGTACCACAAAGTGAGTTTTGTTTTTTTGCCCGACTGGTCATTCAAATCAAATGCATGTTTGCGCAAAGTGTCATCGCCAGTGGCTATCGCATACAATTTTTCGATCTCGTTTTTCTGCAAAAAGTTTTTGACGATTACAAAGCCATCTTTTTTATAGCTTTCTATTTGTTGTAGTGATAATTGAAAGGTTGCCATGGTATTTTAGTGAATGGTGAATGGTGAATGGTGAATGGTGAATAGTCAATAATCAATAGTCAATTCAAGGTAGAAAATTATTTTGAATTTGAAGAAATGAAAAAGGAAACTACACAAATATTTGCAGTTGGCAGTAAACCAACAAAAAAAGAAGATTTTAATTTGAGATTATGGGGAGGCTATTTGGTAAGAGTTTTGAAAGCCGGAGCGGCTGCCTTAAAATATGCTTCTGTAGAAAATTTCTTTGATGAAGTAATGCAGCAGAAATTGCAAAAGATCGTTATCAAAAAATAAGAATTCCCAATAAAAGTTTGTTTACTGTGCCGCTTAATAATTGGTTTCTTATTAGCAGCACAAGCGGAGGTTGCGATAAAACGATAAAATAGAAAAGCCCTGAAAGTTCACACCATCAAGGCTTTTAAAATGTAATTAGTGCCCGGGACTGGATT
>JBBQWJ010000272.1:0-4242 GCA_038210685.1 Chitinophagales bacterium | reverse complement strand
AAATTAAATATTTCCTGTATGTCCAAAACCTCCTTCGCCTCTTTGTGTAGATTCTAATTGAACCACGGGCTGCAAAAATGCTCTTTCCACTTTACCTACCACCATTTGCGCTATACGGTCGCCGCTGTTTATTGTATGAACTTCCGACGATAAATTTATGAGAATGATTTTAATTTCACCACGATAATCGCTGTCAACCGTTCCTGGAGAATTTAAACAGGTGATACCATGTTTAATCGCCATCCCGCTTCTGGGCCTCACTTGTACTTCATATCCTTCTGGAATTTCAAGAAAAAGCCCTGTCGGTATCATCTTCCTTTCCATAGGTTTTAAGGTAACAGGTTCAGGTAACCAGGCTCGAAGGTCGAGTCCGGATGAGCCTTCAGTAGCATACTCCGGAATTGGGTTATCCGAAGTATTTATAATTTTGATTTCCACATGATGCATGGTTACAAAGATAAGAATGGCTAACAGGAGATGAAAAAATAAATAGAGCGAGAAAATTTATTGTATTGCTGTTAACAAAACAGTTGCATAGGCTGCTATTCCCTCTTCACGCCCCACAAAACCCATCTTTTCTGAAGTGGTAGCTTTTATGGAAACCTGGTTCTCATTTACATCAAGAATATTACCAATCACTTTTTGCATTTGAGCTGCAAGTGGTTTTATTTTTGGCAACTCAAGGCAAACAGTAGAATCTATGTTCCCGATTTGATATCCGGCATTATGAATTAATTCATTGGAATTTTTCAACAAAATCTTGCTGTCGATATTTTTATACTTCTCATCAGTATCAGGAAAATGAGTTCCAATATCCCCCAAACAGGCAGCGCCCAACATAGCATCGCAAATAGCATGTAACAAAACATCTGCATCACTATGGCCAAGAGCGCCCTTATGATGTTCCAGTTTTATACCTCCTATCCACAATTCACGGTTAGCGACCAACTGGTGAAAGTCGATGCCAAAACCAATTCTAAAAGAAGAAGTTTGTGCCTGCATTGGTAATATTTTTTACGACAAGAAAATAAGATTCTTAATTATTTGTTGCTTTACTGTTTGAAAAAGTAACATAACAAAAACGCCCCAAAAATAGGGGCGTAAGATTATAATTAAAATAAATTTTAAAAGTTACTGTCCCGAATCGGGTGTCCCGAGATTGAAAAGAATACTAAACCGCAAGGTATTTGATAATGGATTTCTGTTCACACCTGTTCCTGAAGGAATCAAATAAGAAAAGTTCAAGCCGAATACATTATAGTTTAAACCAGCGCCCACGGTAAAATATTGCCTGTCACCTTTACTTTTATTTTCATAAAAATAGCCCAATCGTAACGAAAACTGATCGTTGTAAGTATATTCTGTACCTAAAGAAAGCTGGAACTCCTTTAATTCTTCACTAAAACCTCCGGGTGCATCTCCAAACGAGCTAAACCAGCTTTGTACCACACCTTTATTATGATATGCTACCAATCCTGCAGAGTCGCCGATTGCAGGAGGTGTAGGCACTAATAATTTATTTACATCCAGGCCAAAAGTAACTTTACTTGTTTCGTCTACTACATCTACATACGCTACTCCAAGGCCAAGGTTGGCAGGAATGAAATCACGTTCGGATGCATCATTGGTATAAGATATTTTTGAGCCCAGATTAGAAATGGCAACGCCCCAGTTTAAGCCTGAAACTGTTCCACCTTTTGAGCCATCATTAAACAAAGAAAGATCCCCTGCTACTGCAGTTCCGGTTTTATAAGTAGAACCACTTGAAGATTGGCCGCTGGCAAGATTAGAATTGATATATCTTAAAGAAATGCCTAACCCTAGTTTATCAGAAAGTTTTCGTGAATAACCTGCATCTACAGCAAATTCCCGAGGCCTGTAAGTTTGAAGGTCATTTCCCAGGTTATCAGTAAACTGGATATTTCCGAGGCTAAAATAACGAACCGATGCCGAAATGGCCTGCACATCATCAAGCTGGTGATAACCGGCGGCAGAAACAAGGTACACATCATTAAGATCAAGCCCCTTTAACCATGGAGTATAGGTTAAGGCAATAGCCGATTTATCTTTAGCAAAAGGTATTTTTGAAAGATTCCAAAAGATCGAATTCGCGTCGGGTATAGTGGCAATACCTACATCACCCATACCGCCTGAACGGGCATCAGGAGAAATACGCAAAAAAGGAACAGCGGTAGTTACCACATTTATGGAATTAGCAGTTTGTGCATTTACAGATACAGTCGCTCCAATCAGCATTATTATTGCAGTCAACTTTAACAAGGCTCTTTTCATGTGAATTTTAAATGTACTGGTTAGGTAGAATTCTCTTATAAATGTCGGGGTTGAAGATTGTAAAAATAATTTTTTTTTTTAAACATCCAATTAAATTTTCAGTAGCAGTTGGTAACCGGCACTTGATGCACAATGAACGCCACCTACTATTATTTATTGCATTTTTTGATTCCCTAAAACATTTTTAAACAACCAAGAATGTAATTAATTAAAAATTGTACCAGAAAATAAATAGTAAAATAGGGCTATTTGTGAAGACATTGCAAAAATATTATTAACGCTACCTTTTAAGTTTATTCGCAAATCAAAACCAAATAAAGTATTTATATTCGCATAAGAAACAGCCCTTTCACAATAAGAAAGAAAACCTTTCGTTATTTAATCTGCAAAACGAATGTACATGTCAAAATCATTATTCGCCGGGAAACTTACCCTTATAGTACTGGCAGCCCTTGTAGCTCTACCCTCGTGTAAGAATGGAAGTATCTTTGGTAAAAAGCATCAACAATCCTCCGTTACCGGGTGGAATTATGATGATAAGAACTTTGGTAATTTCCATGTATTAAAAGCCAATGAGCAGAAAACGGGCCCAGGCCTTGTATTTGTGCAAGGTGGTACTTTTGTAATGGGTGCCAAGGAAGAAGATGTAATGGGAGATTGGAATAATGTTCCAAGAAGAGTTAGTGTAAATTCCTTTTATATAGACGAAACAGAAGTAGCCAACGTTCACTATCGTGAATATTTGTATTGGCTTTCCAACACATTTGATGCTGATACCACCATAATGAGAATGGCACTGCCTGATACATTAGTTTGGAGAAGTGAACTTGCCTATAACGAACCATACGTTGAATATTATTTCCGTTATCCTGCCTATAATTATTATCCTGTTGTAGGCGTAAGTTGGGAGCAGGCTCATGATTTTTGTATCTGGAGAACTGACAGGGTAAATGAAAAAATATTAATTGATAAAGGTTATTTAAATAAAAGAGCGCCGTTGGCTGCAATGAAAGGAGGTGAAGGTGATGCAACCTTTAATACCGATACTTACATCATGAATCCTGAATTGATTAATAATAAAACTGCTCCTAAAAAAGGTGCTTTAAAAGATGTAAGCGGAAGGCCAAGAAAAGTGGTAACACTTGAAGACGGTATCCTTTTACCAGGCTACCGGTTACCAACTGAAGCAGAATGGGAATATGCCGCTTATGGTATCATTGCCCAAAATCCTAAACCTCGTACCAAAGAAAAAAATCGTGGTGAAGAAGTTATTTCTAACCAGCAGGTTTACTCCTGGAGTAAAAATGTAAACGGGCTTCGTGATAACCGCCGTGGTAGCTGGCAGGGAGAATTTTTGGCTAACTTCAAAAGAGGTAGTGGTGATGTAATGGGAGTTGCCGGTGGTTTAAATGACCGTGCAGCAATACCCGGCCCTATAAAATCATATTATCCAAATGGTTATGGCTTGTACAACATGAGTGGTAATGTGAGCGAATGGGTAGCAGACGTTTATCGCCCAATGACTTCAATAGATGAAGATGATTTCAACCCTTTCCGTGGTAATAAATTCGAAAGATTTTATAAAGATGAAAACGGAGATTATGTGAGAGATACTTTAGGAAGATTGAAAAAAGAAGTGGTTCCAGACTCAGTAGCAGTACAGCGCCGCAATTATCAAAAAGGTGATGTGATCAACTATTTGGATGGTGACTCTATTTCAGATGTTACTTATGGATACGGTATTACTACACTAATAAGCGATAAATCACGTGTAATAAAAGGTGGAAGCTGGAATGATATGCCTTACTGGTTGTCTCCGGGTGCACGCCGTTATATGAATCAGGATGAATCCAGCAGCACCGTTGGTTTCCGTTGTGCTATGACAAGGCTTGGAAGCCCTGAAGGAAATGGCTTTAAAGAAGGAAATATCTTCGGTACAAGAAAACAAAA
>JBBQWJ010000271.1:0-4264 GCA_038210685.1 Chitinophagales bacterium | reverse complement strand
GAACCGCTTTTTGATAATGAAACAAGGGTTAAAGAAGCTTTTCCCAATGTGAATCTCATGTTCACCGAAGGTTGTAAAGAAAAATTTGATTTCAATAATATTCATGATTGGAGCCTTGGCGAATTGTATGGCAATAATATTATTAACGATCTCAACCGCGGCATTACTGCCTGGACCGACTGGAATATTTTGGTTGATCAGCAAGGCGGCCCTAATCATGTTGGTAATTTTTGTTATGCTCCTTTGGTCGCCAATGTAAATACCGGCGAACTTTTTTACACCAATGAATATTATTACATCGGCCAGTTTTCAAAATTCATTCGCCCGGGAGCAAGAAGGGTAAGCGCTTCAAGCAACCGCGCGTTTTTGCAAACCACTTCTTTCATAAATAAAAACGGGAAACTCGCTGTGGTGGTTTTAAACAGAACCGATAACGACATTCCGTATCATTTATGGATACAGGGGGAATGGGCACAGGCCAATTCAAAAGCGCACAGCATTTCAACCATTGTTCTTTGAGCATCAAAAGCAAAAATAGTATGAGCAAAAATTTAAAAAACATCTTTATTATTCTTTCACTGTTGGTTTTTTCTTTTCAACTTTCAGCTCAAGGATATTTAAGAGTAACCGGAACTAATATTGAGAATGATACGAACAAAGATTTTATCCTTCGTGGAATGGGTTTTGGCGGCTGGATGCTGCAGGAAGGTTATATGTTTCATTTACCATTTTTGGGGCAGCAATACAAGATCCGTGACAAGATCACCCAACTGATCGGTAAAGAGCAGGCAACTATTTTTTACGAAAAATGGCTGAAGTATCATACGCAAAAAGCGGATATTGATTCAATGGCTTCCTGGGGTTTTAATTCCATCAGGTTGCCCATTCATTTCGACCTTTTTACCTTGCCTGTAAAAGATGAACCGGTTCCCGGAAAAAATACATGGTTGCCGACAGGGTTTAAAATGGTGGATAGCCTCTTAAACTGGTGTAAGCAAGACCATATCTATCTTATCCTCGATCTGCATGCAGCACCCGGCGGCGAAGGAAACGATCTTCCCATTTCCGACAGGCACCCGGATGAACCTTCGCTATGGCAATCAAAAGCCAACCAGAATAAGACAGTAGCTCTCTGGCAAAAACTGGCTGAACGTTACAAGAATGAACCTTACATTGGCGGTTACGATATTTTAAATGAAACGAACTGGGGCTTTGATGATCCGAAAGATACACACGGGCAAAAGGAACTAAAAAATGAGCCTTTAAGAAAATTATTTATACGCATAACCAACGCCATCCGTAAGGTGGATAAAAATCATATCATCTATTTGGAAGGAAATGGTTTTGCCAATAATTACAACGGCATGTTTCCTTTGTGGGATAATAATCTCGTGCTCAGTTTTCATAAGTATGGAAATTTTGCAAAGAAAGAAACCATTCAGAAATACCTTGATTACCGCGACAAATATCATGTGCCATTGTGGCTTGGCGAATCCGGCGAAAATTCAAATACATGGTTTACTAATAACATCAGGCTTGTGGAAGACAATGACATCGGCTGGAGCTGGTGGCAATTAAAAAAGATGGGCATCAATCAACCACTGGAGATAAAAGAGCCCAAAGATTATGATATGTTTGTTCAGTATTGTAAAGACAGCCTGCAACTCGATTCTGCAAAAGGCCAGCAGATATTAAATGAATTGCTCAATAACATTCAAATCCAAAACAACATTTATCACAAAGATGTAACTGACGCAATGTTCCGGCAGGTTCATTCCACTGCTACTTTGCCTTTTAAATCCAACATCCTTTCGGGTAATACAGTTATAAATGCAGTTGATTACGACCTGGGAAGAAATGGTTTTGCGTATAACGATAATGACACCGCGAATTACCGTTACACTGCGGGCGTTCATACACAAGGCAACCGCGGTCACACTTATAGGAATGATGGCGTTGATATCAAAAACGATGATAACCACGAACCGTATGTATTTAGCATTGAAGAGGGCGAGTGGCTGCTTTATACCACCACGGTTGAAGACGCGGGAGATTATCATCTCGCTTTTTATACATCCGGTAGTGATGGACTGATTAATGTTTATGACAACGATAAACTTGTCGCTGAAAACATGGCTGTTGCTGCTTCTCGCGGTGACAATGATTTTATTAAATCATTACCGGTTACTATTCACCTGGATAAAGGCGTAAACAAGGTCAAAGTCTTTTTTAAGAAAGGAGGATTTAATTTAAAAAGTTTTAAGTTGGAAAAGGAGTAGGAAAACTTTCGAGAAATGATAAAAAATGTAAATTTGGGAATGGGCTAATTTACATTAATTGGGTTGGTTGACTGGATTAATTTACATAAACTTCAAAAAGTCTAAATCTTCCAGTAAACCAACCAATAAAGAGAAATTGTTTTTAGTTCAGGAAAATACTATAACATTAGTGGGTATACGAAAAACAGCTTCTTCTTTTTAATGTTCTTCCCAAAAGTTTTTTATTGCCAGAATTTTTTCATGCACTTCCGGCGAAAAATCTTTTAAATCATCTTCTGTAATTATTTTATCTGAAAATTGCGCGGCTATTATGTACAAATATTTTGAGCCGGTCATTCTATCATAGCGCCTTGAAATAAGTTTATCAAAATCATGAATTGTCTTGAATAATAAGTGGTATGCTTCACGATTTTCCTGGCTATTTTTTTCCCAATTCTCAATTACTTTTTTAGCCTGTTTCAATCCGTTTGCGAATTCAATTTGTAATCCTTTCTCAATTACTTCACGCGCAACTTTTTTATTTCTTTTTGAAAGTTCCATGACTGTTTATTTGGATAAAATTAATTGGTTATAATTTATTTTTTCCGCCAAACTAATTTATACAAATATTTTTCATTAATAATCAAGGTTGAATTATTAAATTTATTCATGTGCCAGTTTCCTGATATCTGAAACTTCCAAAACGTTTTTTGAATATCCGATAGTAACAGCGTTGATCATTGCGCAGCCAACTTCATGCAACGTTAGTACGCTTTTGGGAGAGATAAATTTTACAATCTTTACGAGAAATTTAGCAATGCCTTTCCAGTTATTTTGATCCGGGAAAGGTTGCATCACCCCTGGGCGGAAATTATATTCCGCTTTAAACGGCAGCTTTGCCAAATCGTTTTCTGTTTTGCCTTTTACACGCGCCCACATCATTCTTCCTTTTTCACTGCTGTCAGTACTGGCGCCCGAAACATAAGTAAAAACCATATTGTTATTGACGGCAAGCAGTGCTTTTGCAAATGCCATCGTTGTATCATAAGTCAGGTGCGTGTAAATGTCTTCTTTCTTGCCTACAGAAGTTACGCCGGCGCAGAAAAAACAGGCATCATAGCCATCTACATCTTCAGCGTTTTTATCCAGTTTAAAAAAATCGGGAACGATCAGTTCTTTTAATTTGGGATGCTTCAATTCATAGTGCCTGCGAGAAACGATAAGCACTTCAGTCACTTTTTCGTTTTGCAAACATTCAAATAAAACACCTTCACCTACCATGCCTGTGGCACCGGTGATGATTACTTTTATTGCTGACATTGAAATGTATTTATGATGTGAAGGTCGGGAGAAAAATGGGAAGTGGTTCAAAGTGAAAAATTAGAAAGGATAGTAAACGAATAAAAAACAAGGATTTTTATTTTTGGTTTACTGGCGCATGCATCAACAAAAAATAAATAGTATTACATTCGTTACACTCAAAACATTAACATGCAAAAATCACTTTTACTTTTACTGTTATCGTTATCTGTTTCATTTTTTTCATCAGCGCAATCGTACGAAAAGATACATTACAAAGCCATCCTCACCGATTCGCATAACGACATCATTTCTACTGCTATCGAAAACGGCTACTCGTTGGATGAAGATCTTACCGGCAAAACATATTCTGACCTCAACCGCATGCTGAAAGCAGGTGTGGATGTTCAGGTATTTTCTATATGGTGTGATGGAAAACAGGAAAATCCGTTTGCGTTTGCCAAGCGTGAAATTGATACGCTGTATGTATGGATAGCCAGGAACCCGCAAAAGATGATGCTGGTTACTAATCCGAAAGAATTATATAAGTCAGTAAAACAACACAAGCTAGGATGCATGATTGGCGTGGAAGGCGGACACATGATGGAAAATGATTTACATAAGCTCGACAGTTTATATAAGCGTGGTACCCGTTATATGACGCTTACATGGAACAACTCAACGCCATGGGCAACTTCAGCTATGGA